>DATNFI010000132.1:0-14474 GCA_035606475.1 Mycobacterium sp. | reverse complement strand
CGAGAAGGTCCAGGCCGCCGAAGACGCGTGGAACACCCGTGATCCGGACCGGGTCAGCCGCGCGTACACCGTTGACTCGCAATGGCGTAACCGCGGCGAGCACATCGTCGGCCGCGAGGCGATCGTCGCGTTCCTGACCCGTAAGTGGGAGCGCGAGCTCGACTACTCATTACGGAAGGCGCTGTGGGACTTCCACGGCAACCGCATCGCCGTCCGATTCCAGTACGAGTGCCGGAACGCATCGGGCCAATGGTGGCGCAGCTACGGCAATGAACTGTGGGAGTTCGACGACGCCGGGCTGATGCGACGACGAGAGGCCAGCATCAACGACGTGGCGATCGAGGAGTCGCAGCGCCGCTACTTCGGGCCACGTCCAACCGAGGAGCACGGCCGGGACTTCCCACTTTGGTGAGCTAAGCCTCCGGTGACGATGCCCGCCTCAGGGAGGCGGGAGGAGGAGCCGGGAGATCAGGTTAGGGTTGTTGCCGATCTACCGGGGTTTGGGAGTCACAGGAGTAGAAGCGGACGCCATGACAGAAACGCAGACGACGGTCGGGGTGGTCGCCGAGTCGGGCGCCGACGAGCGACGGGTCGCGCTGGTCCCGAAGGCCATCGCGCCGTTGGTGAACAACGGCGTGGCGGTCGTGGTGGAGGCCGGCGCCGGTGAGCGCGCGCTGCTGCCCGATGCCCTGTACACCGAGGCCGGAGCCACCATCGGCGATGCCTGGGCGGCCGACATCGTCGTCAAGGTCGCGCCGCCGACCGCCGACGAGGTCGGCAAGCTGCACAGCGGGCAGACGCTGATCGGTTTCCTGGCTCCCCGCAACGCCGAGAACTCGATCGGCGCGCTCAAGCAGGCCGGCGTGCAGGCCTTCGCGCTGGAGGCCATCCCGCGGATCTCGCGGGCGCAGGCGATGGACGCGTTGTCGTCGCAGGGCAACGTGGCCGGTTACAAGGCCGTGCTGCTGGCCGCCTCGGAGTCGACCCGGTTCTTCCCGATGCTGACCACCGCGGCGGGCACGGTGAAGCCCGCGACCGTGCTGGTGCTCGGCGTCGGCGTGGCTGGGCTGCAGGCGTTGGCGACGGCCCGACGGCTGGGCGGTCGCACCACCGGCTACGACGTGCGGCCCGAGGTCGCCGACCAGGTCCGCTCGGTCGGGGCGCAATGGCTCGATGTCGGTATCGATGCCGCCGGTGAAGGCGGCTACGCCCGCGAGCTCACCGACGAGGAGCGCGCCCAGCAGCAGAAGGCGCTCGAGGAAGCGATCAGCGGGTTCGACATCGTCATCACCACGGCGTTGGTTCCCGGGCGCCCGGCCCCCAAGCTGGTGACCGCCGCCGCCGTGGAGGCCATGAAGCCCGGCAGCGTCGTCGTCGACCTGGCCGGGGAGACCGGCGGCAACTGCGAGCTCACCGAGCCCGGTCAGACCGTCGTCCGCCATGACGTCACGATCGCCTCGCCGCTGAACCTGCCGGCGACCATGCCCGAGCACGCCAGCGAGCTCTACAGCAAGAACATCACCGCGCTGCTGGACCTGCTGATCAAAGACGGCAAGCTGGCCCCGGACTTCGAGGACGAAGTCATCGCCGATTCATGTGTCACCCGCGACAAAGGACAGGACTCCTAATGCACGGGATGTATGACGAGCTGCTGTCCAACCTGGCGATCCTGGTGTTGTCCGGGTTCGTCGGGTTCGCGGTGATCTCGAAAGTGCCCAACACGCTGCACACCCCGCTGATGTCGGGCACCAACGCCATCCACGGCATCGTCGTGCTCGGTGCGCTGGTGGTGTTCGGCGAGGTCGAGCACCCGTCGCTGGCCGTGCAGATCATCTTGTTCGTGGCCGTGGTGTTCGGCACGCTGAACGTCATCGGTGGCTTCATCGTCACCGACCGGATGCTGGGCATGTTCAAGGGCAAGAAGAAGCCCGCCAAGACCGAGGCGGCCGCCAAATGAACTACCTGGTGATCGCCCTCTACGTCATCTCGTTCGCGCTGTTTATCTACGGCTTGATGGGCCTGACCGGACCCAAGACCGCGGTGCGCGGCAACCTGATCGCCGCGGTCGGGATGGCGCTGGCCGTGACGGCCACGCTGATCAAGATCCGGCACACCGAGTCCTGGGTGCTGATCGTCGCGGGCCTGGTGGTCGGCATCGTGCTCGGTGTCCCGCCGGCCCGGATGACCAAGATGACCGCCATGCCGCAGCTGGTGGCGTTCTTCAACGGCGTCGGCGGTGGCACCGTCGCGCTGATCGCGCTCGCGGAATTCATGGAAACCGACGGGTTTACGGCGTTCCAGCACCACGAGTCGCCGACCGTGCACATCGTGGTGGCGTCGCTGTTCGCGGCGATCATCGGGTCGATCTCGTTCTGGGGTTCGATCATCGCCTTCGGCAAGTTGCAGGAGATCATCTCCAGCGCACCGATCGGTCTGGGCAGGTTGCAGCAACCGGTCAACCTGCTGCTGCTGATCGGGGCGATCGTGGCCGCGGTGGAGATCGGACTGCACGCGCATCCGGGCAGCGGCGGCGCGTCGCTGTGGTGGATGATCGGCCTGCTGGCCGCCGCCGCGCTGCTGGGCCTGATGGTCGTGCTGCCGATCGGTGGCGCCGACATGCCGGTGGTGATCTCGCTGCTCAACGCGATGACCGGGTTGTCGGCCGCCGCGGCGGGCCTGGCGCTGAACAACACCGCGATGATCGTGGCCGGCATGATCGTCGGCGCATCGGGTTCGATCCTGACCAACCTGATGGCCAAGGCGATGAACCGCTCCATCCCGGCGATCGTCGCGGGTGGCTTCGGTGGCGGCGGCGTGGCACCGGGCGGTGGCGACACCGGCGACAAGACCGTCAAGGCCACCTCGGCCGCCGATGCCGGGATCCAGATGGCCTACGCCAACCAGGTGATCGTGGTGCCGGGCTACGGGCTGGCGGTCGCGCAGGCCCAGCACGCCGTCAAGGACATGGCCGCGCTGCTGGAGGACAAGGGCGTCGCGGTGAAGTACGCGATCCACCCGGTCGCCGGCCGGATGCCCGGGCACATGAACGTGCTGCTGGCCGAAGCCGAGGTCGACTACGACGCGATGAAAGACATGGACGACATCAACGACGAATTCGGCCGGACCGACGTCGCGATCGTCATCGGCGCCAACGACGTCACCAACCCCGCGGCCCGCAACGACGCCTCCAGCCCGATCTACGGCATGCCGATTCTCAACGTGGACAAGGCGAGGTCGGTGATCGTGCTCAAGAGGTCGATGAACTCCGGTTTCGCCGGCATCGACAACCCGCTGTTCTACGGCGAAGGCACCACGATGTTGTTCGGGGACGCGAAGAAGTCGGTGACCGAGGTCGCGGAGGAACTCAAAGCGCTGTAAGCGGCGCCTAGATATACATCGAGATCGACGCTGGCGTCACGCAAACTCGCAAAATCCGCGCTGGCGTCGATCTCGGGGCTAGAAGCTGATGGTCTAGACCGGCGGGTATGACGGCGGCGGGTAACCCTGGCCGTCGGTGACGCCACGCAGGCCCCACGGCAGGTACTTGAAGTAGAACTCGAGCTCGTCGGAAAAGTCGTAGCTGGGATCGGGATCCGGTTGCATCTGACTACCTCTCGAGTCGCTTAGCAGTTCCCGTGAAGTCTAGTCCCACCGGCCAACGCGCAACAGTGAACCGTGGTGTTGCCTAGACTACCCACCAGTTGATTGACTCCGGGCTCTTCCCGGGACTGCCGATAGCGAGTAGACCATGCCATCCGAGAACGGGCTCACCCGCCGCGAGGAGCTGCTGATAGTAGCCACCAAGCTGTTCGCCGCGCGCGGCTATCACGGCACCCGGATGGACGACGTCGCCGACGTGGTCGGCCTGAACAAGGCCACCGTCTACCACTACTACGCCAGCAAGTCGCTGATCCTCTACGACATTTACCAGCAGGCCGCCGAGCGCACCCTGGACGCAGTGCACGACGATCCGACGATGTCGGCCCGTGAGGCGCTCTACCAGTACACCGTCCGGCTGCTCAACAACATCGCGGTCAATCCCGAGGGCGCGGCGGTCTACTTCCAGGAGCAGCCCTACATCACCGAGTGGTTCACCAAGGAGCAGGTCGCTGAGGTCCGGGAGAAGGAGACCCAGGTCTACGAACACGTCCACGGGCTGATCGACCGGGGCATCGCCAACGGCGAGTTCTTCGAGTGTGACTCCCACGTCGTGGCGCTCGGCTACATCGGGATGACGTTGGGCGCCTACCGCTGGCTGCGGCCGAGCGGTCGCCGCAGCGCCAAGGAGATCGCAGCCGAGTTCAGCACGGCCCTGCTGCGCGGCCTGATTCGCGACGAGGCGGTCCGGGTGGAGTCGCCGCTGGGTGTCAGAACCGAAATCGGTACAGGCGGTCGTAGTTCCGCATAAACGGAACCGCGGCCACCATTCGGAAGAGCAACCGTTGCGGCCGCAGCGGGATTTTCGCGGGATCGAGGAACATCGATCTCTCGACGAGATGCAGTCGCGGAATCCACTCGGGCAGCTCATGGCCGTCGCGGGTGCCCCATTTGGTGATCCCCGATGTCGAAGCCTTGGCCAGCAGCGGAGAATTGGAGAACCGCGGGCCCCACGGCGAAAGTAGGTCGGCCAGCAGCTCGCCACCGCGGAATCGATCGGTCAGCCGCTGCAGCAGATCGCGTAATTCTGCCTCGGTGAGATACATGAGCAGACCCTCCGCGACGATCAACGTCGGACGATCCGCCGGAATCTGCTGCAGCCAGCCGGGTTCGGTGACTGATGAACCGATCATCGTGTAGCCGGGCCGTTCGGTGTAGAGCTGTCGGCGCAGCGCGATGACGCCGGGCACGTCGACGTCGAACCAGGACACTCCGGGCGGCACGTCAAGCCGAAACGCGCGGCTGTCCAATCCACAGCCCAGATGCAGTACGACGGCGTCGGGGTTGTGGCGCAGGAAATCGTCGGCCCAGACGTCAAGTTGCTTGGCGCGCAACGCAACCAGGAACTGGTTGGCCCAGGGCTGTGCGGCTCGATGCATTCTGGCGAAGTCGTAGTCGATCCGGTCGACGGCGTCGGCCGCCTCCTGGTCGCCGAGAACCGGCCGCTCCAAACGGTTTTCGTAGGCGCGTAAATACAGCGTGCACAGGTTGGTCCATTCCACGGACCCCCAGCGCACACCGGAGAAATCGAGCTTGCCGGACTGATTTATCACCGTGTTCTCCGTTCTGCTCGGTATTGCTCCCACCGACTGGTGAGCTCGTCGCGATAGTCGTGTGCGGAAAATTCGCAGAAGTCCCGAAAGTCTTGAAGCCGCTCGCGCTGTTCGAGGCGGTCGCCGCCGAGCAACTGCAGTCCGAAGTCGGCGGCCGCGATGCCCGACCCCATCAGGGTCAGTTGGACCTTGAGCACGTGGGTAAAGCCGCCGGGCATGATGCGGTAGCGATGCTGGCGAGCCGAGGACGGGAGCCGCTCAACCATGCCGCCCTCCTGCAGTTGCCGCGCCACGGTGCTGACCGATGCCTTGCTGGCCGACAACGCCTCCGACAGCTCGCTCAGCGACTGCTGCGGCGGGTCGCAGATCATCAACCAGCCGTAGAGGCGGCCCATTGTCCGGGTGGCGCCGATCGTCTCGAAGAACAAACCCATGCGATCAACGAACTCGGCTTCGTCGAGGTACATCACGCCCCTGTCTACTGTACGTTCAGTACAAACTAAACGGACTATACGTAGTTGGGCAAGAGTCCCGGTGAATGCCTACGGTCGGCCGACCTCCAGACTGATCACCATGACTGACTTATTTCGCCTCGACGGCAAGGTCGCCGTCGTCACCGGAGGTGGACGCGGCATTGGCCTGATGATCGCGCGCGGGCTGCTGCAGGCCGGCGCTTCGATCTATCTGTCCAGCCGCAAGAAGGCCGAACTCGACGCCGCGGCCGCGGAGTTGTCGCCGCTCGGATCGGTACACGCGATAGCCGCCGATCTCGGCACGGTCGACGGCGTCGACGCATTGGTCGCCGACCTCGCCGAGCGTGAGGACGCCATCCACGCGCTGTTCAACAACGCCGGCGCGGCCTGGGGAGCGCCGCTGGGCGAGTTTCCCGAGTCCGGGTTCGACAAGGTGATGAACGTCAACGTCAAGGGCGTCTTCATGCTGACCCGGGCGCTGGTGCCGATGCTCACCGCCGGTGCGACCGACGGCGACCCGGCCCGCGTCATCAACACCGGCAGCATCGACGGGATCGTGCCGCCCGGAAAGGGCCGGAACAACTTCTCCTACAGCGCCAGCAAGGCCGCCGTGCACATGCTGACCCAGCACCTCGCCGGGGAATTGGCGCCGCGGATTCTGGTCAACGCGATCGCCCCCGGGCTCTTCGAATCCCGGATGACCAAGGAACTGCTGCGCGTCGGCGCGGACGCGGTGGGTGCGGGCTTTCCGCTCGGCCGCATCGGGCAGCCCGACGACATGGCGGGCATCGCGGTCTTTCTCGCCAGCCGGGCCAGCAGCTACATCACCGGCGCGGTAATCCCGGTGGACGGCGGCGTCAGCGTCATCCGGTAGGAAGGTGCCGGCTCAGGAACTCGAGTTGGTCGGTTGTGACGCGGTCGAACGCGTCGCCGACATAAATCTCGAAATGTCCTTCCGGGTAAAGCTTTACCTCGCCCCGCGGTGCCATGGCGGCATAGCGGCGGGTCGGTCCTGACGGCGCGACGGTGTCGTTTTCGCAGATGCAGAACAGGATTGGGCAGGCCACCTTCGCCGCGAGCCGACCCGGCCGGTAGGGCAGCAACTTCACGCCGATGCGCGCGGTGACCTCGTTGCGGATCTCGACGCCGTCGGGAACCAGAGCCAGATAGCCGGGGTAGGCGTCGGGCGACGTCATCAGCGCGACCTCGCCCGGATGTCCGACCGTCTTGACCATCACCGGGTTGCCGCCGAACCGGGCGGTGACGAGGTCGCGGGTCGCCAATGCGGTGAGGCGGGCGCTGACCAGCGGGTTGACCGTACTGAACGAGGCGAAGCTATCGGTGAACGGGCACTGCGACACCACCGCCGCGATGCCCGGAACCCGGGCCGCCGTGGCGATCACGTGGCCGCCGCTGAAAGATGTGCCCCACAAGCCAATTCGGCGCGGATCGATGCCCGGCAGGGTGCGGGCGAACGCGGTGGCAACTGTCCAGTCCTGCAACTGCATTCGGATGTCCAGCAGTTGACGCGGCGCACCTTCGCTGTCGCCGAAGTTCCGGTAGTCGAACACCAGACAGGCGTAGCCGGCCGCGGCGAAGCGTTCGGCGTAGGCGTCCAGGCGCATCGTGCGCACCGCACCCAGCCCGTGCGCCATCACCAGCAGCGGTGTGTCGCCGTCGCCGTCCGGCCGGTACAGCCATGCGCTGATCCGGTCGCCGCCCGAGTTGAACCAGACATCCTCACGTCGCATGACAGCCATCCTGCATCAGTGTGGTAGACCGACGCCATGGCCCGAGATGTCCTGCAGCAGGTGTCGTCGCTGGTGGGAGCGAAGTACGTCAGCACCGACGCCGACGTGTTGGCCGGTCGCAGCGTCGACCACACCGGGCGCTACCGCGGCCACGCCAGCGCGCTGGTTCGCCCGGGTTCGGCCGACGAAGTCGCCGAGCTACTGCGGCTGTGCCGCGACGCGGGAATGCACGTGACCATCCAGGGCGGCCGCACGTCGTTGGTGGCCGGCACCGTACCCGAACACGACGACCTGCTGCTGTCCACCGAAAGACTCTGCGGGATAAGCGATGTCGACACCACCGAACGCCGCATCGAGGCCGGGGCCGGGGCGACGTTGAGCGCGGTGCAGCGCGCGGCCGGCGCGGCCGGCCTGGTGTTCGGTGTCGACCTGTCCGCGCGTGACACCGCGACGGTCGGCGGCATGGCCTCGACCAACGCCGGCGGGTTGCGCACCGTGCGCTACGGCAACATGGGCAGCCAGGTCATCGGCATGGACGTCGCGCTGCCCGACGGCTCGGTGGTGCGACGGCACTCCCGGGTGCGGGCCGACAACACCGGCTACGACCTGCCGGCGCTGTTCGTCGGCGCCGAAGGGACGCTCGGCGTGATCACCGCCCTGGACCTGCGGCTGCACGCCGATCCGGCGCATCGCGTGACCGCGGTCTGCGGCTTCGACGAGCTGGACGCGTTGGTCGACGCGGGGCGCTTGTTTCGCGACCTGGACGGCATCGCCGCGCTCGAACTGGTCGACGGGCGGGCCGGTGTGCTGGCCGCCGAGCATCTCGGTGTGCCGGCGCCGGTGGACAGCCGGTGGCTGTTGCTGGTGGAGCTGGCGTCCGATCACGACCAGACCGAGCGGCTGGCCGACGCGCTGGACGGCGTGCAGACATCGAGCGAGCCCGCGGTGGGCGTCGATATCGCTGCGCAGCAACGGCTTTGGCGGGTGCGCGAATCGGTGGCCGAGGTGGTCGGCTTGTTCGGGCCGCCGCTGAAGTTCGACGTCTCGCTGCCGCTGGGCGCGGTGGCCCGGTTCGCCGGAGCGGCGGAGGCGTTGGTGCAGCGGCACGCCGCCGACGCCATCGGGGTGCTGTTCGGGCACATCGGCGAGGGCAACCTGCACCTGAACGTGATGCGTTGCAGCGCAGCGCAGGAACAGCGGCTCTACACCGCGATGATGGACCTGATCGCCGACTGCGGCGGCAATGTCAGCTCCGAGCATGGGGTTGGCAGCCGTAAGCGTCGCTACCTCGGCATGTCCCGCGACGACGCCGACATCGCGGCAATGCGAACGCTGAAAACGGCCTTCGACCCGACTGGCTACCTCAACGCCGCGGTGTTGTTCGACTAGCTGGGCTTGATGCCGACCGCGTGCCGCAGCTGGGCGAGAAACTCGTCGGCGTCGTCGCTGCGAATCACGTAGTGCGAGAACGCCACCCGGATCGCCGTCGCGGCTTTGACCGCCGCATTAGGCCCAGGGATCAGCCGCTGCAGACCGTCGCGCATCTGCGGGATGACGCCGGCGAACTGGGAGATGACGTGCTCGGGTTCGATGTCGACCATCCGCACACCGGTGTAGGAGTGCTGGTAGTCGACGATGAACCGCAGTGCCGCGTCGAGCTTGTCGGCACCCTTGAGCCCGGCCGTTGCCTGGCTCATGCCGCTTTCGAAGGTCACCCGCTCGTAGGTGGAGAACGCCGAGAGCAGGTCCTCTTTCGAGGCGAACCAGCGGTACAACGTCGGCCTCGACACCCCGGCCTGGACCGCGACGTCGGACAGGCTGAGCTTGCGTTTGCCGTTGCGGCCGAGGACCTCAGCGGTCGCGGCGAGGATCCGCTGCTGGGTCGAGGTGTCGCCCTCGATGGTCGACGTCTGGTCCATATCCGCAACTTTACAAAATTAGACGGAAGTGTCACGCTGTTTTCGTGGCACTGGTAGCTGATTACCCGAGCTTAGCCGGGCGAACCCCGGAACACGGGTGTCTGTGGTGAGCCACGCCAGAGCGGTGGTCATCACCGAGGCCTCCTCGCCGGTCGCCTTCGCCACGGCCACCCGGTTGGCGGCCGGCGGGCACTCCGTGTTGATGGGCAGCCCTCGACCGCAGGCTGCTGAGGATTTCGCCGCCCGGCTCCGGGGTCGCGGCGCATCGGTGTTCGCCGCCCACCTGGACCTGGCCGACCCGACGTGCATCGACGGTTTCCTGGAGTCCGTCGACTATCTGATCGGTGAGGTCGACGGGCTGATCAGCGGCGCCGGCGTTGCAGAGCGATCCTGGGTCGGCGCGCAACACCTTGTGACACACCTTGTTTCGCCGATGATCGACAACGGCCGTGGTGACGTGGTGCTGCTCAGCCCGGAGTTGGTCGGCGCATCGGCGGCCGGGGCGGACCGGCTGCTCGACGCGTGGATCTGCGGACTGGACGCCGAATTCGTCGGAACCGGCGTGCGAGCGTCGATCGTCCGCTCGACCGGTGCGGTGCCGCCCGACGACGCCGGCCGACTGATCGCCGCGACCATCACTGCGCCCGACATGCACCTGCGGGTCGTGGATGTCATCCCGTCACGCCGCGAGAGTGCAACTACCGACGGTGTAACTCGAGAGATGCGTCGCTAGTTGCACTTTCGCGGTTATCGAGGACGGGGCCGCACCAACACCGACTGTTGAATGCTGCCCACCGCCCCGGTCTCGTCGAACAGCGTGCCGACCGTTGTCCCGATGCCGTCCGGGCCGTAGTTGGTTTCCGCGCGGATGCCCACCCACTCGCCGTCTGGTATGCGGTGCACGTGCACGACGAGGTCGTTGTTCAGGAACGTCCACTTGGCAGTGTCGATTTTGGTGCCGATCCCGTTGGCGCAGTCCGCGACCGCGAACAACCGCTGCAACGGCGTCATCGTCTCGCCGTCGACGAGATTCGTGATCGGCTTGATCCACGACTCGCCGGGCCCGTCGTTGAGCGGTTCGGTCAGCCATCGCCAGTCCAGGCTGTGCACGTAGTTGCGGTCGAAGTTCTTGGCGAGATCGCGGGTGTGGGCCTCGGCGAGCGGGCGGGGCAGCGGTGCGGCAGCGCTTGCCAATTCGGCGGTGTCGAGCTTGTGCAGCCGCCAGCCGGTGGCCCGGGCGGTCGGACGCGGCTCGCCATCGGGCCCCAGCGCCAGCGTCTCGGCGCTGATCAGCTCGATCTGCTTACCGGGACGCTCGACCTTCGAGCGGACCCACATGTCGCCGTCGGCCGGCACCGGACCCAGCAAGTCGATGGCGACCCGGCTCAACCGGGTGTCGTCGCGGGCCGCGCAGCGCTCCAGCGCGCGGACCAGAAGCGCCGACACCGGCGCGGCATGCTGAATCTGCGCCGTCCAGGTGCTGCGGACTAGGTCGGTGGCAGTGAACTTTTCGCCCACCGGATCGGCGGCGTCGAGCAACTCGTAGTACGAATCGGTCATCGCTCGCCTCCCACGCCGGGGGTATCGACGATCACCGTATCGACGCGGGACAGTCGCGTGCCCACCAGGCGCTTGGGGTAGGCGTCGCTGCTGGACAACATGAACAGGGTCCGGTCTGCCACCCCGCCGAGCACGCAGGCGATGGCCACCCGATCGCCGATGTCGATGCGATGGGTCACCTCTCCGCCGTCGAGGATGCGCTCGAACTGGTGGGCCAGCGTCATCGCCGTCCACACACCGCCGTCGGCGTCCAGGCAGATGCCGTCCGGCGGGCCGTCCAGGCCGTCGGCGAAGACGCGCCGATCGGACAGCTCGCCGTCGGCGCCGATGGTGTACGCGGTCAGCCGCCGGCCGATCGACTCGGCGACGATCAACGTGTGGTCGGGCGTGATCACCATGCCGTTGGGGAAATCCAGGTCGGTTGCCGCCACGCTGACCGTGGCGTCGGGGTCGACCCGCAGGATGACGCCGCCCTCGCGTGCCTGCGACCCGATGTAGGCCCGGCCGCGCTGGTCGACGACCATGTCGCCGAGGTCGGCCGGGGCCAGCGCGCTCAAATCGGCGACGGTGTCCACGGTTTCGCCGTCATAGGCCAGCAGCTTGCGGTCTTCGGTCGACACGATCAGCAGCGTGCCGTCCGGCCGGAATCCCAGGCCCGAGGGCGCATGCCCGGGCAGTGGCAGCGTGGTCATCGCCCCGGCGACGGTGACGGTGTGGACGGCCTCGCCGAGCATGTCGGAGAACCACAACAGGCCCTCGAACCAGCGCGGTCCCTCACCGAAGCAGAAGCCCGTCGCGAGCGGCGTCAGCCCCTCAACCATCGCTGTCATCGATCCCGTCCAATTCTCGGGCGATGGCCCGGTGGTAGGCGTCTATCTTGGCGGGGTTGGTCTGCTGGAACAGGGCGTCGGGCAGCGGCGCGTGCTTGTAGGCCTCGATGGTCATCGTGCGGGTGAACAGCGTGACGTCCCCGCCCGGCTTGGTGAAGTGGTATTCGACGGTGATCCGCCCCTCCATGCCGCCGTCGCCGTCGCGGTCATGACCAAGTGGCCCAACGGAATTGAACATCCACAGCTTCGGTCGTGTCGCGATCGCCAACTGCCAGGTGAAAATGCGGTCGCCGTCGGGGCCGGATTCCTGCCAGGTGTCCCCGACGCCGAGCGGCAGCTCGTCGGGCAGGTTCGTGATGTGCGCGCTGCCGGGATAGGTCTTGGGCCAGTTCGCCGGGTTGGTGACGAAGTCGTAGACGATCTCGGGTGCGCGCGCGAACGCGGTCTCCGAGCTCGTCCTGACGATGCCCAACGTCGTCGCTCCTCTGCGGCGGTGAAACGGACCGGCCGGTCACCCGGCAGGCTTTACAGATTATCGTATGAATGTCACGCGGTAACTTGCAGGGACGTCGTCGGTGCTCAGCTAAGGAAAGCGGCAGATGAAATTCACCATCACCCACCCGATGCACAGCCACCCCTACAACCCCGAGCTGGTCAGGGGTGACGGCATCGCCACCGTGGCCGCGGCCGCCGAGGCCGCCGGAATTCACGGCTTCGGGTTCACCGACCATCCCGCGCCCACGCAGCGCTGGCTGGAGGCCGGCGGCCACGACGCCCTGGACCCGTTTGTGGCGATGGGATTCGCCGCCGCCCGCACCAGCACGTTGCGCCTGATACCCAACATCGTGGTGTTGCCGTACCGAAACCCGTTCGTAGTCGCCAAGTCTGGTGCGACGTTGGACCTGCTGTCCGAGGGCAGGTTCACGCTGGCGGTCGGGGTCGGCTATCTCAAACGCGAGTTTGCGGCTCTCGGAGTCGATTTCGAAGAGCGTGCGGCCCTGTTCGACGAGTCGCTCGACGTGATCAAGGCGATTTGGACCGACGATGACGTCAGCTTCGAGGGCAGGCATTTCAGCGCCAACGGGATCACCGCGCACCCGCGGCCGGTCAGTAATCCGCATCCACCGATCTGGATAGGCGGCAACACCGGGGCGGCCCGGCGGCGGGTCGCGGACAAGGGCGACGGGTGGTGCCCGTTCGCCGCGCCGCCCGCGCTGGCCCAGACCGCGCGGACGGCGTCATTGGATTCCGTCGAAGCCCTGGCCGAGGGCATCGACGATCTGCGTCGCCGGCTCGACCAAGCGGGACGGGATCCTGCGACGGTCGACGTCGTCTTCGGCAACTTCGAAGGCGGTAGTCCTTCTAGCGACGACTTCAACGCCGACGCGTACCTGGCCGGGTTGGACCGCCTGGCCAAACTCGGCGTCACCTGGTTGCAGGTCGGACTGCCCGGCGACAGCCTGGCGCACGCCCTCGAGGCCATCGACCGATTCAAGACCCTGGTTATCGACGCCGCGTGAGCGGTGGCAGAGGCTTTACAACTTTTGCCGAGAATGTCATTCTCGCTACGTGACAACAGACTCTGAGCAGACGCACTGGTCGGTCGCCGGCCTTCTGGATTTGTTCGACGCGCGTCCGGGCGAGGACGGCACATTCATCGCCGACACCGGCCTCGCGGGCGAGGACGAACGTCAAGTGGTGGAGGGCACCCAGGTGCTCGCGCAGGTGATTGTCGCTGTCGCCAAACGGTTTCCGGAGAAGTCAGTGCGCTCGGTGCACGCCGTGTTCGCCCGCGCCGTGCTGGTCGGGCCGCCGGTGGAGTTCGACATCGACGTCGTCTCCGAGGGCCGCTCGACGGCCACCGCGGTGGTCGGGGTCTCGCAGAACGGACGTCGCGCCATCACGGTGACGACGCTGCTGGACGTGCCGTCGGACGATGTCATCCGCCACCACCTGTCCCGGCCCGAGGTGGCTGCCCCGCGCGACGCCAACGACGGCGGGATGCCGATGACCGGCCGGGAACTCCGGCTGGTCGACGTGGTCGATGTGAACAGCCCCGACGAGGTCGGGCCGCCGGAGTTGTACGCCTGGCTGCACTACGACCCGATCCCGACCCGCGACGACTTGGCCAAGGCATTGGTCGCGTATTTCACTGGCCACCTTGGCATTTCGACCACGATGCGCGCCCACAAGGGGATCGGCACCGCCCAGTCGCACCTGACCGTGTCGACCGCGCCGATGACGATATCGGTCAGCTTCCACGAGCCGGTGACCTGGACGGGCTGGCTGCTGTACAGCCACGAGAGCACCCAGGTCGGTGCCGGCATGTCGTATGTCCGCGGCGCCGTGCACACCGAGGAGGGCGAGCTGATCGCATCCTTCGCGCAGGACGCGCTGATCCGCCCGCTGCGCACCACCGACACGGCGATCAAAACCGAAGCGCGGCTGTAACTCTCATGGATTTCGCCTGCGTCGAGTTGTCCGCCGAGGACCGGGAATTCCGCGATCGGCTGCGGAAGTTCCTGGCCGACGTGGTCACCGACGAGGTGATCCGCCGCGACCGCGAGACCGGGGAGAACTTCGACGAGGGCGTCCACCTGGCGCTCGGTGCCGCGGGCTATCTGGCCGCCGACTTCAACGATGAATCCGATGGCGGGTTCAGCGCGTTGCGCAAGCGTATCTGGGATCTGGAGATCGGCCGGGCCCACACCCCGTGGTTCCACTGGGGCAC
>DATNFI010000131.1:0-3169 GCA_035606475.1 Mycobacterium sp. | reverse complement strand
CGCCGAGGTTGGCGCGAAGACCGAAGGCAGCGCCGAGGCGTCGACAACCGCAGTGCTGCAAGAGATTACCGACCTGATCGCCTCCGGCGCACTGGACTTCGACGTCGCCAAGACCTATCCGTTGGACCGGGTGGTCGACGCATTCACCGAGCTCGAGCAGCGGCACACCCACGGCAAGATCGTTCTGCTCCCACAGCACTAGGCTCGACGGCATGCCTACAACACTGCAAAGCCCCCGCGTCGCCGACACCCTGCACCGGATGTATGCCGAGTCGCAGGAGCAGATGGCGACGTTGCGCGCGCGGCGCCCCAACATGTCCGCGGCCAGGACCGTGCAGGAGCGCGCCGACGCGATGAGCGAGTTCTACATCCCGGTGACACCGGAGGCCGGCCGGCTGCTGTATGCGCTGGTGCGGGCCACCAAGCCGGCCACCATCGTGGAATTCGGTATGTCCTTTGGCATTTCGGCGCTGCACCTGGCATCCGCCGTGCGCGATAACGGCACCGGCCGGGTGATCACGACCGAGATCAGCGACACCAAGATCGCCGCCGCCAAGCAGACCTTCACCGACACCGGCTTGGACGACCTGATCACCGTCCTGGAAGGCGACGCGCTGACCACCCTGGCGGAGGTGAACGGACCCGTTGACTTCGTCCTGCTCGACGGGTGGAAAGAGCTGTACCTGCCGGTGATCAAGCTGCTGGAGCCGAAGCTGTCGCCCGGCGCACTCGTCATCGCCGACAACACCGAGAGCGCGGACACACGGACCTACCTCGACTACGTCCACGGCAGCGAAAGCGGTTATGTGAGCTTTAATTTCGCGGTCCGCGAGAGCGACAGCATGGAGCTGAGCTGCTACACCGGCTAACGTGACGGCGGAGGTTTCAGCGTCTGCTCGAGCCAGGGCGTCAACCACTGCACGCCCTCCTCGGTCAGGTGCACGCCGTCACTGCGGACGTGGATGCCGTCGACGTCGGCCGTGTAGGCGCCCGCGGGGCACAGCTTCTTCTTCAGGTCGAGGATGCGGATGTCCGGGCGATTGCCAATCGTCTTGCCCAGCATGGCATTCCATTCGTCCACCCGCTCGGGCTGATCCTCGGGATACAGGCTGCCGTCCGGCCGTTCACCGCGCCTGCTGTAGGGCAGATTCGCGACGGTCAACGGCGCACCGCTGAAGCTGAGGATGTTGATCGCGCGCGACAATTCGGCGCTGATGTAGGAGTCGAAGGCCGGGTCCCCGATGTGGGTCCAGCGTCCCTCGTTCACCCGGTCGACGGTCTCCCAGCGACCGATGACCAGCAGGACGGCGTCCGGCTGGTCGGCGGCGATCTGCGATGTCCACCGGCCCGGCCATGATTCGCATTCGCTTTTCTGGTCCAGGGTCTGGCCGAGGTAGCGGTACGGGCCGCCACGCACCAGGCTGCAGCCGATCACGGTGTGGTCGACGAACTGGAATCCCGGCGTCGGCGGCAGGAAGTGCATCATCGTCCAGCCGATCGAGTCGCCGAACACCGACACGGTGAAGGGGCGGTGCGGGTCTGGTTTGGTGAGCGCCCGGGCGGGCCGGACTCCGTCCGGCGTCGACGGTGACACCACCGCGACCGGCGATACACCGGGCGGAAGGCTGGCGTCGAGAGCGCTGACGCCGTGCTTGGGAACAACCGGGACCACCAGCAAGGTCACGGCCGCAGCGGTCGCCGCGGTGGCCCCGGCCAGCGGAAGCAACGGCACCCGTACCGGGCGCCACTTTCGGACCGGCTGCTCGATCGCCCACCACGACACCACCGAGACCGCCAGCGTGACCGCGCACCGGACCGCGAACAACGACAGCCCGTGCCATCCGGTCCGCTGACCGTTGAGCACCAGAAAGATCGGCCAGTGCCACAGGTAGATGCCGTAGGAGATGCCGCCGAGCCAGGCCAGCGGACCCCAGGCCAACGCGGTGGCGACGGGACCGCGCTGATCCAGCGCCACCGGGGCGATCACCAGCACCGCGGCGACGGCGACCGCGATCAGCAGGCCGCCGCGAAACTCGCGGGCGGTCCCGGTGGCGAAGTGCACGGCCGCTCCGAGCAGCGCGAAACCGAGCACCGGCAGCGACCGTGCGATCTACGTGCCGGTGCGGGACCGGATCAGCGACCAGCCGCGGTTCAGCGCCGGCCAGTCGCCGACCAGCAGCGCCGACGCGGCGGCGCCGACGAGCAACGCCTGGGCGCGGGTGTCGGTGCCGAAGTAGACCCGGTCACGGGTCGCGTTGGACGCGAGCAGGATGGCGGTTGCGGCCGAGCCCAGCGCTCCGAACGTGGCCAGCAGGAACACCGTCAATCGGACCGCGCCGACGGTTGCCCTGGTGTCGCGGCGCCGCGCCCGGGCCGCCAATGCCACGGCGATCACGACCAGGATCAGCGGCCAGACGATGTAGTACTGCTCCTCCACACCCAGCGACCAGGCGTGTTGCAGCGGCGACGCCGGGGTTCCCTGGGCGAAGTAGCCGGTCTTGTCCGCGACGAACATCCAGTTCGCCACCCAGAAGAAGGCGGCGACGGCGTCGTCGCGCAGGCTGGCGATCGCCTCGGGAGCAAAGAACTGGCGCCCGATTGCCACGGCCAGCACCATCAAGATCAGCGCCGGCAGCAGTCGGCGCGCGCGCCGAATCCAGAAGTTGGCCAGGTCGATCCGGCCCGTCCGGCCCATCTCGTCCAGCAGCAGCGACGTGATCAGGAACCCGCTGAGCACGAAGAACACGTCGACGCCGAGGAATCCGCCCGTCATGCCGGGGATGCCGCCGTGGTCGGCGAGCACCAGCCCGACCGCCACCGCCCGCAGCCCGTCGAGCGCGCGGATACCGGTTGGGCGTTCGTCGTCGCCTACTCGACGCGTTGGGCGACTGGCCGGGGGCGGGGAGACCCATCGGGGCCGCCGAGCAGAATGAACCGGCACGGGGTACGCCCCGGCCGGTTCCATGTTCACCTCTCCAGCGCGTCGACCGGTTTCCTGGTCGGCGGCTTTTTTGGCGCCGATACTCGAGTGCCCCTCCCTGCTTGATGCAGGGTCAGTTTAGGTGCGGGCAGACCGCATCAGCGGGAGACACGGCGGCGTCAACGGCGGTGAAACATGGTGCCCCAGAGGGTCGCCAGCTGTTGCCATCTGAGTGGTCGGTAGTTGTCG
>DATNFI010000130.1:0-14470 GCA_035606475.1 Mycobacterium sp. | reverse complement strand
CGGCAGGCCGATCCCGCCGATCGCGGTGATCGCAATCGGCACCACGATCGACCACACCGGGCTGACGTAGCGCCGCGGATCCATGTCCAGATAGCCGCGCAACTCGATGTCACGATCGCCGAATCGCCACGCCGTAAACGCGTGCCCGAATTCGTGCAGACACAGCGACACCACCCAGCCGGCGATCACCATGACAAACACCGCGGCGTAGGCCAGCGGTGTCACGTCATCGCCCACCCAGTAGGCCAGCCCGCCGCCGAGGACGGTCAGGCCGACGATGGCCCAGAAGATCGGGCTGGGTCGCACCGATCGGTGCAAGTCGCGGGCGCTCACCCGACGAAACTACCGGCGATCGTCACCGGACGGCTAACCAGCCCTCCGTATTTCGGTAGATCGTCGAGCGCCGCACCGGCCGCGACGCGGCCACCCCGTCGCGGATCACCGAAATCCCGGGGCCACCCAGTTGCGCGGCCCGGCCGGTCAACCAGCGACGGGTGCCCGATACGCGGGCCCGCAGTCCGGGCAGTGCGGCCGTCGGCTCGACCGTGACCTCGCCGACGTCGCCGTCGAAGAGCACCGCGTCGTCCACGACGGCCTCACCGTGCAGCAGCCGCTCGCCGTCCGCGGGCCGCCAGACGGCCGACCCGACGATGACCGAACCGGTCTCGTCGCGGATCAGCGGCAACCGCTGGACTGAACCGCGCACTGCCCGCCGCGCGGCCCGCCGGCCGGCCGGCAGACGGTAGGCCCGGGTGGCCGGTGTGCGGCGGCGCGGGACATAGGCCACCTCGACGTTCAGCTGCTCGGCGCGCAGCAGCCGGGTCAGCACCGAGGCGAGGTCGGCGTCGGCGCCGAGCACCACCAGCCGTCGCGCCGAGGCGATCGCCGCGTCGAGGTCGCCGGGATCGATGACCGTCAGCCCTCGCAGCGAGCGATCGTCGAACGCCAGCACGGCCACGTCTGAGGTATTCACGAGCTTCCTTGTAACTAGCTGAGATAGTGTGGGTCACCGGCTGGACCACAATAAGCGGCTCGAAATGAGTGGAGAAACACCGTGCCGGCAATCGTCCTGATCGGCGCCCAATGGGGCGACGAGGGCAAGGGCAAGGCCACCGACCTGCTCGGCGGC
The DNA here is from genome assembly GCA_035606475.1 of Mycobacterium sp. Taxonomy (GTDB): domain Bacteria; phylum Actinomycetota; class Actinomycetes; order Mycobacteriales; family Mycobacteriaceae; genus Mycobacterium. The sequence continues at coordinate 13,341 of DATNFI010000130.1, read as the reverse complement.
CGCACCAAATGGGTCGTTCGCTATCAGGGCGGCAACAACGCCGGGCACACCGTGGTGCTGCCCAGCGGCGAGAACTTCGCCCTACATCTCATCCCATCCGGTGTGCTGACGCCCGGCGTCACCAACGTCATCGGCAACGGCGTGGTGATCGACCCCGGCGTGCTGCTCGACGAGCTGAAGGGCCTCGAGGAGCGCGGCGTCGACACCTCGAGGCTGCTGATCTCCGCCGACGCGCACCTGCTGATGCCGTATCACGTCGCCATCGACAAGGTGACCGAGCGCTACATGGGCAACAAGAAGATCGGCACCACCGGCCGCGGTATCGGACCCTGCTACCAGGACAAGATCGCCCGCCAGGGAATCCGGGTCGCCGACGTCCTGCACCCCGACGAGTTGACGCACAAGATCGAGGCCGCGCTGGAATTCAAAAACCAGGTGCTGGTCAAGATCTACAACCGCAAAGCGCTCGACCCGGCGCAGGTCGTCGAGGCCCTGCTGGAACAGGCGGAGAGCTTCAAGCACCGCATCGCCGACACCCGGCTGCTGCTCAACACCGCGCTGGAGGCCGGTGAGACGGTCCTGCTGGAGGGCTCGCAGGGCACGCTGCTCGACGTCGACCACGGCACGTATCCCTATGTGACGTCCTCGAATCCGACCGCCGGTGGCGCTGCGGTGGGCTCGGGCATCGGCCCGACCCGGATCACCACCGTGCTGGGCATCCTCAAGGCCTACACCACCCGCGTCGGGTCGGGCCCGTTCCCGACCGAACTGTTCGACGAGAACGGCGAGTACCTGTCCAAGACCGGCGGTGAATTCGGTGTCACCACTGGGCGACGCCGGCGCTGCGGCTGGTTCGACGCCGTGATCGCTCGCTACGCCACCCGGGTCAACGGGATCACCGACTACTTCCTGACCAAGCTCGACGTGCTGTCCAGCCTGGAGACGGTGCCGGTCTGTGTCGGCTACCGCGTCGACGGCAAGGAGACCTCGGAGATGCCGATGACGCAGAGCGATCTGCACCGCGCCGAGCCCATCTACGAGGAACTGCCCGGCTGGTGGGAAGACATCTCCGAGGCGCGCGAATTCGACGACCTGCCCGCGAAAGCGCGCGACTATGTGCTGCGGCTGGAAGAGCTTGGCGGAGCTCACATTTCGTGCATCGGCGTCGGCCCGGGTCGCGACCAGACCATCGTGCGCCGCGACGTGCTGGCGGCTCGCCCGTGAGCGATCCTGACCAGACTCCAGAACAGCTCGACCCCGACTACGACCATCACGGCGGCTTCCCGGAATACGGCGCCGCCAGCCCGGGCCCGGGTTTCGGCCGGTTCGTCGCGGCGATGCGGCGGGTGCAGGACCTCGCGGTGTCGGCCGACCCCAGCGACGACCTCTGGAATGACGCCGCCGCGCACGCCGAAGCGCTGGCCGAACAGCTCGCGCCGTTCACGGCGCCCGAAGGCCAGGCCCCGGCGGGGCGATCGCCGCAACTGCCCGGGATGGGCAGCCTGCTGCTGCCGCCGTGGACGATGAGCCGGTACGACCCCGACGGGGTCGAGATGCGCGGCCACTTCAGCCGATTCCACGTCGGCGGCAACAGCGCGGTGCACGGCGGTGTGCTCCCGCTGCTGTTCGACCACGTCTTCGGGATGGTGGTGCACGCCGCCGGCCGGCCGATCAGCCGCACCGGCTTCATTCATGTGGACTACCGCAAGATCACGCCGATCGACACCGAGCTGGTGGTCCGCGGGCATGTCGCCGCGACCGAGGGCCGCAAGGCGTTTGTCCGCGGCGAGCTGCTCGACGGCGATACCCTGCTGGCCGAGGCCAACGGCCTGATGATCCGGTTGCTGCCCGGCCAGCCGTAACCGCTAGACGTGACTCCAGGCGGTGATCAACGCGGGAGTTGTCGCGATGGCTCCCGCAGCGGCCAGGTCGTCGAGCAACCGGGACCGCAGTGCAACCGGGTCGGCGAATCCGTCCAACGGCACACCCAGCTTTTCGGCGGCGGGTACCAGCGTGTGCAGCGTGTCGGCGACGAACTCCAGCACCTCCGGATGATCTGCCCCGCCCACCGGCTGACCCAATGTCAACCGTGGCGCAGACAGCCCCGCCTCGCGGAACAACGCGGGCAGCGTGGCGGCGAACGTCGTGGACAGACCCATGGCCGTGAAGGTAGCGGCGATTACGTCCCTCGCGTCCTCCCACAGCGGCACCGTGGGGACGGTCCGCGCGGCAGTCATGTCGTATTCGGAGAACGCGAGGAAGCCGCCCGGCCGGACTAAGCCGGCCAGCTGCCGCAGCGTCGCCACCGGGTCAGGGAGATGCATGAGGATCAGTCGCCCGATCACGGCGTCCACCGGTTCGTCGAGCGACAGGTCGCCGACCGTGGTCTGCTCGAAACGCACCGAGGTCAGCCCTCGTTCTGCGGCGCGGGAACGCGCCAGCTCCACGATGTCGGCGGCGTCGATGCCGAGCACGGAGCCTTGCTCGCCGACCAACTTCGCTGCGACGAAAGAAACGTCGCCAGGACCGCAGCCCACGTCTAGAACCCGCATGCCGGGCCGTAGACCGGCCTCTCGCAGTGCGTGCTCGGTATAGCCGTCATACAACTTGGCCTGTTTCAGCAGCCGTTGCACCTCGGGATCGGCGTGGCCGAGGAGGTATGTGCTTGCGTTGGAAGGCATCTGGTCGACGGTCATCGGCATCTCCAAGTCAATTGCGTGATGCAACCCACTATGGCAGAGTCACTTGCGTCGTGCAACTGACTCACGAGCGCCGGGTCCCGGCGCCGTCTCCAGGTCGCCGTATCCCAGGCTGGCGCCGCAGTCGGCGCACGTCAGGTGATCGGTCAGGCGGCCGCCGCATTCCCGGTGGCTCACGAGTAGCGGCGGACCATCGGGGGCCAGGTAGCGATCCCCCCACAGCAGCATCGACATCAGCGCCGGCCACAGGTCTTTGCCCTGCTGCGTGAGGCGGTACTCGTAACGGTCCGGCCGTTCCTGGTAGCGGCGACGCTCGAGCACGCCGGCCTCGGTCAACCGCGACAAGCGGTCGCTGAGCACGTTCTGCGCCAGGCCGAGCTTGCTGCGGAAATCGTCGAACCTGCGCACACCGCGCATGGCGTCGCGGACGATCAGCAGGGTCCATCGGTCGCCGACCAACTCCAGGGTGCGCGCGATCGAGCACACCTGGTTCTCATAAATGCGGGGCAGCATGTCTGCCATGTTACTTGCATGACGCAAGTAACTGGGTGCCTTTACCAGCCGGCCGCCCGGTTCCGCGGCGCACCTATCCTTGAGCAGCGTTACTAGGGGAGAAGGTGGGACCAGGTGGCTGACGGCGGGCTGCAGAACGAGTCGACACATGGGCCGACGGTGATGTTGCTGGGCTCCGGCGAATTCAGCCGCGAACTCTCGACCGCGCTGAGGCGTCTGGGGGTCCACGTGATCGTTGCCGGACAGCGGCCAGACGCCAACGTCCCGGCCGACGAGTCGCTGTTGATCGACCTGACCAACGCCGACGAGCTGAGCGCCGCCATCAAGGGGGCGCGGCCGCATTTCGTGGTGACGGCCTCCGACGCGGTGTCCACCGACGCGCTGGCTGCCGCGGCCGACGGCCTCGCCACGCAGTTTGTTCCCTCGGCGCGCTGCGCCCGGCTCACCGCCGATCGGGAAGCCCTGCGGCGGCTGGCCGCCGACGAACTCGGCCTGCCCACCGCGCCGTTCTGGTTCGCGGGGTCGCTCGACGAGCTGCGCGCCATCGCCGACCACGCCGGCTACCCGCTGCGGGTGCAGCCGGTGGCTGCCGCCGGCGCCGACGGCCAATCGGTGGTGCTGCTGCCGGGCGATCTCGAACCGGCCTGGCAGCGGGCCGGTAGCCGCCGGGTGCTGGCCGAGATTCTGGTCGAGATCGATTTTCGAGTCACCCTGCTGGCAGTCCGCGGCGACGGCCCGTCGGGGCCGACGCTGGACTTCTGCCAACCGATCGGCCACGGCGATGCCGTCGGCGACGTGCAGGAATCCTGGCAGCCGCAGGACCTGAGCCCGGCCGCGCTGGACGCCGCCAGGTCGATCGCGGCCCGCGTGGTCAAGGCGCTCGGCGGACGCGGCCTGTTCGGCGTCGAGCTGATGGTCCGCGGCGACGAGGTGTATTTCAACGACGTCACCGCCCGGCCGTTCGAGACCGGCCTGGTCACCCTTCGCACGCAACGGCTCTCGGAATTCGAATTGCAGGCGCGCGCCATCCTGGGGCTGCCGACCGACACCATCATGATTTCCCCGGGTGCGGCCGAAGTGATCTACGCGGGCGGTGACGGGGTTCCCCATCCCCGGCGCGGCGGCGCGCTGGCGGAGGCGCTGCGCACCACCGAGAGCGACGTGCGGGTATTCACTCGCGATGAGTCTGAGGCCAGGCGGCCGCTGGGGGTGGCCGTGGTCACCGCCGCGGACGTGATCACCGCGCGGGGCCGCGCCCGGGACGCGTCGGCAGCGTTGCGTCGGCTCTGGTAGCCGGCGGGTGGGGCGCGGGCAGCCCGGTCAGGCGTGCGAGGGCCGCCAGTCCGTCATCGGTGCCCGGCCAATGCGCGCTGATCGCCGGTAAACCCACCTGGCGCACCACACTACGCAGAACCGCGGCGACGATGATCGCGTCGTCGGCGTAGCCGATCACCGGCACAAAATCGGGGATGAGATCGATCGGCGAGGCCAAATAGACCAGCACCAGCGCCAACTTGATCCGCACTCCCCGTGGCAGCGAGCCGTCCGCGGCGAGCCGACGCACCAACACCAGCAGGTCGGGAAGCAGCCGCAACGATTCACCAAGAGAGCTGCCCCGCGGCCTGATGACGGTGAGGGTGATGATCAGCGCGATCCAGGCCGCTAACACCCCGATCGCCGCGCCGATGAGCAGCTCCCACACCAGTCCGGTCACGGGCTTGTTCCCAGCACGGCACCATCGTATCCGGCGCAGCGGGTCACCATTAGTCCATGAACTCGGGCCTTGCCACCGTCGCCGCGGCCGCCGTGTTCGTCTTGATCGGCGTGTACGTCTTTTACAAGGCCGGTCTTTTCGGCGGTTAGCGACCCTCGGGATTTCAGCTGATATTCATGCACGAATATTGTGAGCTACACCGTCGTCAAACGAGCATGGGAAACCGCAGGTGAGTAGAGCGTCAGAGCGTTCATACGCAGGAGATATCACCCCGGAGCAGGCGTGGAAGCTGCTCAGCCAGAACCCCGAGGCGGTTCTGGTCGACGTTCGCACCGACGCCGAGTGGCGCTTCGTCGGTGTGCCCGACCTGGCCAGCCTGGGCCGCGATGTCGTCTACATCGAGTGGAACGGTGCCGACGGAAAGCCCAACGAGAACTTCGTCGCCGATCTGCTCGAGCACGTCCCGGCCGGCGGCGATCGCCCGGTGGTGTTCCTGTGTCGCTCAGGTAATCGTTCGATCAGCGCCGCCGAGGCAGCCACCGAGGCCGGCATCGCCCCGTCGTACAACGTGCTCGACGGCTTCGAAGGTCAGCTCGACAGCGATCGTCACCGCGGTGGAAGGGGCTGGCGGGCAATCGGTTTGCCGTGGACGCAGACATGAGCGATCAGCCGAAAGAGGTGCCGTCGGTCCGCATCCCGGACCCCCTGCCCGACGGCGTCAGCCAGGCCACCATCGGGGTGCGCGGCGGAATTCTGCGATCGCAGTTCGAAGAGACCAGCGAGGCCATGTATTTGGCGTCCGGTTACGTATACCGCTCGTCGGCCGAGGCGGAGCAGGCGTTCACCGGCGAGGTCGACCGCTACGTCTACTCGCGTTACGGCAATCCGACGATCAGCATGTTCGAGGAGCGCCTCCGTTTGATCGAGGGCGCGCCCGCGGCATTCGCCACCGCCAGCGGAATGGCGGCGGTCTTCACATCGTTGGGCGCGCTCCTGGGCGCGGGCGATCGACTTGTGGCTTCCCGCAGCCTGTTTGGCTCATGCTTCGTGGTGTGCAGCGAGATTCTGCCGCGCTGGGGTGTGGAAACCGTGTTCGTCGACGGCGACGACCTGTCTCAGTGGGAGAAGGCGCTGTCGGTGCCGACCCAGGCGGTGTTCTTCGAGACGCCGTCCAATCCGATGCAGTCGCTGGTTGACATCGCTGCGGTCACCGCGCTTGCCCACGGTGCCGGGGCAAAAGTGGTGCTGGACAATGTCTTTGCCACGCCGCTGTTGCAGCAAGGCTTTCCGCTCGGGGTCGACGTGGTGGTCTATTCGGGCACTAAGCACATCGACGGACAGGGCCGGGTGCTGGGCGGTGCCATCCTCGGCGACAAGGAGTACATCGACGGCCCGGTGCAAAAGCTGATGCGCCACACCGGACCCGCGATGAGTGCATTCAACGCCTGGGTGATGCTCAAAGGCCTTGAAACGCTGGCTATTCGGGTCGACTATCAAAACACCTCCGCGCAGCGGATCGCCGAATACCTGGAGGGCCACCCGGCGGTGCGATGGGTGCGCTACCCGTTCCTGCCGTCGCACCCGCAATACGACCTGGCCAAGCGCCAAATGTCCGGTGGCGGCACCGTTGTCACCTTCGAACTCGACGCCGCGGAAGGCGCCGCCAAACAGCGGGCGTTCGAGGTGGTCGACGGACTACAGCTGATCAACATCTCGAACAACCTGGGCGACGCGAAATCCCTTGTCACGCATCCGGCGACCACCACCCACCGCGCGATGGGACCCGAAGGCCGTGCGGCTATTGGCTTGGGCGACGGGGTCGTTCGCATTTCGGTGGGCCTCGAGGGTACTGAAGACTTGATCGCCGACCTCGACAGGGCTTTGAGCTAGGAGTCTCCTGGGAGTTCGCTGGTGGTCGGCAATTGACATGTCCGACAACGGATATTGCCGCTCTTGTCATGCGCGTTACCCGGCTATTCACGTAACCGTCGTTTAATCTTTCCAACGGTAGGAATTTTCGGCGCGATAGTAACGCCATAGCGATCATGCTCGATAGCACTAGGACGGTGCGTACTCGCAGCGTGGTACCAGCCTGACTGTGTTGGGCCCGAAATGGAGTGACTTGAGTGATATCGAGCATCAGCCGGCCGCGGACCTCACCTCATCCGCTGACCGGCGATTTCTATGAATGGGCTGTCATCGTCGACGGCGACGAAATCGCCTGGCAGGGCTACGCAGGCCCGCTGAGATTCGACGAAACCGACTTCGCGATCGCGACCCGCAAGTTGCTGTCGATCGAACCGGGCGAACTCCCCGAACTGGTGGCAGAGCACGTCGAATTCGCTTCGCCCAACGAAGGGCAGCGCCGCCTGATGGTGCATTCGACGACGCCGTATGCCAGCAGCTTCGAAACGGATCTCACCGCAATGGTGGAGGGCCGTCAGCTACTGGACCTGACCACGTATGTGGAGACTCGCGGTCTGTATCTCGCCCGCAGCGGCGATCTCGTTGTCGGTCGCACCCGGCCGTGGCTGCACGGCAGCGCAGCGGAAGGTGTTCGGCGGCTGGTGCTTCCGGATGCGGATTACTACTACATGTCGCAGGCACTGGTTCGGCGCGCGGTCGACGGCGGCGATCGCGACCCGGTGGTGCGCCAGATCATCGAGTTTCTGCGGGATAACCCATCAACAGTGGTGTGCCCCTACGACTTTGAGCCGGAGTTCCAGTTATTCGTGACATGGCTGGCCCGGATCACCGGTCTTGGTCGAATTCGGGTTGATGCCAACGATTCTCGCCTGGGGGTGTGGAATCGAAAGCGCATGCTGCATCCGACCGTCGAGGCCGCGCTGAGTCTGGAGAACGAGGTCGACGGCCAGCCGGGCCCGGTCATCTTGGCGCGCGAACACCGGGCCAGCGAGGCATTCGAGGCCCTGCAAACACCGATTCCGGTGCTGCCCGGCTATGCGGTTGCGTGGCAAGAAGATCGCGGTGATTTCGTCCGCGATCTGTTCCGCGCCGGCGCGCTTCTGCGGAGTCGCTACGGCCTCACCCATGCCTGCCTGAAGCCGTCCGACGGCGGCAACGGCGGACGCATCACGCCGGGTATCGAACTCGACGACAGCGCTCGCCTCGACGAGCTCGCGAGCAGTGCCTGGAAGCTGGGCGGCGACCAGGTGCTGGAAGCTCACGTGACCTATTTCGAACGGGAGGTTGGCGGCGAGCGCGTGCTGACCACGCCGTCGGCGCACGTGCGCTCGGGCGAACTGCTCGACGGGCTCACGCTGCAGTTCATGCGCGGCACATCGTGGAAGGGCAACATCTTCGTCGGCATTGACGATTGGGAGCGCTTGGGGCTGGACCGCAACGTCTACACCGGGCTGCGCGCGACGATGACCGATCTGCACCGGCGGCTGGGCTTGCTGCACTGCGGCATCGACTTCGCCGTCGGCACCGTCGGCGGCGTGTTCGGCGACACCGTCGTGGCCGCCGTTCAGGACATCAACCCGAAAGTCACGGGGGCACTGTTCCTGCGGGAGTTCATGGCGCGCCACCCCGAGATCGGTCCGGGCGCGGCCACCCGGGTACTGAGTCCGGACGCCACGGGCAGCGCCGAACGGATCCGCGCGCTGGTCTCGGAATGCGCGACGGCCCAACAGCCTTGCGAGGAAGTGGGTATCGTGCCCGGCCGTTGGGCGATGATCGCCACGTCGGCGGCGACGTCACTCACAGCCGGCGCACAAGCGTTGACGATGGAACGGACGCTCGGCACAGCTCGCTGATCCCGTTTGGTGACAGGGAGATAACAAGTCGCGCGACGCGCTGGCGCAATACCGGGAACGCCGTGCTGCGCAACTTATCGTCGCGTTGTGTACCGCCGCACTGTTCTCAAACTGCCGCTGTTGTTGGCGGCGGGCACGGCTTTAGCTCAAGCGCCGCGCGCCTCCGCTGATCCACCACGAGCCTCGGCCGAATCGAGTCGGTGGTCATCCGATCGAGCCAACCGGTGGTACCAAGCCCAGGGTTGGCCGGTCGGCGCGAACTTCATCACCTCCACCGCCATCAACCAGCTCGAGATGTTTCAGCCGGGTACCTACGACCCGCGCCGCATCGACCAGGAACTCGGCTGGGCGCGCGCACACGGGCTGAACTCGGTGCGGGTCTTTCTCCACGACCAGTTGTGGGCGCAGGATTCGCGCGGCTTCCAAACCCGTCTTGCACAATTCGTCGGCATCACCGCTCGGCATCGGATCAAGCCGCTGTTCGTGTTGTTCGACTCCTGCTGGGACCCGTTCCCCAAATTGGGTCAGCAGCACGCGCCGACGCCCGGGGTGCACAACTCCGGCTGGGTGCAGAGCCCCGGCGCCGAACGCATCGACGACAAGCGCTACACCCGCACCCTGCAGGACTATGTCACCGGCGTCATGACCCAATTCCGCAACGACGACCGGGTTTTGGGGTGGGACGTATGGAACGAGCCCGACAATCCCGCTCCGCAATACGCCCGCGTCGAGCGCGCCGACAAGCTGGACCGGGTTGCCGACCTACTTCCGCAGGTCTTCAGCTGGGCGCGGTCGGTCGATGCGCGCCAGCCGTTGACCAGCGGCGTGTGGGACGGCGAGTGGGCAGATCCCGGTAGCCGCACCATGATTCAGAACATTCAGCTGACCAACTCCGACGTGATGAGCTTCCACTCCTACGCCGGCCCGTCGGCCTTCGAGTCGCGGATCAACCAGCTCACCCCACACGGGCGGCCGATTCTGTGTACCGAGTACATGGCCCGTCCTCAGGGCAGCACCGTCGAGTCGATCCTGCCAGTTGCCAAGCAGCACAACGTCGGTGCGATCAACTGGGGTTTGGTGGCCGGCAAGACGCAGACCTACCTCCCGTGGGACTCCTGGAACCACCCGTACTCGGCGGTGCCGAAGGTGTGGTTCCACGATCTGCTGCGGCCGGACGGAACCGCCTTCGATAACACCGAATCGCAGACCATCCGATCCCTGGGTGCGTCGACATACGGCTGATCACTCCTTGTGCTCGACGACCCCGGTCGCGTGCTGTGCGCGGTCTTCGTAGCTGCGGCGCGCGCTGGTGTCGAGGGCGAGGAACACGGTGTCGTTGCCCATCTTCTTGTTCAGCCAGCGGCGCCCGCCGTCCGGCAGCAGGGCGGCCACCGCGGCGAACGACTTTCCCCAAGGAGGCACGGACACACGGGATTTCGGCTTGTCGAGCACCTTGACGACGGCCGCGGCGATCTCGGCCGGCTCGACCGGCTTCTGCGCCGACGACGGCGACGTGCCGGCGATGAGTTCGGTGTTGGTGAAGGTCGGCAGCACCGCGGTGATCTGCACGCCCTGCGGCGCGAATTCGTCGGCCAGTGCGGTGGACAGCCCGACGACCCCGAATTTGGTTGCGGCGTAGACGGCCTGGCCCGGTACGGCGACCATGCCGGCCAGCGATGCGATGTTGACGATGTGCCCGTTGCGGCGCTTCACCATCTCCGGCAGCACCAGCTGACACCCGGTGAGCACGCCGTAGAGGTTCACCTCGATCGACGAGCGGATCGCCTGCGTCGACTGTTCCAGAAACGGTCCCACCGGCATGACGCCGGCGTTGTTGATCAGCACATCGATGTGACCGCCGCCGTCGGCCCGGGCCTTGTCCAGGAATGCCGCGAACGACTCCCTGTCGGTGACGTCGAGCGGATGGCCGCTGATCTGCCCGAGACTGCTGATGCCGGCGACCGCGCTCTCGAGCACATCGAGGTCACGGTCGCCGATGACTACCCGGGCACCCCGGGCCAGCAGCGCCTGGGCGGTCGCATACCCGATGCCGCGGGCAGCGCCGGTGATGACGATCGTCTTACCCCTGATGTTGTCCATCCGTCGGACTTTACAGGTGTCAAGTCTGGTGCGGAACTGTGCTTCGGGAGCCGAGTGCCGAGCCATCGCTCTCGGCGCACCAGCCACATCAGCACCGTCAGCTGGGCACCACCCGTTCGTGAAAACGTGACCACATGCGATATCAACCCAAGCGGTGATATCGCATGTGGTCACAAAACAAAAAAAGAATGTGGTGGCACTCAGCGACCGAGGTGGCAGCGCAGCGTCAGATCCCGAGGTCCTTGGCGACGATCGTCTTCATGATCTCGGTGGTCCCGCCGTAGATCGTCTGAATGCGGGCGTCGACGAAGGCCCGCGACACCGGATATTCCCGCATATACCCGTATCCACCATGTAGCTGCAGGCAGCGGTCGGCGGTGCGCACCTGAAGCTCGGTCGTCCACCACTTCAGCCTCGCCGCCCTAGCCGCGGTCAGCTCACCCGCCAGATGTTCGGCAATGCAGTCGTCGAGATACGTACGCGCGATATCGATTTCGGTGGCCAGCTCGGCGAGTACGAACTGGGTGTTCTGCAATCCCGAAATCGGGGAGCCGAAAGCCTTGCGCTGCTTGACGTAGTCGAGTGTCTCGGCCAGCACGCCCTCGGCGGCGGCCACCGCGCCGACGGCCAACGAAAGCCGTTCCTGCGGCAGGTTGTTCATCAGTTGATAGAAACCCCGGCCCTCCTCGCCGAGCAGAAAGGCGGCGGGAACCCGCATATCGGTGAAGCTGAGCTCGCTGGTGTCCTGGGCGTGCAGCCCGATCTTCTCCAGATTGCGGCCGCGACCAAAGCCCGGTGTCTGCGGCTCGACGACGAACAGCGACAAGCCCTTGTGTCGATCCGGCCCGGTGCGTGCCGCGACGACGAACAGGTCTCCGGTCTGACCGTTGGAGATAAAGGTCTTCGCGCCGTTGATCACATAGTGGTCGCCGTCGCGCACCGCGGTGGTCCGGATCCCGGCCAGGTCACTGCCGGCGCCCGGTTCGGTCATCGCGATGCCGATCACCGTCTCTCCGGTGACGACACCGGGCAACCAGCGCTTCTTCTGCTCGGCCGTCGTCAGGTCGGTGAGGTAGGGCAGCACGATGTCGTTCTGCAGCGACAGCGCGATGGCCTCGGCCGCCGCCCCGGCGCGCTGCAGTTCGTCGACGACGATCGCGTTGTAACGGAAGTCTTCGACACCCGCGCCGCCGAACTCCTCGGGAACTGAAAAGGCCAGCAGGCCAAGCTTTCCCGCCTCGGTGAACAGCGAGCGGTCCACGCAGCCCGCCTTCTCCCACTCCTCGTGGGCCGGCACCACCGTCTGCTGCACGAAGTCGTGCACCATATCGCGGAACTGCCGGTGCTCGGAGGTGTACTCCAACCGCGCGCTCACCGGAACGCATCCAATCCAGTGAAGGCCTGCCCGAGGATCAGCTGATGCATTTCCGGGGTGCCCTCGTAGGTGAGCACCGACTCCAGGTTGACCATGTGGCGGATCACCGGATACTCCAGCGATATCCCGTTGCCGCCCAGGATCGTTCGCGCCGTGCGGCAGATCTCGATGGCCTCGCGGGTGTTGTTGAGCTTGCCGAAGCTGACCTGCTCGGGGCGCAGGCCGGTGCTGTCCTTGAGCCGTCCCAGCTGCAGCGCGAGCAGCAGGCCCTTGTGCAGTTCGACGGCCATGTCGACGAGTTTGGCCTGGGTCAGCTGGAATCCGGCGATCGGCCGGCCGAATTGAGTACGCTCACCGGCGTAGTCCAGCGCGGCCTGCCATGCCGAACGCGCGGCGCCCATGGAGCCCCAGATGATGCCGTACCGCGCCTCCGACAGGCACGACAGCGGGCCCTTGAGTCCCGTCACCTCCGGCAGCAGCGCGTCGTCGGGCAGCCGCACATCGTCGAGCACCAGTTCGCTGGTGATCGAGGCCCGCAGCGAGAGCTTGTGGTGGATGGTGTTCGCCGAGAAGCCCGGGGTGTTGGTGGGAACGATGAAGCCGCGCACGCCGTCGTCGGTGACCGCCCACACCACCGCGACATCGGCGACCGAGCCGTTGGTGATCCACATCTTGCGGCCGTCGAGCACCCAGTCCGACCCGTCGCGGCGCGCCCGGGTGGTCATCGAAGCCGGGTCCGATCCGGCGTCGGGTTCGGTCAGCCCGAAGCACCCCAGCAATTCACCCGCGGCCATGCCGGGCAGCCACTGCTGCTTCTGCTCCTCGGAGCCGAAACGCCAGATCGCGAACATCGCCAGCGAGCCCTGCACCGACACCATCGACCGGATGCCGGAGTCGGCGGCCTCCAGCTCGGTACACGCCAACCCGTAATGCACGGCGGATGCCCCGCCGCAGCCATAACCCTCCAGATGCATGCCGAGCAGGCCGAGCTGGCCGAAGTGTTTGGCCAGGTCACGGACCGGCAGGTCGCCGATTTCGAACCACTCCGCGACGTGCGGCAGGACATGTTCGTTGCAGAACTGGCGCACGGTGTCGCGGACCGCGATCTCGTCGTCGGACAGCGAGCCGTCCAGGCCGAGCGGATCCTGCGGATTGAAGGCG
>DATNFI010000129.1:0-8530 GCA_035606475.1 Mycobacterium sp. | reverse complement strand
ACTGGCCCGCCGGGTGGGGCTGCCGGTACCCGACACGGTGCCCGACGAATCCGACGTCGTCGTGGTGGGCGCCGGTCCGGCCGGGCTGGGCGCGGCGGTGTATGCCGCGTCGGACGGCCTGACCACCGCGGCCATGGAGCGGATCGCAACCGGCGGGCAGGCCGGGACGTCATCGAGAATCGAGAACTACCTCGGATTCCCCGGCGGAATCTCCGGAGCCGACCTTGCCGAACGGGCCGTTCTGCAGGCCGGCAAGTTCGGAGCGCGGATCATCGTCTCCGCGGAGATCACCCGGCTGGAATCCGACAGCGGCCAGCACCGGGTAACGCTCGCGGACGGTGGGTCGGTGGTGGCCAGGGCTGTGGTGCTGGCCACGGGAGCCAGGTATCGAAGGCTCGCTGTCCCGGGAATCGAATCGTTCGAGGGCAACGGCGTGTACTACGCCGCCACCTTTCAAGAAGCGTTGATGTGCGGCACGGGGCCCGTCGTCATCGTCGGGGGTGGTAACTCCGCGGGCCAGGCGGCGATCTTCCTCGCCGCGCGGGTTTCCCGGGTGTACGTGGTGATCCGCGGCGACGACCTGAACAAAACCATGTCCCGATATCTCATCGACCAGATCCACCAGCACCCCCGCGTGACTGTGCGGTCGTGCACCGAGGTCCGGCAGGTGCACGGAAACGGTGCACTCACGGCGGTGGTGACCGAGGACAAACGAACCGGCGAGCGGCACTCGATCCAGACCCGCGCCCTGTTCGTTTTCATCGGCGCGGATCCCAATACCGCATGGCTCGCCGGCGCCATCGAGCTCGACGACCGCGGTTTCGTGCCGACCGGCCCGGCCGCGCTCTACTCGGACACCGATGGCAATCAGGGGCGAACGCAACGTCAGCCGATGATGCTGGAGACCAGCCAACCCGGTGTGTTCGCGGCGGGCGACGTGCGTAGCGGTTCGGTCAAACGGGTGGCCTCCGCGGTCGGTGAAGGATCGATGGCGATCCGCCAAATCCACGAGTACTTCGGGACCTGATCGGCGGCGGTCGCCCCGCCCGGTGACCTGCCATCATGGACGCCACCAGGGAGATCAGCATCGCCGTCGACGAGACAGTAGACGGTGTTGCGCATCATGACCGGCGGATCGGCCGGGTTGATGATCATCACCGCCTTACCGCCTTGGGCCCCGCCGACGACTTGCATTGCCGTAGAGGTGGTTTCAGTGAACTCGTCGATGTTGGCGCGGGTGCCAGGGCCGGCGGACTTCGCCGAAATCGACGACACGATCTCGGCGTAGGACACGATCCCCGACTGAGCGACAGCGGCGACGATCGGCACGGTGGCCTGCCCACCGCATGTCACCATGTTCAGGTTCGGCGCGTCGAGGTGTTCGTCGAGGTTGACCACCGGGACGCAGAACGGCCCGATGGAGGCCGGGGTGAGGTCGAGCACCCGGACTCCGGTGTCGCGCAGCTTGGCCCAGTTGGCGCGGTGCGCTCCGGCGGAGGTGGCGTCGAAGACGAGCTTGATGTCGCCGAAGTTCGACATGGCCAAGAGCCCGGCCACACCATCGGCGGTGGTGGGCACCCCCATCCGCGCGGCGCGGGCCAGACCGTCCGACGCCGGATCGATGCCGACCATGGCGCCGACAGTCAAAGGGCCGTCGCTGTGCAGGATCTTGATCATCAGGTCGGTGCCGATGTTGCCTGAGCCGATGATGGCCACCGGCCAGATATCGTGGCGTGACATGATTTTTCCTAACTGAAGGTCAGCGACACGGTGCCCAGGTCGCTGATGGTGGTGGAGGCCGCGTAGCCGGGATGTACGAACGCGGCTGAGGTGAACGACCCGGACATGACGAACTGGCCGGACAGGATCTGGGTACCGAAGGGAGCCAGGGCGTTGGCCAGCCAGGCGACCGCTACGGCTGGGTCGCCCATCACCGCCGCGCCCACGCCGGAGTCGATCTCGGTTCGGTTGAGCCACAGCGATGCCCGTGCACCGGCGAGATCAATGTCGGCGCTGTAGGGCACCCACTCACCGAGCACCACCGCGCCAGAACTTGCGTTGTCGGCGACGGTGTCGGGAAGGGTCAGCTTCCAGTCGGCGATCCGGCTGTCGACGATCTCCAGCGCAACGGCAACCGCTTCCGTCGCGGCGCGTACATCGTCGACGGTGACATCAGGCCCGCGCAGCGGCTCGCGTAGCAGGAAGGCGACCTCGGGTTCCACGCGGGGCGAACAGAACCGGGCCGCTGACACGGCTGCGCCGTTGCCCAGCACCATGTCGTCAAGGATGTAGCCGAAGTCCGGTTGATCGACGCCGAGCAGGGTCTGCATCGGTTCGGAGGTCAGGCCGATCTTGTGTCCGACCACGGTGCGTCCCTGACCCAATCGGCGGCTGAGGTTGACCTGCTGAATGGCGTAGGCGTCCGCGACGTTCAGGCCCGGAAAGCGCTGGGAGAGTGGCTCGATCGGCGCCCGGCCCTCTTGTGCGGCATACAGCAACTCGGCCGCCTCGTCGGTCATGCTGTGTGTCAATGTCATTGTTCCGCACTTTCGGCGATCATCCGCAGCGCGGTGTCGTACAGAACGCGGGCGTGCATTTCGAATAGGGCAATGAGGTCGACGGCGTCGCCGCCGATCTCTTTGGCGATGAACAGGCCGTCGGCGCCTGCGAGTGCATAGGTGGCCAGCTGGTGCGTCTGGGCGTCGGTGAGGTCCGGGGTGAGTTCACCGATGACGTCGATCAGCTGGCCGTACGCCTGGGCGCGCGCCTGCAAGAACATCGCACGGGCCCGCGCTTCGACGGGCCGCCGTTCCAGTGCCAGCATCAGCCCGAGGCGGATGAAGTCCGGGGAGTCCAGCAGCGCCTTGGCGATCTGCATCGCCATGCCCTTCATGCGGTCGGGCGCGTCACCCTCGTCCGGGAACTGCCATGCCGCCAGCCAGCTGGCGAAGCTGCGTTCGATCACCGCGGCGATCAAGTCGTCCTTGTCCTTGAAATGCCAGTAGATCGAGCTCGCAGGCAGCCCACACTTCTTACTGACCAGCGCAATGCTCGTGCCCTCGTAGCCGCGTTCCGCGGCGATTTCGGTGGCGGCGTCAAGGATGCGTTGGCGCGACAGCTCGCCGTCCGCCCGCTTGCGACGGGGCTTCTGCTGCTCCTTTTCGGGCATCTGCGCTCCTGGGATTCGGGTCTTGACTCCGTAGTGATCACTACAGTACCGTAGCAATCACTACAGCACAAGCCCTCCTCAAGGACGAGAGACGACCGTGACCACTACACAAGTTGAATCGCCGCCTCGGTCGGCGGCTACCTACGACGTGGCCGTGATCGGCTACGGCCCGACCGGCGCGACCGCCGCGAACCTGTTGGGCCAGTTGGGCCTGAAGGTGCTGGTGATTGAGCGCGATCCAGACGTCTACGGGCGCGCAAGGGCGATCTCCACCGACGAGGAAGTCATGCGGGTGTGGCAGTCGGTCGGCTTGGCAGACCGCCTAGGGCAGGACATGCTGTCGGACCGTCCGTTGAACTTCGTCGACGCCGATGGAGTGCCGTTCATCGATCTGAAGATCACTTCACGCGGGACCGGGCATCCGCCGCAACAGTTCCTCTACCAGCCCGCGGTCGATCAAGTGCTGCGCGAGGGCGTGGCCCGCTTCCCGAACGTCGAGGTACTTCTCGAACACGAATGCCTACGCGTGG
Organism: Mycobacterium sp.; assembly: GCA_035606475.1. GTDB lineage: Bacteria > Actinomycetota > Actinomycetes > Mycobacteriales > Mycobacteriaceae > Mycobacterium. Next base: position 4,831 of record DATNFI010000129.1, on the reverse strand, counting down.
TAGCGAAGGGCCACGAGGTCGAACTCATGCTGGCCGACCTGCGCACTGACACTTTCAAGCGGTTCCGCGCGTCCTACGTGATCGCCGCTGACGGCGGCTCGTCGCCCACCCGCGGTCAGCTCGGCGTCGGTTACACGGGGCGCACCTACGGCGAACGATGGGTCGTCATCGACACCAAGGTCCTGAAGGAGTGGGAGTGCCACGAGCGGTTGCGGTTCCATTGCAACCCATCCCGTCCCACCGTCGACTGCCCGACTCCACTCGGTCATCACCGGTGGGAGTTCCCTGCGCGCACTGATGAGGACGACGAGACCCTGTTGCGCGAAGAGAACATCTGGACGGTTCTCAACGATCAGGGCATCACACCCGAACACGTCAAGATCCTGCGGGCCGTGATCTACAGCCACCACGTCCGCGTGGCCGACCGCTGGCGGGTGGGCCGGGTCTTCCTGGCCGGCGACGCCGCACACGCCATGCCGCCGTGGATCGGCCAAGGCATGTCCGCCGGGGTCCGCGACGCCGCGAACCTGTGCTGGAAACTCGCTGCCGTGCTCAGGGGACAGGCACCGGAGTCGCTGCTCGACTCCTACCAGGCCGAACGCAAACCACACGTCACCGAGGTCACCCGCCGCGCATGCTTCGTCGGCCGGATCATCACCGAGAGCAACCGCGTCATCGCCGCCGTGCGCAATCACGTGTTCCGCGCGCTGACGCGAATGCCCGGTGTGAACGCGGTTCTCGTGAAAACGACGTGGATTCCCGACGCCCGATACGAGGACGGCTTCTTCGCCGCAGGCAACCAGCCCGCCGTCGGCTGGCAGATCCCGCAACCGTGGGTTACCGACGATACGGGCGCCACCGTTCGCCTCGACGACCTCCTCGGCGGGCAGTGGGCCATCCTGCACACCGGCGTATTACCGACCGGCACGCGTGCTTGGACCGAGCTCGGTGTTCAGGCGATACGGATTGTCGAACCGACCCTCGTCCGCTGGCTGCGGCGCAAGAAGGCCAGCGCAGTTGTCGTGCGGCCCGACGGATTCATATACACCGCAACCGAATCCGGGCAGTTGCGTGCGCGCCCGCCCGCCGGGCTCACCGGCGCTAGACCTCCAGCGACCATTACACCAATCCGAAACGGAGCCAACGCATGACCACCACGAACCTGACCGAACGCACCGTCACCGTCAACGGGAAACCGATCTTCGCCGCCGAAACCGGTAGCGGCCCAGCCGTTGTCATGCTGCACGGCGGCGGCCCCGGCGCGTCCGGGGTATCCAACTACTCCCGCAACATCGATGCACTGGCAGAGCACTTCCGTGTCATCGTGCCCGACATGCCCGGCTACGGCCGCTCGGTGAAAGGCGTCGACCAGGACGATCCGTTCGGCTACCTGGCCGACATGATCCGCGGCCTGCTCGACGAACTCGGTGTCGATACCGCCCACCTGATCGGCAACTCCTACGGCGGCGCGGCGGCGCTGCGGCTGGCGTTGGACACCCCGCACCGCGTCGGCAAGCTGGTCCTGATGGGCCCCGGCGGCGTCGGGACGACGCGGGGCGTCCCGACCGCCGGCCTGAAAAGCCTGCTGTCCTACTACGGCGGCGACGGACCCAGTCGCGAGAAGCTCGAAACCTTCATCCGCACAGACCTCGTCTACGACGGCGCCTCGGTCCCCGACGACCTGATCGATCTGCGCTATCAGGCCTCCATCGACCCGGAGGTGGTGGCCAATCCTCCGTTGCGTCGCCCCTCGGGGCTCATGGCCTTGCGCACGCTGTGGCGCATGGACCTCACTCGCGACTCCCGGCTGAAGACGTTGAAAGCGCCAACGCTGGTGCTGTGGGGTCGCGACGACAAAGTGAATCGACCCGCCGGCGGACCGATGCTGCTCAACACGATGCCCAACGCCGAACTCGTGATGACCTCGCACACCGGCCACTGGATGCAGTGGGAACGCGCCGAGCTGTTCAACCAGCTCGTCACCGAATTCCTCAGCACGGACTCGAAGCTCGCCCATGACTGACCTCTTCGGCAACATCCACCTCGGCTACGTCGTCATCGAGACCGACAAGTTCGGCGACTGGCGCCGCTTCGGCCGCGACGCCATCGGCATGCACCTCGACGAGGCATTGTCCGACGTCATGCGATTCCGCTTGGACGACAACGAATGCCGGTTTCTGCTGCAGCGCGGTCCGGCCGAGGACGTCACCGCCCTCGGCTGGCAACTCGACGACCACAACACGTTCGACGAAGTCGTCTCTCGTGTCAGCGGGCATGGGGTGCCCGTCACCGAGGGAAACGCAGAAGAAGCCGCGTTGCGAGGAGTCGAGCGCCTCGTGAGGTTCCCCGGGCCCAACGGCCTCGCACAAGAGATCTTCACCCGCGCCCGTATCAGCGATACGCCGCTGGACATGCAGGTGGACGGCGGCTTCGTCACCGGGGAAGACGGGATGGGGCACGTCGCGATCACGACGAAGAAGCCACACCAGATGCGCGGTTACTACAGCACCGTCTTCGATGCCCGGCTGTCGGACTACATCGACGAAACCATCAGCGGCGTCAAGCTCAAGATCCGGTTCCTGCGTGTCAACCAGCGCCACCACTCGGTGGCGATCGCGGCGGTGAACCGGCTACCCGTCAACCCGATCCGCACCCGCATCCAGCATCTCAACATTCAGGTCGCCGACCTCGACGACGTGACCGCCTCCTATCAGCGGGTCAAGGAACTCGGCTTCGATATGGCGCTGGCCGTCGGTCAGCACACCAACGATAAAGAGCTGTCCTACTACGCGATGACACCCTCGAGTTTTGAATGGGAGGTCGGTTGGAACCCGATCGTCGTCGACGAAAACACCTGGGAACCCACCACATATCAGGGCATCAGCATCTGGGGCCACACGCCGGAGGGCCAGACCATCATCGAAAAACTCGCGCAGTTCAAGACCGGAGCCCGGTCGCTGCTGCGCCGCGAAGACACGGTGCGCGCCTTGGCCGGTGCCGGCATCCCGGATAACTGACGGAGACGAGACGAATGACGACGAGTTCCGCGAATCCTCTGTTGAAACCGCTGCAGATTGGTCGTCTGACGGTTCCCGGGAGGCTGTACAAATCCGCAACGAGCGAGACCCGGGCGACCGACGAGGGATACGTCACCGACGAGCTGCTGGAGTTCTACGAGCCGATGGTGGCTGCCGGGACTCCGTTGATTGTGACCGGGAATCTTTTCGTGTCATTGCAGTCGAAGTCGGCGGGTCGGCAGGCGGCCATCGACTCCGACGACAAGAAGCCCGGACTGCGTGATTGGGTACAGCTTGCACACAGCGGCGGCAGCCTTCTTGTCGCGCAACTCAACCATGGCGGCCGCCAGATGGTCGGATCGTCTGATCCAGGCAAGGCCACCGTGTCGGCGTCCTCGGTTCGCGAACCCCTGTATGGGACCAAGCCGCGCCCCCTTCGGGCAGATGAGATACCGGCGTTGGTGGACACGTTCGCCGCCGCCGCTGAGCGCGCACAAGATGTCGGATTCGACGGTGTGCAGATCCACGCTGCGCACGGATACCTACTAGGCCAGTTCCTCACCCCGCACACCAATCGCCGCAATGATGAATACGGCTGCAGCCTCGACAACCGCATGCGTCTGCTCCGAGAGGTGTTCCAAGCCATCCGGACACGCGTCGGAGACGACTACCCAATCTTGTTGAAAATGAACGGCACCGACATGCTCCCTCTGCGCGGAGGGGCGACGACGGCTGAACTGGTTCGCGTCGCGGCGGTGATGGCCGACGAAGGTATCGACGCGGTCGAAATCTCGCGCGGTCACTACGAATCCTGGCCCGGAATGATTCTCGGGCACTACAAGGGCTTCATCAGCGGACAGGTCAAAGAAGGTTCGGGCGCCAACATGTCGCGGCGGCGGCGCATGACGATGCTCGCCCTGGCGCCCATCATCGAGCGCGCCGCCGAACGTCTCGCACCGGGAGGTGAGGGATTCAATCTCGCGCAAGCCGAACAATTCACTGCCCAACTCGACATCCCGGTCATCTGCGTCGGCGGCTTTCACACGGCCGCCGGGATGCAATCGGCGATCGAGACGAATCAATGTGATGCGGTTTCAGCGGCGCGGGCATTCATCGCCGACCCCTACCTGTTCCAGAACGTCCAGACGCCGACACCAGGAAGACCGGTGTGCGGATACTGCAACGGCTGCATCGCCCGCTTCGGCGGAAAACCGATCGACTGCTACAACGACGAGATCCGCACCCAACGGGACCTCATGCTTCGTCGCGTCCAAGGAGTCTGATGAGCACGCCGGTCCCGACCACCTCGGCTCTCTACCCGGTACGGCTGAGGGAGGATCTCGCGCGCGACGTTGCGTACGCATACTGGGCCGGACCGCACGCCGAGATCGTCAAACGTCTTCCGCATGTGATGGAGTACAACCAATATCACTTTTCGGCGACCGACCACGGATACTGGCCTGCCACCCCCACGGTCGGCACCACCGTCCCCTCGTCCTGGCCACTCGATGGGCTCACCGAGGTGCGGATGTCGAGTATGGCCGCCGGTCTGCGGATACCGCTGCACATGCGCGAGGTGTTCCTCGACGAACAAAACGTCTTCGAACACGTGTTGGGCCACCAGACCGGACCTCGCGGCGGGCGCTGGTGGACAACAGGTCACGACGACACAGTCGGTCACCGCACGATACTGCTGGTGCGCCGACGCAGAGGCGTGTCAGGCCGGACATTTCGTGCGTTCGTTCATACCCGGCTCGGGCCGGCGTTGCATGCCGCGGGAGCACGCGACCTTCGGACCTACGCCCTGCTGCCCT
>DATNFI010000128.1:0-6353 GCA_035606475.1 Mycobacterium sp. | reverse complement strand
AGCGCCAGCAACATCGTCGCGGCCTCGCCCTGTCCGGTACCCGACAGCAGCACCTGGTCGGTACAGCCGTGCCGCAGCAGGAGCTGGACGCCGGGCCGGTTCGGCCGCCGTGATGCCAGCACCGAGTCCCACGTCGGGATGTCGGGCAGCGGGCGTGCCGGCAGCCGATCCGGTGCTGGCCCCGGGGCGTCGGCGACGACGGTCAGCGCCCGGTCGAGGAGCTCGCGCAGCTCGTCGAGCGGTACCACGGCGTCGAGCACCCCATGTCGCTGCAGGTTCTCGGCGGTCTGTACGCCGGACGGAAACGGCTCGCCGTAGAGCTGCTGGTAGACCCGCGGGCCGAGGAACCCGATCAGCGCGCCCGGCTGGGCGAAGGTCACGTGGCCGAGGGAACCCCACGACGCGAACACCCCGCCGGTGGTCGGGTGCCGCAGGTACACGAGGTAGGGCAGGTGGGCCTGCTTGTGCAGGGTGACCGCGGCGGCGATCTTGACCATCTGCAGGAACGCGACGGTGCCTTCCTGCATCCGGGTGCCGCCGGAACTCGGCGAGGCCAACAGCGGCAGTCGCTCGGCGGTGGCCCGCTGGATCGCGACGGTGATCCGCTCGGCGGCGGCGACGCCGATCGAGCCGGCCAGGAAGTCGAACGCGCAGACCACCACGGCCACCCGGCGTCCGCATACCCGGCCCTCGCCGGTCAGCACCGACTCGTCGTAGCCGCTGGCCTCCCGCGCTTCGGCCAGCTCGCGGGCATAGGACTCGCTCGTCGGTATCGCCAGCGGTTGGGTGTCCCAGCTGACGAACGATCCCTCGTCGAGCACGGCGTCGCGCAGTTGGTCGGTCCCGATCCGCCTCACTCGGCTGAGGCTAATAGGCTTGTCCCCATGATCGGTGTGACCCGCGTCGAAGACGTGCTGACCATTGAGTTGCAGCGTCCGGAACGGCGCAACGCGCTCAACTCGCAGCTCGTCGAGGAGTTGCGCGAGGCGATCGAGAAGGCCGCAGGTGACGACGTCCGAGTCGTCGTGCTGACGGGGCAGGGCACGGTGTTCTGCGCCGGCGCCGACCTCAGCGGCGACGCGTTCGCCGCCGACTACCCGGACCGCCTGATCGAACTGCACAAGGCGTTGGATGCGGCCCCGATCCCGGTGGTCGGCGCTATCAACGGTCCCGCGATCGGTGCGGGGCTACAGCTGGCGATGCAGTGCGATCTGCGCGTCGTCGCGCCCGAGGCGTTCTTCCAATTCCCGACGTCGAAATACGGTCTGGCGCTGGATAACTGGAGCATTCACCGGCTCTCGTCGCTGGCGGGCCACGGCCGCGCCCGGGCGATGCTGCTGAGCGCGGAGAAGCTGACCGCCGAGACGGCGCTGCAGACCGGGATGGCCAATCGGATCGGCACGCTGGCCGATGCGCAGGCGTGGGCCACCGAGATCGCGGGCCTGGCGCCGCTGGCGTTGCAGCACGCCAAGCGGGTACTCAACGACGACGGCTCGATCCAAGAGCCGTCGCCGGAGCAGAAGGAATTGTTCGACAAGGCGTGGGGCAGTCAGGACGTGATTGAAGCGCAGGTCGCACGGGTGGAGAAGCGGCCGCCGAGATTCCAGGGAGCCTAATTCGGATGCTGCGCGGGACGCTGCGGTTGGCAGTGGGCACGGTGTCGCTCGCCACGGGCGGGTGGGTGCTGCGGGCGCTGCATGGCGCACCGGCCGCACTCGGCGCGCAACCGGCTGACATCCGTGGGGTCGCCGAGCGCTCACCGAACTTTCAGGACGGCGTGTTCGTCAACCTAGAGCCGGCCTCGCTCAACCTGGACGCCGAAGAACAACGAAACATCCTGTGGGAGTTGATCACTGGCCGCTCCACCGCCCGGCCCACCGCCGATATTCCGCTGATTACTCCCGAGCCGCGCAGCTTCGACTCCCCGGCCGGCCGGGTTGCGGTGAGTTGGTTCGGCCATTCGACGGCACTGCTGGAAATCGATGGCTACCGGGTGCTCACCGACCCGGTGTGGAGTGACCGCTGTTCGCCGTCAGACGTCATCGGGCCCGGGCGCATGCATCCGCCGCCGGTGCCGCTGGACTCGCTGCCGGCGCTGGACGCGATCGTGGTCAGCCATGACCACTACGACCACCTCGACATCGACACGATCGTCGCGCTGGCCCGAAGCCAGTGGGCACCGTTCGTGGTACCGCTGGGCGTCGGAGCGCATCTGCGGGAGTGGGGCATTCCCGACGAACGCATCATCGAACTCGACTGGAACGAGCGGACCCAGATCGACGAGCTCACGCTGATCTGCACACCGGCCCGGCACTTCTCCGGCCGGTTCTTCAGCCGCAACGGCACACTGTGGGCGTCGTGGGCGATCATCGGTCCGGCGCACCGCGCCTACTTCGGCGGCGACACCGGCTATACCAAGAGCTTCGCCGAAATCGGCGCCGAGCATGGACCTTTCGATGTGACGCTGATGCCGGTCGGCGCCTACAACAAGCAGTGGCCGGACATTCACATGAACCCGGAGGACGCGGTTCAGGCGCACCTGGACGTCAACGGCGGACTGTTGGTGCCGATTCACTGGTGTACCTTCCGGTTGGCCCCGCATCCGTGGGCGGAACCGATCGAGCGACTGCTGACGGCCGCGGACGCCGCGCAGGTGAAGGTAGCCGTGCCCAAGCCGGGCGGCCGGGTAGATCCCACGGCCACAATCGAATTCGAGCCGTGGTGGCGGCTCGACGAATCCTCGCACTAGTCAACAACTCCGAAGGGACGAAAAATGGGATTCCTGGACAAGGCGAAGGACCTGCTGTCGCAGAACGCCGACGCCGTGAACTCGGCAATCGACCAGGCCGGCGATTTCGTCGACTCCAAGACCGACGGCAAGTTCAAAGACGTCGTCGACAAGGCTCAGGAGGCGGCGAAGAACGCCATCCACGAGGACAAGGGCGAGTAGCAGAAGACGCTATGGCAAAGCTTTCCGGCTCCATCGACGTCCCGCTCTCGCCCGACAAGGCGTGGGCGAACGCGTCCAACCTCTCCCGCTTCAAAGAGTGGCTGACCATCCATCGGGTGTGGCGCAGCAAGCTGCCCGACCAGTTGGAAAAGGGCGCCGTCATCGACTCGATCGTCGAAGTCAAGGGCATGCCGAACCGGATCACCTGGACGATCGTCAATTACAAACCGCCGGAGACCATGACACTCAACGGAGTCGGCGTCGGCGGCGTCAAGGTCAAGTTGATCGCACGGGTCAAGCCCAACGGCGATCAGTCGGTGGTCAGCTTCGACGTACACCTCGGCGGCCCGGCGTTGTTCGGGCCGATCGGCATGATCGTCGCCGCGGCGCTCAAAAGCGACATCAACGAGTCCCTGCGGAAGTTCGTGACGGTGTTCGCGCCGGCCTGAGCGAGCGCGATGAGTTTCCGCTTCGGCGCCAGTCTCTATCGGTGAACCCCGCTTCGGGGCCTGTCATCTCAGGAGGTCATCGTGCCCATCCGTAACGACGCGCCGCTGGGCGCTCCCTGCTGGCTTGATCTGTTGACGTCGGACCTGCAACGCGCCCAAGACTTCTACGGCACCGTCTTCGGGTGGACGTTCGAGTCCGCCGGACCCGAATACGGCGGCTACGTCAACGCAGCCAAGGACGGCCATCAGGTCGCCGGGCTGATGGCCAACTTCCCCGAGTCGCAGAGCCCGGACCGGTGGTCGACGTACTTCCACACCGCGGACATCAACGCCACCACCGCTGCGGTGGCCGAGGCCGGCGGCGCGACGATCATGGGGCCGCACGAGGTGCCGGTCCAGGGCTTCATGAGCCTGGCCACCGACCCTACGGGCGCGGTGTTCGGAGGATGGCAGCCACTGCAACACCATGGCTTCCAGGTGATCGGCGAGGCCGGAGCGCCGGTGTGGCATCAGCTGACCACCCGCGACTTTCGCGCCGCCGTTGACTTCTACCGCAAGGTGTTCGGCTGGCGCACCGAAGTCGTCTCCGACACCGACGAATTCCGTTACACCACAGCATGGTTCGGCGATCAGCAGTTGCTCGGCGTGATGGACGGCGCGGGATTTTTGCCTGAAGATGAGCCGTCGACCTGGACGACGTTCTTCGGCGCCGAGGACGTCGACAAGACGCTGCGGCTGATCGCCGATAACGGTGGCGCTGTCGTCCGTGACGCCGAGGACACCCCGTACGGCCGGCTCGCCGCCGCGACCGATCCGACGGGCACGGCGTTCAATCTGTCGTCGCTGGAGAGCTAGCGGCTACTGTCGGAGTATGCGCCGCCTACGCCCCGGTTGGATGGTCGCGCTGTTCGCCGCCGCGTTGTCGGTGAGTGCCTGGCTGCCGTGGTTGACGACGGGCACAGGCGGCGGTGGCTGGGCCAACGCGATCGGCGGCAGCATCGGCAGCCTGCACCTGCCGCACGGGTTCGGGCCGGGGCAATTGATCGTCGTGCTCTCGTCCACCTTGTTGGTGGCGGGCGCCATGGTCGGCCGGGGGCTGTCGGTGCGGCCGGCATCGGTTGCGGCGCTGGTGATCTCGTTGGTGGTGGTCGCGCTGATGGTGCGCTACTACTCGCTCAACGTGAAGCCGCCGGTCTCGGCGGCCTACGGTCTGTACGTCGGCGGCGTTGCCGCCGGCGCGGCGGTGTTGTGCTCGGTATGGGCCTTGGCGGCGTCGCTACGCCGTTAGTCGAGAATGACCTGCGCGCCCTTCAACGGCCGCGCGCACTGGTCGCACGTCAACTGGCCGACGAACGGTTTGCCACAGCCGAGATGGGTCAGCAGCACCGCAGGTCCCTCCGGCGCATGGAACCAACGCTGCCCGCATTGCAAGGCAGCGATGATGACCGGGAAGAACGCCCGCCCCTTCTCGGTGAGCTGGTAGTTGGCTTCGCGTGACGTGCACATCACCCCGTTGGCGCAGAACGTCTGCAGCCGGCCGGACAGCAGCGAGGGTGGCGCGCCGAGTTGCATCTGGAAATCGGAGAAGCGGCTGGTGCCCAAGAAAGCGCACACCAACAAGGCAGCGGCCCAACGGTTTCCGAACACGCTCATGGTCTCGGGAAACAGCCCCGCTTGACCGGCGGTCGACCTCCGGCGCGTCGACCCCTCGGGTACCGAGCGCGGCCACGACCCGCTCGGACCCCAGCGCGCCACCACCTCCTTCTCGGTGACCGCCTCGCCGCAGGCGCGGCACGCCAGCGTCGGCGCGAATTCGCTGCCGCATTGGTTGTGCCGCATGCCCGGAAGACGGTCGACATGATCGGGCACCCAGCGCCGCTCCCACTCCCAGATCGCCAGCAGCACCGGCCAGAACGCTCGTCCGCGTTGGGTGGTCAGGTATTCCGCGCGCACGGGTCGGGTCTGATATTCGGTGCGGGCCAGCAGACCGTTATCCGTCAACGCTCGTAACCGGTTGGCCAGCACCGTATTCGAGATCGGCAGGCGCTGCATGAAATCGCCGTAGCGGGTCGCCCCGAGTAGCGCCTGCTGGATGATCAGCAGCGTCCACTCGTCACCGAGCAGACCCAAAATGCGGCCGACGGCGTTGGTGCCGCCGGGCTCCAGCGCGGTCGGCTCAGACGTCATGCCAGCGACGCAACTGCGAGCCAGCCGCCCAGGTGGCGTGGGTTCCACTGGAAACCCGTTCGGGCAGAGCAAGTTTGCACACCGGGCCGTCGCTGAATCGGGCGGCGTCGAAGATCACACAGTAGGAGGCGTCGGCGTCCATGTCGGTGGTCAGTGTGATCAGGTAACCGTCGTCTTCGCCCGTGGCACCGGGCCGCGGGGCCATCGCGGCCTCGCTGCCGTACACCCCGTCGGCGAACCGGTAATGCTGTTCGCCGCCGGTCCGCAGGTCGTGCTTGACCAACCCGTCGAACAGGAACCAGCCCGGCTTGCCGGTGGCGGCATAGGTGTAGCGGTAGTTGGCCGCGGCATAGTCGGGATTGATCGTCCCGAATTCGGTGATGGATTCCGACATCTGCTCTTCCTTGACCTCGCCGGTGGCCAGGTTGAACCGCCACCGGTGTAGCCGCGCTTGCAGGCGATCCAGTGCGAGGAAGCGAAACAGCTTGTCCCACTTGTCTCCACCGGTGTCGACCGGCTGCGGCGCGCCCTCGTAGAAGCCGTCGAGCACGATCTCGTCGCCGTCCTGGTAGGCATTGGTGAAGTGCAGCACGAACGTCGGGTCGGCCTCGAACCAGCGGACGTCGCCACTGCTGCCGCGGCGCGGCACTACCGCGAAGCGCGACGGCATGTCGGGGTAGAACCGCGGTAGGTGCACGTCCTGCTTGAGCATGTTCGGGTCCCAGAACAACGGGAAATCGTTGAGTATTACGTAGTTTTCGGTGAAG
>DATNFI010000127.1:0-36009 GCA_035606475.1 Mycobacterium sp. | reverse complement strand
TGCTCGGCGCTGGCGATCTTGAGCTCCTGGTAGGGCAGCGGCGGCACATCGAAAAGCTGCGCAATGCCTTGGCGCCCTTCGACTTCGACGAGCAACACCTTGCGGCCGCCAGCCGCCAGTGTCAGCGCCAGCGCGGCGGCGACCGTCGATTTGCCGGTGCCACCCTTGCCGGTCACGAAATGCAGACGGGCCTTCGACAATCGCGATGGCCAGCCGACGGTGCTGGCGCCGCTCGATGTGCTCCCCACCCCTGCATGCTAGCCGGGCACCAGCTAACGGAAACGGGCTGCCGATAAGCTCGCGATATGAGCCAACCCACCACTTGGGAGTACGCAACCGTCCCGCTGTTGACCCACGCCACCAAGCAGATCCTCGACCAGTGGGGCGCCGACGGCTGGGAGCTGGTCTCCGTGCTTCCCGGCCCGACCGGCGAGCAGCACGTCGCGTATCTGAAACGCCCGAAGTGACCGCGTCGGCCCGGCTCAAAGAGCTCGGCATCGAGTTGCCCGTCGTGGTGAAGCCGCTGGGGTCTTACGTCCCGGCGGTGCGAAGCGGCAACCTGGTCTACACCTCCGGCCAGCTGCCGGTCCGCGACGGCACGCTCCTGCAATCGGGCAAGGTCGGCGCCGACGTCACGCCCGAACAAGGCAATGAACTCGCTCGGATTTCTGCGCTGAACGCCTTGGCGGCCGTCGACGCGCTGGTGGGCATCGACGCGGTGACGAAGGTGGTCAAGGTGGTCGGGTTCGTCGCGTCCGCGGCCGGATTCAACGCCCAGCCCGGTGTGGTCAATGGCGCCTCTGACCTGCTGGCCGGCGTGTTCGGCGACGCCGGTGTGCATGCCCGCTCGGCGGTCGGCGTGGCCGAACTGCCGCTGGACGCCCCGGTCGAAGTTGAGCTGGTGGTCGAGGTCGGGTAGCGGCAGATGGCTGAAGTCCTGCAGCACCCGGCTTACGGACGGCTGCGTCCGGTCACCGATACCGCGTCGGTGCTGCTGGCCAACAACCCGGGCAAGATGACGCTGGACGGCACCAACACCTGGGTGCTGCGGGCTCCCGGCAGCGACGAGGTCGTCGTCGTCGATCCTGGGCCCGACGACGACGAGCACATCGCCGCCGTCGCGGGCGTCGGCCGCATCGCGTTGGTGTTGATCAGCCACCGGCACGGCGACCACACCGACGCCATCGACAAGCTGGTCGAACGTACCGGCGCGCCGGTCCGGTCGGCGGGCAGCGGATTTCTGCGCGGCCTGTCCCGCGAGCTCACCGACGGCGAGGTGATCGACGCTGCGGGACTGCGGATCACGGTCTGGGCGACACCGGGCCACACCGCAGACTCGCTGTCGTTCGTTCTCGACGACGCGGTGCTGACCGCCGACACCGTGCTGGGCCGCGGAACGACCGTCATCGACAACGAAGACGGCAGCCTGGCCGACTACCTGGCTTCGCTGCAACGGCTGCGCGGCCTCGGCCGTCGAACTGTGCTGCCCGGCCATGGCCCCGACCTGCCCAACATCGAAGCGGTCGCCGACGGGTACCTCGCCCACCGCGAACAACGGCTCGACCAGATCCGCTCGGCATTGCGCGAACTCGGCGATGACGCGACGACCCGTCAGGTCGTCGAGCACGTCTATGTCGACGTCGACGAAGAGCTGTGGGACGTCGCCGAATGGTCGGTTCGGGCCCAGCTGGATTACCTGCGGGCTTAATCGCGCCAGCAGACGCAAAGGTCCCCTCTGGCGCGGCGTGTCGGAGACTTCTGCGTCTGCTCGGCGGAAAAGCTACCTCGCGCGCCGAGCCAGCCGCTCGGAATCCGAGATCAGCACGCTCTTGCCCTCCAAGCGAATCCAGCCGCGGTGGGCGAAGTCGGCCAGCGCCTTGTTCACGGTTTCACGGGACGCGCCGACCAGTTGGGCGATCTCTTCCTGAGTCAGGTCGTGGGTCACCCGCATCGCGCCACCCTCCTGGGTGCCGAACCGCTGCGCGAGCTGCAGCAGCTGCTTGGCCACCCGGCCGGGGACGTCGGTGAAGATGAGGTCGGCGAGGTTGTTGTTGGTGCGCCGTAGCCGGCGGGCCAGCACCCGCAGCAGCTGCTCGGCAATCTCGGGCCGATCGGCGATCCAGGCCCGCAGCGCGTCGCGGTCCATCGACACCGCGCGCACCTCGGTGATCGTGGTGGCACTCGAGGTCCGCGGCCCAGGGTCGAAGATCGACAGCTCACCGAACATGTCGGACGGACCCATGATGGTCAGCAGGTTCTCCCGGCCGTCCGGCGAGCGGCGGCCGATCTTCACCTTGCCGGAAATGATGATGTACAGCCGATCACCGGGCTCGCCCTCCGCGAAAACTGTGTGTCCGCGCGGGAAGTCGACGGGTTGCAGCTGCTTGGTCAGCGCGGCGACGGCGCCCGGTTCCACCCCCTGGAAGATTCCGGCCCTCGCCAGGATCTCGTCCACGTTGCCCCTTTAGCTATTCAGAAGAACTTCGGTAGGCACAGATGTGCGTGCCGAGTCTAAAAGGTAAGCCTCGGACTCGACGTGCCAACGCTACACACGATTGGCATGCTCACGCGGCGCAAATTGCCGATTCGCTCGCGAATGCTGATGCGGTTGCCGGGATATGCCGGGCTGATTGGGCGCCGAGGCGATGGCAGCCGCCAGCAATGGATCGGTCGTCGGCTCGTCGCGGCTGGGTAGGTACGGCGTGTCGCCGGTGGCGCGGGCCATCCGGCGGTGCTGGCAGTCCAGCGCCTCGGGCATCCCTTCCCGGGCCAATGTGCGCACATCTACCGGCTCGGCCTGCTTGAGAAATTCAGCGACATCAGTTGCGGTAACTGTGTCTTTTTCCAAGCCCGCTTCAAGCCGTTCAAGCCCGAAAGTTGCCAGCATTAGCAACCCCGGGGTGAATGCAACCAGCAACCAGGACACAAGCAGCAAGTAAACACGGCTAAGGTCTCAGCGGGATCACGAATCAGTACTGTCGTCGAGGTGACAATGGGCAAGGTTTCTCGGGCCGCCGCCAAGGGTTCAGCGGGCCCGTCGGCGGCGGTGGCCCGCCGTTTCGCCACCGAGACCCGAACCGGTTTGGTGCGTCGCGCCCGGCGGATGAATCGCAAACTGGCAGAAGCATTTCCGGGCGCGCACTGCGAGCTGGATTTCACCACGCCGCTCGAATTGGCGGTGGCGACGATCCTGTCGGCGCAGAGCACCGACAAGCGGGTAAATCTGACCACTCCGGCGCTGTTCCTCCGTTACCGCACGGCGGTGGACTATGCCCAGGCGGACCGCGAAGAACTCGAAACGCTCATTCGCCCGACCGGTTTTTTTCACAACAAAGCGACGTCGTTGATCGGCCTCGGGCAGGCATTGATGGAGCGCTTCGACGGCGAACTGCCCAACACGATGCAAGAGCTTGTGACGCTGCCCGGGGTGGGCCGCAAGACCGCCAACGTGATCCTTGGCAACGCGTTCGACGTGCCCGGAATTACCGTCGACACCCATTTCGGTCGGCTGGTTCGGCGGTGGGGCTGGACCACTGAGGAAGACGCGGTCAAGGTCGAGCATGCGATCGGCGAACTGATCGAGCGCAAGGAGTGGACGCTGCTGAGCCACCGGGTGATCTTTCACGGTCGCCGGGTGTGCCACGCGCGGAAACCGGCCTGCGGGGTGTGCGTGCTGGCCAAGGACTGCCCGTCGTACGGCACCGGGCCCACCGAGCCGGAGATCGCCGCCGCGCTGGTGACCGGCCCGGAGACCGATCACCTTCTGGCGATGGCCGGGCTGTAACGACTCCCGTGTTGACCACTCGAAACGCCCGCTGGACCATCGCGGTCCTGGTGGTGGTCGCGGCGTTGGCCGTTGCCCTGGTGATGGCGTTCCGCGATGCGTCGCATCCCTCGACCGCCCCGGCGACCGGCCCCGCCCGCGACCACCGCGATGCCGACACCCCGGCTGCGCTGGCCGGGCCACGTCAGCGCGCCGACCTCGCGCCGTGCCCGCGGCCGAGCGGGCAGCCCGGCCCGGCGGCGCTGCGTGGCGTGACGGTCGGCTGCGCGGGCGACGGCTCGGTCGTTGACGTCGGTCCGGCGCTGGCCGGCCACCGCGTCGTGCTCAACCTCTGGGCATATTGGTGTGCGCCGTGTGCGGCCGAACTTCCGGCAATGGCGGAGTATCAGCGACGGGTCGGCCCCGAGGTGATGGTGGTGACCGTTCACCAGGACGAGAACGAGACCGCGGCCCTGCTGCGGCTGGCCGACCTCGGCGTCCGGCTGCCGACGCTGCAGGACGGCGGCCGTCGGATAGCGGCGGCGTTACGGGTACCCAACGTGATGCCCGCGACGGTCGTGCTGGACTCGGACGGTAGCGTGGCAACGACGCTGCCCCGCGCTTTCGCGACTGCGGACGAGATCATGGATGCGGTCGGGCGGCTGGATGCGCGAAGGGGGCGCCAGTGACCGGAGGCGGCACCCGCAGGCGTCTCGATTACCCGGTTGGGACCGATCTGCTGACACCCGAATTCGGCCCGCCCTGGCTGCGACCACTTATCGACAATGTCGCCGACATTCCCGACGCCTACAAGCGGCGGCTGCCCGCCGACGTGCTGGCCATGGTTACCGCCTCCAAGGCGGTGGCGGGCAACAGGGGCCGCGACGCCGCGGTGCTGGTGCTGTTCTCCGGCCCGCCGGCAGCCGAGTCCGGCAGCGCCACACCCGATTCCCTGCCCGACGACGCCGATCTGCTGCTGACCGTGCGGGCCGCGTCGTTGCGCCACCACGCCGGTCAGGCTGCGTTTCCAGGCGGTGCATCCGATCCCGGTGACGACGGGCCGGTGTCCACCGCGCTGCGGGAGGCGCGCGAGGAGACCGGCATCGACACCAGCCGACTGCATCCACTGGTCACGATGGAGCGAACGTTCATCGCGCCGTCGGGTTTTCACGTCGTACCCGTGCTGGCGTACTCGCCGGATCCGGGGCCGGTGACCGTCGTGGATCAGGCGGAAACCGCAATCGTGGCCCGGGTTCCGGTCCGGGCCTTCATCAATCCCGCCAACCGGCTGATGGTGTACCGCCGCACCCTCAGCCGCCGCTTCGCCGGGCCGGCATTTCTGTTGAACCAGATGCTGGTCTGGGGTTTCACCGGTCAGGTGATTTCCGCGATGTTGGATGTCGCTGGCTGGGCAAAGCCCTGGGATGCCAGCGACATTCGCGAGCTGGACGAAGCGATGGCTCGCGTCGACGACGATGCAGAGCGAAGCGATGAGGAGGAGCGACGCCCATGAGACTGGTCGGCGACGAGGAAGATGCCAGATGAGCTCCTCACAATGGTTGGACATCGCGGTGCTGGCGGTCGCGTTCATCGCGGCGGTCTCGGGATGGCGTTCGGGTGCGCTTGGCTCGTTGCTGTCGTTCGTCGGCGTGCTGCTGGGCGCGATCGCCGGTGTGCTGCTGGCCCCGCACCTGGTTGCGCATGTCGCCGCGCCGCGGGCCAAACTGTTCGCCGCGCTTTTCCTGATCCTGGCTCTGGTCGTGATCGGCGAGGTGGCCGGAGTGGTGTTGGGCCGCGCGGTTCGCGGTGCGATACAGAGCAACTCGGTCAGGTTCTTCGACTCGCTGATCGGCGTCGCGGTGCAGTTGGTGGTGGTACTGGTGGCGGCGTGGCTGCTCGCGACACCGTTGACGTCGTCGGCGGGTCAGCCCAGTTTAGCTGCGGCAGTACGGGGTTCGCGGGTGCTAGGCGAGGTCAACGACTATGCCCCGGAATGGCTCAAGTCGGTACCCAAGCGGTTGTCCGCGCTGTTGGATACCTCGGGTCTGCCGCAGGTGCTCGAGCCCTTCAGCCGCACCCCCGTCGTCGCGGTCGCGGCGCCGGACTCGGCCCTGGCCAAAAACCCGGTCGTCGCGAGCACCGAGCCGAGTGTGGTGAAGATCCGCGCGATCGCGCCGGGCTGCTCGAAAGTGTTGGAGGGCAGCGGATTTGTACTCTCACCGGATCGCGTGATGACCAACGCGCACGTGGTCGCGGGATCGAACAACGTCACCGTGGAGGCGAGCGGCAACCCGTACGACGCCACGGTGGTGTCCTACGACCCGACGGTCGACATCGCGATCCTGTCGGTGCCGCACCTGCCGGCCGGCCCGCTGGCGTTCGCCAACGCCCCGGTGACCTCGGGCACCGAAGGCATCGTGATGGGTTACCCGGGTGGTGGTGGATTCATGGCGACGCCGGCCAGAATCCGTGAACTCATCGAGCTGAACGGGCCAGACATCTACCGCAAGGCGACCATCAACCGCGAGGTCTACACCGTCAGAGCCAATGTGGAGCAAGGCAATTCGGGTGGGCCGTTGATCAACCTCGACGGGCAGGTGATCGGTGTGGTGTTCGGTGCGGCCGTCGACGACAACGACACCGGCTTCGTGCTGACCGCCAAAGAGGTGGCCGCGCAGCTTGCGCACATCGGTGACACCGCCGCCGTGGCCACCGGCGAGTGCGTCAGTTGAGTGGTGAGCGGTAGACCCGCTCGAGGAACCGCGACAAGTGGCCGTTGACTTCGTCGGGTTTTTCCTCATGGCTGAAATGGCCTGCACCGGAGATTGATACGTACCGGCCGTGGGGGGCGTAACGCTGTGTCCGCTCTACCGGATCGGCCAGGACGTAGGGATCTTCGTCGCCGTGGATGTGCAGCATCGGAATGCCGAACGGCCGGCTCATCAATCGCATGAAGCGCCGGCCCTCTTCGCGCAACTGACTGCGCACCGCCCAACGTTGGTATTCCAGTGCGCAATGTGCCGCATATCGGATCTGGATGGCCTGCCGCAGATGGCCCATCGTCTCGGAACAGTCCTCTGAGGCAAGCCATTTAGCGCCCGCGCGGCTACGGACCAAATGCTCGAGTTCGCTGCCGTGATGACGGGTCAGCGTGTGTTCCGGCCAGAACGGCACCTGGTAGCGCAGCAACGAGGGCAGCAGCGCCCGGCCCTGGTCGCGGCGGGTCAGCGCCGATCGCCGCAGCGCGGCCGGGTGCGGCGAGCTGATCACCGCGATCGCGCGCACCTGCCGCGAGTGCAACACCGAGGTGGCCCAGCAGACCAGGCCGCCGTCGGCGTGACCGACCAGCGTCGCCGACGAATGTCCCAGCGCGCGAATCAACCCCGCGGTGTCGCCGGCCAGTGTCCAGCCGTCATACCCGCGCGGTGGTTTGTCACTGCCCCCGTAGCCCCGCAGATCCACCGCGACCACCCGCGCCCCGGTCAGGCCGCGCAGCTGATGACGCCACGACCACCAAAACGAACCGAAGCCGTGCAGCATGATCACCAACGGCCGCGCCGTGGCAGGGATGGTGTCGTCGTCCCCAGTCGCCTCGACGACATGGAATCGAATGCCGTTGGCGTGCACATCGAGATGACGCCATGGACCGTCGATACGGGTGACCGACGGATCTGGCGGGGCCATCTACCAACCCGAGGGATCGGCGGGCGTTCCGCCCTGATTCAGCGCCGGCGCCGAGGGCCTGTCATGGCCCGGCGTAAACGCCGACCGGGTCTCCTTGACGGATTCGATGGTCTGCTGCGGACCCCGAATCCGCCGCACCTTGAGGAAGCCGAACAACGCCAGCACCCCGGTGACCACCACCATGATCCCGAACACGATCAGGAACGCCGCCCAGCGCCACAGCCAGGTGTCCAGCAGCTCGGCCAGGAAGAAGAAGAAAAAGAACGTCGAATAGAACAGCACCACCAGCGCGGCGATGAAGAAGACGCTGCCGGTCAGACCCTTCTTGACGTCGCGGGTGATCTCGGCGCGGGCCAACTCGACCTCGGCGCGTACCAGCGTCGACACCTGCGCGGTGGCGTCTTTGACCAACTCGCCGATCGAAGGCTCGGCGGACAGCGCATGCGGATCGGTCAGCGGGATGGTGGTCAGCGTGCTGGGAACGCCATCAGCGCGCTGATTGCCGTTCTTTCGATCTGACTTGCTCACAGACGGTCCTTCCAAGCTGGCTCTGACTGTCACAGGTCGCGCGGTCGTCGCGGTTCATGTTGCCATGCAGTCGGATGCCAGACGAGGCAAGGCGGTTTGTGCTCGGCGGCGGTGGGCATGGATGGCGCTAGACTGGCGCGGCCGCTGATGGTGGGCGTCCTTTTGCTGACGGGAGTATCACGTTGCAAACCACGAGCCGTCGGCTCTTTCAGTTCGCGGCGGTGGTGGTGGTCCTGGCCTACCCGGTCGGCCTGTCGGGCGCCCCGGCCCGCGCCGATGACCGCATTCCGCTCGGCGGCGGTGCCGGCATCATCGTCAACGGCGATACCCTCTGCACGCTGACCACGATCGGCACCGATCCCAAGGGCGACCTGATCGGCTTCACATCGGCGCACTGCGGGGGACCTGGCGCGCCGGTCGTTGCCGAGGCCGCGAAGGAGCGCGGCAGCGTGGGAACCATGGTGTCCGGCAACGACGCCCTCGACTACGCGGTCATCCAGTTCGACAAGGCCAAGGTGGCGCCGCAGGCCGACTTCGGCGGCTTCGCGATCAACGGCATCGGGCCCGATCCGGCGGCCGGCCAGATCGCGTGCAAGCAGGGCCGCACCACCGGCAACTCATGCGGCGTCACCTGGGGGCCCGGTCAGGATCCCGGCACGATCCTGATGCAGGTGTGTGGGCAGCCCGGCGACTCGGGCGCACCGGTGACCGTCAACGATCAACTGGTCGGCATGATCCACGGCGCGTTCAGCGAGAACCTGCCGGTCTGTGTCACCAAGTACATCCCGCTGCACACGCCGGCGGTGGTGCAGTCGATCAACGCCGACCTGGCCGACCTGCAGGCCAAGAACCGCCCCGGCGCCGGGTTCGTCCCGATTGCGCCGTAGCTATGTCCCTTTAGTGGGCCGAGCAGTCGCAAAAGACCCCAACACGCCGACCGCAACGGGCCGTTTGCGACTGCTCGCGGTCGAGAGGTGGCCTACTGGGCGGCGCGGATCGCGTCGAACACGCCCGGGTCGAGCAGCGTGGAGGTGTCACCGAGCTCGCGCTTCTCGGCGACGTCACGCAGCAGCCGTCGCATGATCTTGCCGCTGCGGGTCTTGGGCAACTCGGGCACCACGTGCAGCTCGCGTGGCCGCGCGATCGGTGAGATCACCCGGGCCACCTCGGCCCGCAGCTCGTCGATGATCTCCGCGCCCGTCGTCTGCGCGTGACTGGCCTCCAGGACAACGAAGGCGCAGATGGCCTGACCGGTGGTCTCGTCGGTGGCGCCCACGACCGCGGCCTCCACGACGGCGGCGTGGCCGACCAGCGCCGACTCAACCTCCGCGGTCGAGATGCGATGCCCCGACACGTTCATCACGTCGTCGATGCGGCCCAGGATCCAGATCGCGCCGTCGGGGTCGTAGCGTGCGCCGTCGCCGGCGAAGTACCACCCCTGCTCGGCGAACTTGGACCAGTACGTCTCGCGGAAGCGGTCGTCGTCGCCCCAGATGCCGCGCAGCATCGACGGCCAGGGTTGGTCGAGCACGAGGTATCCGCTGGTGTGCTCGCCCTCGTCGGACGACGGCGGTGCGAGTTGATTGCCGTTGTCGTCGACGATCCTCGCGGAGATGCCGGGTAGGGGTGTCATCGCCGAACCCGGTTTGGCCGCTGCCAGACCGGGCAGCGGGGAGATCATCGCCGAGCCGGTTTCGGTCTGCCACCAGGTGTCCACGATCGGGATGCTGTCGCGGCCGATGACCCGGCGGTACCAGCGCCACGCCTCGGGGTTGATCGGCTCGCCGACCGTGCCCAGCAGCCTAAGACTGGACAGGTCGTGGGCGTCGGGGATGTCGCGGCCCCACTTCATGAAGGTCCGGATCATCGTCGGCGCGGTGTAATAGATTGTGACGCCGTACTTTTCGATGATCTGGAAATGCCGGTGCTGGTCTGGGGTGTCCGGGGTGCCTTCGTAGATGATCTCGGTGACGCCGTTGGACAGCGGCCCGTAGACGCTGTAGGTGTGGCCGGTCACCCAGCCGATGTCGGCGGTGCACCAGAACACGTCGGACTCGGGCTTGATGTCGAAGATGTGGTGCTGGGTGTAGGACGCCTGGGTGAGATAGCCGCCGCTGGTGTGCACGATGCCCTTGGGCTTACCGGTGGTGCCCGAGGTGTACAGCAGGAACAGCGGATGCTCGGCGTCGAAGGCCTCGGGTCGATGCTCCGGTGACGCGGCGTCGACGACGTCGTGCCACCACACGTCGCGGCCCTCGGTCCACGGGATGTCGACGCCGGTGCGCTTGACCACCAGCACGTGTTCGATCGAGTCGGCGTCGGCCACCGCTTCGTCGGCGGCCTCCTTCAGCGGCGCGGGCTTGCCGCGGCGGAACTGCCCGTCGGCGGTGATCAAGACCTTGGCCTTGGCGTCGTCGATCCGGGCGCCCAGGGCGGTGGCGGTGAACCCGGCGAACACGACGCTGTGCAGCACACCGAGTCGCGCGCAGGCCAAGATCGCGACCACCGCCTCGGGGATCATCGGCAGGTAGATCGCGACGCGGTCGCCGGCGACCAGACCCAGATCGGTCAGCGCGTTGGCGGCCTTGCTCACCTCGGCGAGCAGATCGCGGTAGGTCAGGGTGCGGTCGTCGCCGATCCGCTCGCCCTCCCAATGGATGGCCACCCGGTCGCCGTTGCCGGCTTCGACATGCCGGTCCACGCAGTTGTAAGTGACGTTCAGTTTGCCGTCAGTGAACCATTTGGCAAACGGACGCTCGGACCAGTCCAACACCTCCGAAAACGGTGTCGCCCACGAAAGACGGTTCGCCTGCTCGGCCCAGAACGCCAACCGGTCTTGCTCGGCCTGTTCATACAGGTCATCGCGGGCATTAGCCTGCGCGGCAAACTCTTTCGACGGTGGATACGACGGTGCGTGCGTCTGCGTCTCGGTCACGGGCACGAGCCTAGTCGGGTGACGATACGGCCGTGAGGCCGTTGAGGAACCCCGTGCCCGTCAGTTGCTGAGCGGTTGGAGGCAATACAGTCGCGCGGGATTCTGGTAGGCGATCTCCTTGGTACCCGGTGGGCATGATGCGGTGTCCGAACTGCCGTCGACTCTGCTGGCGACCTTGAAGTGCGGCGCCGACCCGTCACAATCGGTCGGGGCGAACAGCGGTCCTTGCGCGTCACCGGCCGCGGTGTAGCAGCGCCCCTGGACGAAATTCAAGATGAAGCACAGTGTGGTGGAACCGTCGCGCAGGAAGGCGTAATCCGACTTCTCGGTCTTGCCGTCGGGACAGGTCGACGACGGGTCGCCCTTGGTGACCACTTCGAAAATCGCGTCGGGTTCGGAACAATCCAGCGCCTTCGGGTTTCTGGTGTGCTCCCGAAAGTTGGAGGCGGCGATGCACTGGCCGACGTTCGGTGTCTGTGGCGAACTCACTGTGCCTCGACTCTGTCTGACCAAATCGGCTGCGCCGTCGGCGATTCCAAGCAGCCCGAAGATGACCACTAGCCCTCCCACGGCGATCAGCGCGACACTCCACCGCGATGGCCGCGGCTGGATGTAAGAGCTCGGGTCATACTGTGACGGCGACGGTGAATCCCCTGGAAGGGAAAGCGGATCAGTCGGGTTCGGTGTCGGCTGCGGGTCGGCTGGAGGCAGCTGCCGAGCGCGGGAGTGTTGCCGGATACCGACGATGAACAGGATCAACCCCGTGACGGGAAAGATTGCCATCGCCATCAGTTCGCCGAGGAAATACCCGACGTTGAACTCGGCAAGTTCGTGCACGACCACGGCTGGCAGTCTATTGCGGATCGAAGGAGGAGGCGTGCACCTTTTTCGCGTCCTCGCGGCGATCGCGATGCTGGCCGCCGCATCGCTGACGGGCTGCGGCGCCGGCAACGTCCGAACCGACGTCGTGATCGTCAATGCCGGCGAGCCGCAGAACCCGCTCATCCCGACCAACACCAACGACACCAACGGCGGACGGATCGTCGACCGGCTGTTCGCCGGGCTGATGTCGTATGACGCCAAGGGCGCACCCACCCTTGAGGTTGCGAGCGCGATCGACACCACCGACGACGTCAACTATCGGATCATTCTCAAACCGGGCTGGACGTTCAGCGACGGGTCGCCGGTCACCGCGCATTCCTTCGTCGACGCCTGGAATTACGGTGCGCTGGCCACCAATGCCCAACTGCAGCAGAGCTTCTTCTCACCCATCGCGGGCTTCGACGAGGTGGCCGCATCGAAGCCGACCGCCACCACGATGTCGGGACTGCAGGTGGTCAACGACCACGAATTCACCGTTCGCCTCAACGGGCCGACCATCGATTTCAAGCTGCGACTTGGCTTTTCGCCGTTCTACCCGCTGCCCGATGCGGCGTTCAAAGACATGGCGGCCTTCGGCCAGCATCCGGTAGGCAACGGCCCGTACCGACTCGGCGACGAGCCGGGCAACCCGGCCTGGCAGCACAACGTCAAGCTCGACCTGGTGACCAACCCCGGCTACCACGGCAATCGGATGCCGCAGAACAAAGGCCTGCGGTTCGTCTTCTACGCCAACCTCGACACCGCCTACGCCGATCTGCTGTCGAGCAATCTCGATGTGCTGGATACGATTCCGCCCAGTGTTCTGACCGTCTATCGCCGCGACCTCGGCGACCGGACGGTGACCGCACCCGCAGCGGTCAACCTGACGCTGGACACGCCGCTGCGGCTGCCGCACTTCTCCGGTGAGGAGGGACGGCTGCGCCGGCTCGCGCTCTCGGCGGCGATCAACCGCGACCAGATCTGCCGCACGATCTTCTCCGGCGCCCGCGCACCGGCCCGCGACTTCACCGCGAGTTCGTTACCCGGATACGACCCCAACATCGACGGAAACGAGGCACTGAACTTCGACCCGGACCGGGCGCGGGCACTGTGGTCGCAGGCCGACGCGATCTCCAAATGGTCTGGGAGGTACGCGATTTCCTACAACGCCGACGGGTCACATCAAGAGTGGGTGGACGCGGTGGCCAACAGCATCAAGAACACGCTGGGCATCGACGCTGTCGGTGCGCCACAGCCCACCTTCGCCGGCTTTCGCACTCAGATCACCAGCCGGACGATCAACACGGCGTTTCGCGCCGGCTGGCAGGGCGACTTCCCGTCGATGCTGGAATTTCTGGAACCGCTGTTCGTCACCAACGCCGGCGCCAACGACGTCGGCTATAGCAATCCGCGGTTCGACGCCGCGATCGCCGCCGCCGAGGCCGCCCCCGATTTGCCGCGGTCGTTCACGCTCGCCAACGACGCGCAGCGAATCCTGTTGCAGGACATGGCCGTCGTCCCGCTGTGGTACACCGTTGCGGTAGGAGGTCGGTCGTCCGCGGTCAGCCACGTCGCACTGACCTGGAACGGACTACCCGACTATGAACACATCGTGAAGGCCTGACATGGGTTGGTATCTGCTGCGACGTGTCGCGGCCATGCTCCCGGTGTTCCTGGGCGCCACCCTACTGATCTACGGCATGGTGTTCCTGCTGCCCGGCGATCCGATCGCGGCGTTGGGCGGCGATCGGCCGCTGAGCCCGGCGGTCGCGGCGGCCCTGCGTGCGCAATACCACCTCGACGACCCGTTCTGGCTGCAGTACCTGCACTACCTGAGTGGTGTCCTGCACGGCGACCTCGGCCACGCCTACTCCGGTCTTCCGGTCACTACCGTTCTGGCGCAGGCATTTCCGGTGACCTTCAAACTTGCGCTGGTGGCGCTGATGGTTGAGACGCTGTTCGGTGTCGGGTTCGGCGTGATCGCCGGGCTACGCAAAGGCGGATTCTTCGACGGCGGGGTGCTGATCGTCAGCCTGATCATCATCGCCGTGCCAATTTTCGTGCTGGGGTTTCTCGCGCAGTTCGTCTTCGGGGTCCGGCTGGGTCTCGCCGCGGTGACGGTGGGCGACCAGCCGACGTTCGCCCGGCTGCTGCTGCCCGGCATCGTGCTCGGCGCGGTGTCGTTCGCTTACGTGGTGCGGCTGACCCGTTCCGCAGTGGCCGACAATGCGCACGCCGACTTCGTGCGCACCGCTACCGCGAAGGGGTTGTCGCGGCCGCGTGTGGTCGCCGTGCACATCCTGCGCAATTCACTGATCCCGGTGGTGACCTTCCTCGGCGCCGATCTCGGCGCGCTGATGGGTGGCGCGATCGTCACCGAAGGCATCTTCAACATCCACGGTGTCGGCGGCGTGCTCTACCAGGCGGTCACCCGCCAGGAAGCGCCGACCGTGGTGTCGATCGTCACGGTGCTGGTCGTCGTCTATCTCGTCACCAACCTCGCGGTCGATCTGCTCTACGCGGCGCTGGATCCCAGGATCCGTTATGGCTGATTCGCCCGACGGCAAAGGTCTGTGGCGTGACATGTGGCGGACGCTACGGCGACGTCCGCAGTTCGTCGTCAGCGCGGCGTTGATCGCGTTCATCCTCCTGGTCGCCGTGTTCCCGTCGTTTTTCACCGCCGCCGATCCCGGCTACGCCAATCCGGACCAGAGCCTGCTTGCGCCCTCGGCGGCGCACTGGTTCGGCACCGACCTGCAGGGCCACGACATCTACGCCCGGACCATCTATGGAGCGCGCGCCTCGATCACGGTCGGCCTCGGTGCCACCCTTTTGGTGTTGGTGGTCGGGGGTGCGCTGGGTGCGCTGGCCGGTTTCTACGGCGGCTGGCTCGATGCGATCGTGTCGCGTGTCGCCGACGTGTTCTTCGGTATCCCGTTGCTGCTGGCCGCGATTGTGCTGATGCAGGTCATGCACCACCGCACGGTCTGGACGGTGATCGCGATTCTGGCCTTGTTCGGCTGGCCGCAGATCGCCCGGATCACCCGCGGCGCCGTGCTCGCGGTTCGCGGCAGCGACTATGTGCTGGCGGCAAAGGCGTTGGGGATGAACAGGTTTGGGATTCTGCTGCGACACGTGCTGCCCAATGCGATCGGCCCGGTGATCGCGGTGTCGACGATCGCGCTCGGCTTGTTCATCGTCACCGAGGCCACGCTGTCGTACCTCGGTGTCGGGTTGCCGCCGTCGGTGGTGTCGTGGGGCGGCGACATCAACGTCGACCAGATTCGGCTGCGCGCCGGCTCACCGATCCTGTTCTATCCGGCTGGCGCGCTGGCGCTTACGGTGTTGGCATTCATGATCATGGGCGACGTGCTGCGCGACGCCCTGGATCCCTCGTCGCGGGCGTGGCGACTGTGACTGCGGCGCCCATGAATACCGCTGACCCGCTGCTGAGTGTCACCGGCCTCGAGGTCCGCTTCGGCGACGCCCCCGCGATCCGCGGAGTCGATCTCGCGGTGCAGGCCGGTCAGACCGTGGCGATCGTCGGCGAATCGGGTTCGGGGAAGTCCACGACCGCCGCGGCGATTCTGGGGCTACTCCCGCCCGGTGGCCGAATCACGTCGGGCCGCATCGAATTCGACGGTGTCGATCTCACCTGCGCTGGTCGACGGCAGCTGCGAGCCGTCCGGGGCAGCGGGATCGGTTATGTGCCGCAGGATCCGATGACCAACCTGAACCCGGTCTGGCGGATCGGCTTTCAAGTGCGAGAAGCGTTGCGCGCGAACAATATCAGCCGCGGAGCGGCGGAATTGCTGGCCGATGCCGGCATGCCCGATCCAGTGCACCGCGCCCGTCAGTACCCGCACCAACTGTCCGGCGGAATGTGCCAGCGGGCCTTGATCGCGATCGGGTTGGCCGGCCGGCCGCGGCTGCTGATCGCCGACGAGCCGACATCGGCGCTGGACGTCACCGTGCAGCGCCGCGTACTCGACCACCTCCAGCAACTCGCCGGCGAGCTCGGCACGGCGGTGCTGCTGATCACCCATGACCTGGCCCTGGCCGCCGAGCGGGCCGAGCGGCTGATCGTCATGCACCAGGGACAGGTCGTGGAAGCGGCTGCAGCCCAAGCGATTCTGTGCGATCCGCAGCACCCCTACACGCAACGACTGGTGGCGGCCGTACCGTCCTTGCGGGCCGCGCCCACCAAAAAGCCGTTGGCGCAATCGTCCGACGTGATCGTCGCATCCGGACTGACCAAGATCTACCGATCGTCGCACGGGGCCCGGTGGCGCACGACGGAGGTCCGTGCCGTCGACGACGTGTCGTTCCGGCTCCGACGAGGTACCACATTGGCGGTCGCGGGCGAATCCGGGTCCGGCAAGTCCACCCTGGCCCGGATGGTGCTGGGTCTGCTGCAACCAGGCTCCGGCACAGTGGTTTTCGACGGCAGCGATATCTCTTCGTTGAGTCGGCGACAGACGTTCGCCTTTCGCCGCAAGGTGCAACCGGTATTCCAAAACCCTTACGGCAGTTTGGATCCGATGTACTCGGTGGCCCGCATCATCGAGGAGCCGTTGCGGATACACCGGATCGGGGACCGTCACCAACGCCGGCAGGCCGTTCGCGAGGTGGCCGATCAGGTCGCGCTTCCGGCGTCGCTGCTGAACCGTCGCCCGCGCGAACTGTCCGGAGGCCAGCGCCAACGGGTCGCGATCGCGCGGGCCTTGGCGCTAAAGCCCGAGGTGGTGGTCTGCGACGAAGCGGTCTCCGCGCTCGACGTGGTGGTGCAGGCGCAGATCCTCGAACTGCTGGCCGCGTTGCAGGCGGAGCTGGGCCTGACGTACCTGTTCATCAGCCACGACCTGGCGGTGATCCGGCAGATCGCCGACGAGGTAATGGTGATGCGGGCCGGCAGGGTTGTCGAGCACGCGGCCACCGAGGACGTCTTCATGCGTCCGCAGCATGAGTACACCCAGCAGCTACTGGCCGCGATTCCGCGCCCGGGCGCTGGCCTATCCTGACAGGTCGTGAGCCCTGATCCCCTTGCCCCGCTGATGGAGCTGCCCGGTGTCGCCGCCGCCAGCGAACAGGCGCGCGAAGCGCTGGGCCGGGCCCATCGGCACCGCGCCAACCTTCGGCGATGGCCGGTGACCTCCGCCGAAGCGGCGCTGCGATCGGCGCGGGCCTCGGCGGTGCTGGACGGCGGCGGCCACAAACTCGACGACATCGACGTCTCGGTCATCAGCGACCCGGTGTTCGCCGGAGCGCTGCGCGTCGCACAGGCCCTGGAGGGCGGCGAGACCAACCTGGTCGGGGTGTGGCAGCACGCTCCGCTGCAGGCACTGGCCCGGTTGCACATGCTGGCCGCCGCCGACCGCGTCGACGAGAGCCGGCTGGGCAGGCCGCGCCCCGACGCCGACGTCGGGCCCCGCCTGGAACTGCTTGCGCAGATCGTGTCCGGTGGCACCCGCGCGCCGGCACCCGTGATCGCCGCCGTCGCACATGGCGAACTGCTGACCCTCGCGCCGTTCGGCACCGCGGACGGGGTGGTGGCGCGCGCGGTGTCCCGACTGGTCACGATCGCCACCGGACTCGACCCGCATGGGTTGGGTGTGCCGGAGGTGGGATGGATGCGTCGCGCGGCCGATTACCGCGAAGCTGCGGCCGGGTTCGCCTCCGGAACGCCCGAGGGCATGGCGTCCTGGCTGGTGCTGTCCTGCCGGGCCATGCGCACCGGCGCGCAGGAGGCGTTGACGATTGCTGAAACCCTCACCGAGCAGGGCGGAAGCGGGCACCAGAATTGATAAAGCGGGCGGCGTACCGAAGGCTTTCGGCTCGCCGCCCGCTAGCACGGGTCCCGGTTACCATGCGTGCACCTGTGGGCTGCGTGGGATGGCCTCGGCGTTCTTGCGACGCTTCCGGGAGCAGCCCCACCCAAAGGGCCGTCGTTTCCGTTCACTCTTCGCAATTGCGCAGGCCCGCAACACTTCTGCCATTATCGCGGCTATGACTCCGCGTGGGTGCCGGGAACCGTGCTGGGTTGCCCTGTCCGGGAGATCGGCCCTTCTCTTCTGGATCGACCTTGGCCGTACGGGCTTCCGTGAGTCCTTTGTACTCCGTGACCCCGGTCACATCAAGGGTCAATTGTCATGAAATCGCCAAAGCGATGCCGCGCCGTGACGTCAAGAGTTTGCTGCGGGGTTGCTACAGCGACAACCTGCGCAGCAGCGAGTAGGTCAGCGCGCCGGCCGCCAGGGCGCTGATCCCCACCGCCGCAGTCGTCGCGACCGCGGCGCCCGACGGCGCCGGGATGCGGTCCCGCAGCGACACCGGCCGGGAAAACTCCAGCACCGGCCAGTCGCGAGCGCTCGCTTCGCGACGTAGCGCGCGGTCGGGGTTGACCACGCTCGGATGCCCGACGATCTCGAGCATCGGCATGTCGGTAATCGAATCGGAGTAGGCGTAGCAGTGCTCGAGCGGATAGCCCTCACGCGCGGCCAGCTCGCGAATTGCCTGCACCTTGCCCTCGCCGAAACAGTAGAACCCGATATCGCCGGTGTACTTGCCGCCCTCGACGACCATCCTGGTCGCCATCGCGTGGGTGGCTCCGAGGGCGCGCGCGATCGGCGCGACCAATTCCTCGCCGGATGCCGACACCACCACCACGTCGCGGCCACACAGTTTGTGGCTGGCGATCAGGTCGGCAGCTTCGGCGAACACCAATGGCGTGACGATGTCGTGCAGCGTCTCGTTGACGATGGACTTGACCTGCTCGACGTCCCATCCGGTGCACATGTTGGTCAGGTGGATCCGCATCCGATCCATCTGGTCGTGATCGGCACCTGAAAGCAGGAACAAGAACTGGGCGTAGCTCGACTTGAGGACGGCCCGGCGGTTGATCAGCCCCTGCGCAAAGAAGGGTTTGCTGAACGCAAGCGTGCTCGACTTGGCGATGATCGTCTTGTCGAGATCGAAAAAAGCTGCGGTGCGCGGACTGCGACCGGTGGGCGTCGACGATGTTTGCTGGTCAGCGCCCGAGTCGGATACGGTCACCGCCCCAGCATAGGGCCGTAAGTCGGCAAATCGCGATGCTGCCGTTAAAACTGCCGGTGAAACGCCGTCTAGTAACACGTGGGACCAGCGAGGCGTTTGGTTCAGCTACTTAAAGGTCACATGCTTCATTCAAACGCAACCCTTGCGCTGCGTGACACTCTCGTGTGTATAGTAAAAGTCACTCGGCTTTGCCGAGGGTGTATCAGCCCGACCCCCCGGGGCTGATGCACGACGACCCTCGCCTCCTCCCCCCCTGGCGGGGGTCGTCCCTTTTGTCGGGTAAATCCTTAGCCGGACCGTCGCGGCACAGCCATGACGTTGTCCACAAATTCCGTTGTCGCGACTGGCGGCGCCGACCTGTCGGCGGCACGGTGGACCGATGCCAAGCACCAACACGCGCGGGATTCTGGCAGTGCTTGCCGAGCCCGTCCTGCGCGACGAGCTCGACCGGGTGGCAGCGGCCGTCGGCGTGCGAGTGGTCCACGTCGCCAGCTCGTTACCGGTGAGTAGGAAGGCGTGGTGGGCAGCATCGGCGGTGGTCCTCGACGCAGCGGCGGCCGTTAGCTGCGTCCGCGCCGGACTACCGCGCCGCGCGCACATCGTCGTCACCACCACCGGCGACCCGCCGCCGGCAACCTGGGCCGCGGCCATCGAGGTGGGCGCCCGGCACGTGCTGAGATTGCCCGCCCAAGAGCACGATCTGGTTCGCGAGCTCGCCGACGCCGCTGAATCGGCCCGCGACGACGGCGGCCGAGGCGCGGTGGTGGCGGTGATCGGCGGGTGCGGAGGTGCTGGCGCGTCGCTGTTCGCGGCCGCGCTGGCGCGAACGGCGTCCGACCCGATGCTGGTCGACCTCGACCCGTGGGCCGGCGGCATCGATCTGCTGGTCGGTGCGGAGACGACCCCCGGCGTGCGCTGGCCGGACCTCGCCTTGCAGGGCGGGCGGCTCACCTGGTCGGCCGTGCGCGACGCCTTACCCCAGCACCGCGGGATGAGCCTGTTGTCGGGGATCCGGCGTGGCTATGAATTGGATGGCGGCGCAGTGCAAGCCGTGCTCGACGCCGGCCGCCGCGGCGGGGTCACGGTGGTCTGCGACCTTGCGCGTCGGATGACAGACGCCGTCGAAACAGCCTTGGACACAGCCGATCTCGTGGTTGTCGTCAGCCCATGCGATGTGCGGGCCTGCGCGGCGACCGCCACCATCGCTCCGGTGCTCACCGCGATCAATCCCAACCTGGGTCTGGTGGTACGGGGCCCATCGCCGGGTGGGCTGCGCGCCGATGAAGTGGCGACGATCGCGGGCGTGCCGCTGTTGGCGGCGATGCGGCCGCATCCGGGGCTGGCCGGGCAACTCGAACACACCGGCCTGCGGATCGGGCGGCGGTCGGCGCTGGCCGCGGCGGCGCGCAAGGTCCTCGCGGTGCTACCGACGCATCGGCCCCAGGCGCACGCCGCATGAGCGACTCGCTGATCGACCGGGTCCGCGAACGGCTGGCGGCCGAATCGGTTCCGCTGCGACCGAACGTGGTAGCCGATGCGATCAGAGCCGAATCCGGCGGAGTGCTCGGTGACACCGAGCTGCTGAGCAATCTCCGGATACTGCAGACCGAGCTGACCGGTGCGGGAATCCTGGAACCGCTGCTACGCGCGGACAATACCACCGACGTGCTGGTCACCGCGCCGGATGCGGTGTGGATCGACGATGGAAAGGGCTTGCGGCGCACCGGCATTCGGTTCGTGGACGAAGCCGCCGTGCGGCGATTGGCGCAGCGGCTTGCTCTGTCGGCGGGCCGGCGCCTCGACGACGCGCAACCATGGGTCGACGGTCAGCTGACTGGACTGGGTACATTCGCGGTCCGGCTGCATGCCGTCCTGCCGCCGGTCGCGGTGGCCGGCACCTGCCTGTCGTTGCGGGTGCTGCGGCCGGTCACCCAAGACCTCGCCGCGTTGATTGCGGCCGGGGCCATCGCGCCCGCGGCGGCGGAGTTGATCGACGACGTCATCGCCGCCCGGCTGGCGTTCCTGGTGTCCGGCGGGACCGGCGCGGGCAAGACCACGCTGCTGTCGGCGATGCTCAACGCGGTGGCCGCTGACGAGCGGATCGTGTGCGTCGAGGACGCGGCCGAGTTGGCGCCGCCGCATCCACACCTGGTGCGCCTGGTAGCGCGGTGCGCCAACGTCGAGGGCGTCGGCGAGGTCACCGTGCGCCAGCTCGTCCGCCAGGCGTTGCGGATGCGGCCGGACCGCATCGTGGTCGGCGAGGTTCGCGGCGCCGAGGTGGTCGATCTGTTGGCCGCGCTCAACACCGGACACGACGGCGGCGCCGGCACCGTGCACGCCAACAACCCCGGCGAAGTCCCGGCTCGTCTCGAGGCGTTGGGTGCTCTCGGAGGGCTGGATTGCGCTGCACTGCATGGCCAATTGGCCGCAGCGGTCCAGGTGCTGCTCCATGTCGTCCGCGATCGCAGCGGCCGGCGGCGGCTCGGCGAAATCGCGGTGTTGCGTCGTGCCGGCGAACGAGTGCGCGCGGTCACCCTGTGGCACGCGGATCGCGGATACACCGACGAGATCGACGACTTTCGACGACTGGTCCGAAGCCGGGTGTCGTCATGATCGTGCTCGCCGCAACCGCGTTATCGGCCGCGGTGCTGATGCTTCCGTCGTCGCCGCGACGGCGGCTCATTCGGACCGCTCACAAGACCTTGCCGTCGCAAGTCGTGCCGCTGACCTTGGCGTGTTCGCTAGCCGCTGGTGTCGTATTTCTGCCTTTGACAACGGTTTTGGCGATCGTCGTGGTCGTCGCAACGATGTCTCTGCGCGTCCGGCGTCGACGTCGCAGCGAGCGGGGAATACACGAGAGCCGGTCGATGGAGACCGCGATCGACGTACTTTCGGGCGAACTGCAAATCGGAGCCCATCCGGCGACGGCGTTCGCCGTGGCGGCAGAAGAGACTGCCGGATCGGTCGGCGCGTCCTGCCGCGCGGTGGCCGCACGCGCCCGGTTGGGAGCCGATGTCGCCGCGGGCTTGCGTGGCGTCGCGGAAACTTCGGCGCTGGCGTCCCAGTGGGAGCGGCTGGCGGTGTGCTGGCAACTGGCCACCGATCACGGGCTGGCCATGTCGCCGCTGATGCGCGCGGCGCAACGCGATATCGCTGAGCGGCAGCGATTCTCGGGCCAGGTGCGATCGGCGATGGCGGGCGCTCGCGCCACCGCGACCATCCTTGCCGCACTGCCGGTGCTGTCGGTGTTGATGGGGCAACTGATCGGCGTGCGCCCGTTGCCGTTCCTGCTCGGCGGAGGATTGGGTGGCTGGTTACTGGTCGTCGGGCTGACGCTGATCTGCGGCGGGCTGCTATGGGCAGACCGCATCACCGATAGTGCTGCGGGATGACTTCAACCGTAGCAATGCTTTTGGCCGCTGCGTTGCTGACCAGTGCCGGTCCTTCAGCCACCCGGGCCCGAGCCAGGCCGCCGGCCCGTCAACCGCACGTCGCCCGCCCGGCCGCGCGTGGCCCGGATCCACTGGCGGTCGCGTCGAGTCTGGATGTGCTTTCGGTGTGCCTGGCCGCGGGGATGGCGGTGTCCACTGCCGCAGCGGCAACCGCCTCATCGGCGCCGCCGACTTTGGCGCTGGTGCTCCGTCGCGCAGCCGACCTGCTGGCGCTGGGCGCCGATCCGGCCGTCGCGTGGTCCGCGCCGGATGGTTCCGCTGATGCGCAGATCGATGCCTTGCTGCGGTTGGCCCGGCGGTCGTCGGTGTCGGGCGCCGCACTCGCCGATGCGGTCTCCGGGCTCGCCGCACAGTGCCGGCAGGACGCGGTACACACCGCCGCCGCCACCGCCGAACGAGCCGGCGTGCTGATCGCCGGTCCGCTCGGCCTGTGCTTCCTGCCGGCCTTCGTCTGCCTGGGCGTCGTCCCCGTCATCGCGGGTCTGGCCGGCGACTTCCTGCAATCGGGTTTGTTGTGACGGCGCTATGCCGACAAAAGAAGGAGGGCAACATGTTTCACGCTATGAAGGCGCGCCTCGTGGTGCTGATGGCCGACGAGTCGGGGATGTCCACCGTCGAGTACGCCATCGGCACCATCGCCGCGGCGGCCTTTGCGGCGGTCCTGTACGCGGTCGTGACCGGCGACTCGATCGTGTCGGCGTTGACGAACATCATCGCTCGGGCGCTCAACACCAAGACCTAGCCGACGATGCCGGTGCGACCACCGTGGAGGCGGCATTCGGCGTCGCCACCCTGGTCGCGGTGCTCATGCTGTGCCTGGCCGGCATCACCGCGGTGTCGGCGCAAGTCCGCTGCATCGATGCCGCGCGGGAGGCCGCCCGCCTCGCGGCGCGTGGCGACGAGCGGTCGGCGGTGGCCGCGGCCCGTGGAGTGGCACCCAGGGGCGCCGCCGTGCAGATTCGCCGCGACGGCGGCTTCGTGGTCGCGACCGTTGCGGTTCAGTCGAATCTGCTTCACGCGCTGCATATCTCGGCTACCGGTATGGCCGCGGTCGAACCGCAGTGACGACCGGGGGTCGGTCACCGTTGTCGCGGTCGCCATGGTCGCCGTGTTGTTGACGGTCACCGGTGGCAGCGCGTACCTGGGCGCTGCGGTGGTGGCGCGGCACCGGGCTCAGGCGGCCGCCGATCTGGCTGCGCTTGCCGCCGCGGCGCGAGTGCCCGCCGGGGCCGAGTCGGCCTGCGCCCAAGCCGCCGCCGTGGCCCGCGCGATGCGGACCGGCGTCGCCGGCTGCACACTCGAGGACCTGGACGTCGTGGTGACGATCGAAGCGGGAGTCGGGCGATGGGGTACTGCGTGGGCCGCAGCCCGCGCCGGCCCGGTTTATTCGGGCAGACCCGCCGCGGCGAGCTCTGCCTCGGTCGGCAGCCGCAGCGAGACCAGACCGGCGAAGGTGTCGGTGTCGATCTCTACCCGGTTGACCGTCACGTGCATCGGCACCCAACCGCCGTCTTGGGCGGGCATCCGCAGCACGGCGCACGTTGCCCCGCGGGCGAACTCGGAGTTCATCGCGGCGGCCTTTGCGTCGTCGTCGGGATGTATCCGCGGGCTGTCGGCGCCGACGCGGCGCCAGTCGTAGAACGGGCACGGGGCGTCGAGCCATTTGAGCAGCGTCCAACTCTGCGGATCGAACAACGCCCGGTGCACCCCGGGCTGGGCCAGCCCGTGCAGGATCTGCTGGGCGAGCCGATCGGATGACGCCGGCGCCTCGGCAGGTTCGGCGCGCCAATTCATCCCCCGCGCGACCATGTGTTCGCGGCCGTCGGCGCCCTCTTCGAGCCCGTTGCGCGTCACGAAGCTCACCCGGATGGGGTTGCCCTGAAAGTCACGGCCGTCCCAGGTGTCGCACATGGTGTGGCCCGGCTCGAACCTGACCGCGGCCGCCAGCGCCCGGCCTTCATTGGGCTTCAGGTCACCAGACGGCCAGCACTCCGCAAACGCCCGCTCCTCGGCGTCTTCGAGCTCGACGTTGCGGCCCATGTTCGTCAGCGACTCCGCGGTGTCGGTAGCCACCCCGAGGGTCATGTCCCATTTCAGCGGGCCCGGGATCGGCCGCTCGGGCGGCTCGTCGGTGGGCGGTCCGCTCCAGACGTGCACACCGTGGATGCGTCCGTCGGTCATCACGATCGGTTCGGTGCGGATCACCCGAGCCTTCTTGGGCGTGATGCTGACCAGACCTTTGCTGGTTTGCATCGACTCGGCGATCGCGGACTGGATGGCGGCGCGGCCGGGGGTGCGCTTCAAAAACGTTGTTATCGGAATGAGGTCCTGCAGTTGACGGCCCACCGCGACAACGGCTGGTTCTCGGCCGAGCGTCTCCACCAACAGCCAGTCGTGTGTCATAGGTCAGCAGTTTAGCGGCGAGACGGTGGATAACCCGTTGCGTCACTGTCGAATCCATCCCGGCTTTCCCTGGGGTCAACCTGTGAGTCTTATTGACATCCGAGTCATCAACTTGCACAGGTTGCTGGCCGAAAGGTATTTTTCTGCTGCGCCCATCGCGGATTGTGAACGGCTTACGCGGTCCGACCGTTCTTCGCGTTTGTGTTTCCGCCAGGCGCACGTTTCTTCAGTGGCGAGGAAACCGTTTTCCTAGCTGATGCTGCGAAGACACTGTCATATGGAAGTCGACCGTTCGAGGGGTCGGTCGTCATCCGTATGTCTGAGTTCCGTTTGCCAGCG
This sequence comes from Mycobacterium sp., assembly GCA_035606475.1. Taxonomy (GTDB): domain Bacteria; phylum Actinomycetota; class Actinomycetes; order Mycobacteriales; family Mycobacteriaceae; genus Mycobacterium. The sequence goes on along the minus strand of DATNFI010000127.1, from coordinate 10,991 downwards.
CGCTGAGAACCGACCGCAGCACCCGCACCGCGCCAGCCTTGTCCAACGGGTCGTTTCCGTTGCCGCACTTCGGCGATTGCACGCACGATGGACATCCCATCGGACACTCGCACGCCTCGATCGCCGCGAGCGTCGCGCCCAGCCAGGTATTCGCCTGTCGAAAGCCCTGTTCGGCGAACCCGGCTCCGCCCGGAAAGCCGTCGTATACGAAGACACTTGGCAGACCATCGAATTCGGGGCCGACGGCAGTCGACAACCCGCCGATATCGCCGCGATCGCAGCTAGCCACCAGTGGGAGCAGGCCGATCGCGGCATGCTCGGCGGCGTGCAGCGAACCCGGAATCTGCAGCGGATCGATCCCGTTGTCGGCCAATTCTTCTGGCGTGATGGTGTACATCACCGCGACCGTCTCCAGAGTGTGCGGTGGCATCGTCAGCTCGACGAAGTCGATCACCTCACCGTTGAGCCGACGGCGCAGATAGCCCACCATCTGGTGGGTCACGCGGACCGGCACCAGGCCCAGGGTGACCGGTCCGAAGGTCCGGCGTTCGCCGGGCCCGGTCACCGCGATGTCGGTGAGTTCCCGTGCGAACGTGGCATATCCGGGGTCTTCGGCGTGGACGAAAGCCATGCCCTCGTCGAAGTCCAGCGAGTCGACCACATAACTCTCGCCCTGGTGCAGATACACCGCGCCCGGATGCACCGAGGCGGCAGCCCGGCCGGTGTCGGCCGTGCCCAGCAGCCGCCCGGTGTCGCTCTCCACGATCACCACCTGACCACCGGACGACCCCCGAATGTCCACTGCCGGATGGGGATCGACACCTGGTGCCGGATAGTACTTGCCGGCCCGGTGTCGTAGCAGTCCGTCGTCGACCAGTGCGCCGGCAACGTCCTCGGCGCCCAGCGACCGCACCTCGGCATCGTCGATGGGCAATTCCGTTGCAGCGCAGAGTAGCTGAGGGCCGAGAAGGTAGGGGTTGGACGGGTCGATCACCACCCGCTCGATCGGCTTGTCCAGCAGCGCGGCGGGGTGGTGCACCAGGTAGGTGTCCAGCGGATCGTCGCGCGCCACCAGCAGCACCAGCGCGCCCTGCCCGCGCCGACCGGATCGGCCGGCCTGCTGCCAGAACGATGTCACGGTTCCGGGAAAGCCGGCCAGCACCACCGCATCCAGTCCCGCGATGTCGATGCCGAGTTCCAGTGCGTTGGTGGTGGCCAGACCGCGCAACCGCCCGTCGAGCAGCGCCTGTTCCAAGGCGTTCCGGTCCTCGGGTAGATAACCCGCGCGATACGACGCCACCGTATCGGTCAGTTGGGGAGCGATGTCTTCCAGTCGCGCGCGGGTCGCCAGCGCGGTCAGTTCGGCGCCGCGGCGCGACCGGACGAATGTCAGGGTGCGCGCTCCTTCGGCGATCAGGTCGGCCATCACCCGGGCCGCCTCGCTGCCCGCGGACCGCCGTACCGGAGCACCGTTTTCGCCCGTGAGGTCGGCGCGCAGCGCCGGCTCCCATAACGCCACCGTCCGAGCGCCCTGCGGTGAACCGTCTTCGGTGACTTCGGAGACCGGCTGGCCGATGAGTTCGGTGGCGGTCGCACCCGGGGCGGACGTCGTTGCGCTGGCGAAGATCACCGTCGGCAGCACGGCCGGGTCAACCGAGTAACGCGCGCACAATCGCAGCAGGCGGCGCAGTACCATCGCCACATTTGATCCGAAAACCCCTCGGTAGTAATGACATTCGTCGACGACAACGAAACGGAGATTCCGCAGGAACATCGCCCAGCGGGCGTGGTTGCGCAGCAACGCCAGGTGGACCATGTCCGGATTGGAGAACACCCAGCGGGAGCGCTCGCGTGCCAAACGCCGTATCTCGGTAGGGCTGTCGCCGTCGTAGGCCGTTGGCGCGACATCGGCCAGTCGCGGAATGGCCGCGCACAACCCGTGGGCGGCCCGTAACTGGTCGTGGCCAAGCGCTTTCGTCGGCGAAATGTACAGCGCCCGGGCCCGCGGATCGGTCGCCAACGTGCTGAGGATGGGCAGTTGGTAGGCCAGCGATTTCCCGGATGCCGTGCCAGTACTGATAACAACGTGATGCCCGCCGTGCGCCAGGTCGGCGGCCGCAACCTGATGCGCCCACGGCAAACTGACGCCGCGATCGGTAAATGCACGCAGCACATCGGGTTCGACCCATGTCGGCCAAGGCCGTTGGCGGCCAGGCCGGGCCGGCAATTCGGCGACATGGCGAAGCGGGTGTTCGCCCGCCTCGGTGCCGGCGACCGCGGCGGCGAGCAACTCGCTGCCGAAAGTCACCACAATTAAGTGCCTCCTGATCCGAATTGACCACCCAAAACTGCGGCCGCTAGCCCCGTTGCGACCGGGGGTTTGGGTGGCGCACTTCAATTGTTTACCTCGTGGTAGCTCAATTGCTCACATGAGGCTGTTGCTGGGGCGATGAACATGGTTGACTGTTTGCGGTCGCAGCTTCTGTGTTCGTGTCAAACTTTCGCAGGATCGACGTTGCGGCCGCGGTTCCTGCGTTGTAGGTCGGGTGAAGTTCCGGCGACTCAGCAAGGTCTAGCGGTCGGAACGGGCCCGGAGCATCGAGGTGATGCTTCGCACCCGAGTAGTAAAGGAAAGATCGAGAAATGCCACAGGGAACTGTGAAGTGGTTCAACGCGGAAAAGGGATTCGGCTTCATCGCCCCCGAAGACGGTTCGGCCGACGTGTTCGTCCACTACACGGAGATCCAGGGAAGCGGCTTCCGCACCCTCGAGGAGAACCAGCGAGTCGAGTTCGAGGTCGGCCAGAGCCCCAAGGGTCCCCAGGCCACCGGCGTCCGCGCCGTCTGAGCAACCGTTAACGACAACCCCCCGCACGATTCGGCATCACCGGATTCGGACGGGGGGTTTTCGCTGCTTGCGCATTCGTCACCCGCGGCGCTCCGCACGCCATGGCGTGCATCGTCGTGCGGGTTTAATGGCCCGACTCCTCCTCTCGCCGCGTTGCGGCGCGCATCGTCGTCGTGCGGGCGCTTAATGTCGTTGTCGTGAGCCAGCTGTCGTTCTTCTCGGCTGAGTCGGTGCCGCCTGCGGTCACCGACCTCACCGGGGTGCTCGCAGCAGCCGGCCAGATCGTGACGGTCGGCGCCGGAGCCCGGCTGTCAGTGGTGGTCGATCAGGCCTGGCGCGCCGAGGCGCTGGGTCAGATGATCGACGAGGCCGGTCTGAGGGCCGAGATCACCCAGACCGACGAACACACCCCCCTCGTGCGCACCGACGTGGACCCGCGGTTGCGCCCGATGGCCGGTGAGTGGACGCGCGGCGCGGTGAAGACGATCCCGCCATTGTGGCTGCCCGGCCCGCGCGAACTGCGGGCCTGGACCCTGGCCGCCGGCAGCCCCGACGCCGACCGCTACCTATTAGGACTCGACCCGCACGCGCCGGACACCCACTCACCGCTGGCGTCGGCCCTGATGCGCGTCGGGATCGCCCCGACCTTGATCGGCACCCGCGGGGCCCGGCCCGCTCTGCGAATCAGCGGCCGCCGCCGGCTATCGCGCCTGGTAGAGAACGTCGGGGAACCGCCTGAGGTCGCCGACGCGTTGCCATTCTGGCCGCACGTCTAGCGGCAATCAGTCGGCTCGCTAGCGGGGGGTCGGTTTGCGTCGGCCCATCTCGGGTGCCACATTGTCAGGTGTCTACAGGCCGACGGGCGCCGTAGATTGACGCTGGCCGATCGCGGAAACTGCGTCCGCCGGAGCCCGCAGGGGAAGAAGAAGTAAGTGAAAGCGAGCGTAGATACAGGTGGCTGACGGGGGCGGAAATGGCGCCACGCGGCGACTCGTGATTGTCGAGTCGCCGACCAAAGCGCGCAAATTGGCCAGCTACCTGGGCGCCAACTACATCGTCGAGTCCTCGCGCGGGCACATCCGTGACCTGCCGCGGGCAGCGGCCGACGTGCCGGCGAAATACAAGTCGGAGCCCTGGGCCCGGCTCGGGGTGAACGTCGACGACGACTTCGAACCGCTCTACATCATCAGCCCGGACAAGAAGAGCACGGTCACCGAGCTCAAGGGCCTGCTCAAAGACGTCGACGAGCTCTACCTGGCCACGGACGGTGACCGCGAGGGTGAAGCGATCGCCTGGCACCTGCTGGAGACTCTCAAGCCGCGCGTGCCGATCAAGCGGATGGTGTTCCACGAGATCACCGAGCAGGCGATCCTGGAAGCCGCCGCCAACCCGCGCGACCTGGACATCGACCTGGTCGACGCCCAGGAAACCCGCCGCATCCTGGACCGGCTGTACGGCTACGAGGTCAGCCCGGTGCTGTGGAAGAAGGTGGCGCCCAAGCTGTCGGCGGGACGGGTCCAGTCGGTGGCCACCCGCATCATCGTCCAGCGCGAGCGCGACCGGATGGCGTTCCGCAGCGCCGGCTATTGGGACGTGGTCGCCGAACTCGACGCCAGCGTGTCCGACCCCACGGCGACACCGCCGAGCTTCAACGCCCGGTTGACCACCGTCGACGGCCTGCGGGTCGCGACCGGCCGCGACTTCGACTCCCTGGGCGCCGTGCGAAAGCCCGCCGAAGTCACCGTGCTCGACGAGGCCGGCGCCGTGTCGCTGGCCACCGGCCTGCGCGGAGCTCAGCTGACCGTCGGGTCGGTCGAGGAGAAGCCCTACACCCGTCGCCCGTATCCGCCGTTCATGACGTCGACGCTGCAGCAGGAGGCCGGCCGCAAACTGCGGTTCTCCGCCGAGCGCACGATGAGCATCGCCCAGCGGCTCTACGAGAACGGCTACATCACCTACATGCGTACCGACTCGACGACGCTGTCGCAGTCGGCGATCAACGCGGCCCGCACGCAGGCCCGTCAGCTCTACGGCGAGGAGTACGTCTACCCGTCGGCGCGGCAGTACACCCGCAAGGTGAAAAACGCCCAGGAAGCCCACGAGGCGATCCGGCCGGCCGGGGAGACCTTCGCCACCCCCGACGCGGTGCGCAATGACGTCGGCGGGGTTGATGAATTCCGGCTCTACGAGCTGATCTGGCAGCGCACGGTCGCCTCGCAGATGGCCGACGCCCGCGGCACCACGCTCAGCTTGCGGATCAACGGCAGAGTCGAAGGGCCGGAGCCAAGGGAGGTGCAGTTCTCGGCCAGCGGCCGGACCATCACGTTCGCCGGATTCCTCAAGGCCTACGTCGAGACCGTCGACGAGCTGGCCGGTGGTGAGGCCGACGACGCCGAGCGTCGGCTGCCGCACCTGACCCAGGGCCAGCGGGTGGACGCCACCGAACTGACGCCGGACGGCCACTCGACGAACCCGCCGGCCCGCTACACCGAGGCCTCGCTGATCAAGGCGCTCGAAGAGCTCGGCATCGGCCGGCCGTCGACGTACTCGTCGATCATCAAGACCATCCAGGACCGCGGCTACGTCCACAAGAAGGGCAGCGCGCTGGTCCCGTCCTGGGTCGCATTCGCCGTAACCGGTTTGCTGGAACAGCATTTCGGGCGCCTGGTCGACTACGGATTCACCGCGGCGATGGAAGACGAACTCGACGCGATCGCGTCGGGCACCGAGCGACGCAGCAACTGGCTGAACAACTTCTACTTCGGCGGCGAGCACGGCGTGGCCGACTCGATCGCCCGCTCGGGTGGGTTGAAAAAGCTCGTCGGCGTCAATCTCGAAGGCATCGACGCCCGAGAAGTCAACTCCATCAAGCTTTTTGACGACGCCGAGGGCCGCGCGGTCAATGTTCGGGTCGGCAAGAACGGCCCTTACCTCGAGCGGATGGTGGTCGGCGACGACGGCGAGCCGACGCCGCAGCGTGCCAACCTGCAGGACTCGCTGACTCCCGATGAGCTGACTCTCGAGGTCGCCGAGGAGCTGTTCGCGACACCTCAGGAAGGCCGCTCGCTCGGGATTGACCCGGAGTCCGGGCACGAAATCGTCGCCAAGGACGGCCGCTACGGACCGTACGTCACCGAGGTGCTGCCCAAGTCGGACGACGACGACGGTACGGCCGGGCAGCCGGCGAAGAAGGGCAAAAAGCCCACCGGTCCCAAGCCCCGAACCGGATCGCTGCTGCGCAGCATGGACCTGCAGACCGTGACGCTCGAGGACGCGCTCAAGCTGTTGTCGCTGCCTCGGGTGGTCGGTGTCGATCCCGACTCAGGCGAAGAGATCACCGCGCAGAACGGCCGCTACGGGCCGTATCTCAAGCGCGGCACCGACTCTCGATCGTTGGCGACCGAGGACCAGATCTTCTCGGTGACGCTCGAGGAGGCGCTGAAGCTCTACGCCGAGCCGAAGCGACGCGGCCGGCAAGGTGCGGCGGCGCCGCCGCTGCGCGAACTGGGCACCGACGCGGCGTCCGGCAAGCCGATGGTGATCAAGGACGGCCGATTCGGCCCCTACGTCACCGATGGTGAGACCAACGCGAGCCTGCGCAAGGGTGACGACGTGCTGTCGATCACCGACGCGCGCGCTTCCGAGCTGCTCGCCGACCGGCGTGCGCGCGGCCCCGTCAAGAAGGCCACGAAGAAAGCCGCGAAGAAATCACCGGCCAAGAAGGCGGCCGCGAAAAAGGCAGTTAAGCGCAGCTAGCAGGGCATATTGGGCCGCATCGGCCGGCTGAACGAATCATCAACAAACTTTTTCGCGGTTTTGGAAAATTAGATGGTGATTCTCAGCCAGTTCTCAGGTATAGTACATCCCAACACGTCGTGCAACAGGCACGCGTCACCATGGGAGAGAAATGCGACCGGCCGTCCGATACTGCATCACCGCTGGTGTTGCGCTCGGTGGCGTCAGCATTCTGATCGCCGCCCCGTCCTCGCCGCCGCTGCGCGATGTCGAAGTGCCCGCGATGCAGCTCTCCAACAACTCGCACGAAAACCCCGACGCGAACAGCCCGTCGATCGCTGACCTGCTGCAAACCATGGGTGGGCCGGAAAGCTCCGTGGTGGTGCAGAACATTATCGAGTCCGACGCCGGAGTGCTCCAGGGCGGTCAACCGTCGAGTGTTCCCGGCCTCAGCGACCTGCTGAACCTGGGCAACGACTCGGTCGGTACCCCGGACCCGCAGGGCAAGCCCTTCCTCGACATCCCGCCGCTGCTGCCCAGCGATCTCACGCTTTCGCCCAACGGCCGCTAACCGCTGGCTTCTTCGCTGATCGCGTCTTCCGGCGCAGCCAGATTCAACGGCCGGGCCAACTGAGTCGGCGCGGTCCGGCCACGCAATGCCACCACCTCGGCCACGTCCCAGCAGAGCGCTTCGGCATCGAGAGCGCCGCTGACCGCGACCGCGGAGGCCAGCACGTGGCCGTCCTCGAGCTTGGCCAGCTCGGTCAGCCGGGCGGCCTCGTTGACCGGGTCGCCGATCACGGTGTACTCAAAACGGGCCAGCGCCCCGATGTGGCCGGCGATAGCCCGACCCGACGAGACGCCGATGCCGAATTCCGCGGAGCCGATCACTGGCAGCAGCTCGTCATGCAGCTCGCGGGCCGCGGCCAGCGCACCGCCGGAGGCATCCGGATGCTCGATCGGTGCCCCGAAAATGGCCAGCGCGGCGTCGCCCTGGAACTTGTTGACGAACCCGCCGTGCCGCCCGACGGTATCGACCACAACCCGGAAGAACTCGTTGAGCATGCTGACCACCTCGGCCGGTGGCCGCGTCGACGCTAGCTTGGTCGAGCCGACCAGGTCGACGAAGAGCACCGCGACATCGCGCTCCTGGCCGCCCAATTCGGTCCCGCGCTCCAGCGCCCGCCGGGCGACGTCTTCACCGACGTAGCGACCGAACAGGTCGCGAAGACGTTGCCGCTCGGACAGGTCGCGGACCATGTCGTTGAAGCCCGCCTGCAGCAGACCTAGCTCGCTGGCGTCGTAAATCTGCATGTGCGCGTTGTAATTACCGCGCTGCACCTCACCGAGCGCCCAGCGCAGCTGGCGCAGCGGGTCGGCGATCGACATCGCCACCAGCAGCGTGCTGGCCACCCCGATGCCCAGCGCCAACAACGCCAGCAGCAGAATCGGGTTCAGCAGCTTCTCCGGTGGGCCGTGCAAGTATGCGGCCTTGTCCCCGACCACGGCCAGCACGATGGCCAGCAGGGGCACACCGGTGGACAGCGCCCAGGCCAGCATCTGGCGTCCGATCACACCGGAGGCGCGGATGTTCTCCGGCAACCCGCCGCGCAGGGCGGCGACCGCCACCGGGCGCAGCACGCGTTCGGACTGCAGGTAGCCGATGATCGCGGTGGCCGTGGCGCCTAAGGCGACGGCGACGGCAACTACCGGCGCAGCGTGATGGGCCACCGGCCAGCTGGCTGCCAGGAAGATCACGCCGCCGACCAGCCAGGACGCCAAGTTGATCACCGTGCGGTGGAACGGCGTCCGCAGCGCACGGCTGCGAGCCAGCTCGGTGGCGGCCGGGTCGGGGTCGGCCAGCAGAGCGTCGCGGCGCTGCCATCGGAACACCGGTATCAGCAGCCGGGCGCTGATCGCGGTGCCGAGGGCGAACAACACCAAAATCGACCCGGTGAACGTGGCCAGGTTGAGGGCCGGTAGCTGCTGCAACTCGATGCGGTCTTCCGGCGGCAACGCGTACCGCAAAAAGCCGAGCACGAACAGCGCGCCGATGATGTCGGCCTGCATCTGGCTCAGCGTGAAGACCGGCCACGGCGTGCGCACGAACCACTCGACGAATCCGCGGATTCGTCCGGGAAGTGCCCCCGTCGTACTCACCTGCCCACCGTATCGGTCGACGGGGACGAAGAAGTAGCCAAAACGGCGGTGCGCGGTCGCTGATCGTGGGGCGTGGTCTGCGGCGACCACTACTCTTGCCGGTGATGTCACGGGTATTCGCGCGTCTGGTTGGCCAGGAGTCGGTGGAGGCCGAGCTGGTGGCTGCCGCGGCCGCAGCCCGCGGTGATTCCGCTCACAGCTCCGCGATGACGCATGCCTGGCTGATCACCGGCCCGCCCGGTTCGGGGCGTTCGGTGGCCGCGCTGTGTTTCGCCGCGGCCCTGCAGTGCACCTCGGACGGCGTTCCGGGCTGCGGCGAATGCCGGCCCTGCACGACGACGATGGCGGGCACGCACGGCGACGTGCGCCGAGTCATTCCGGAGGGGCTGTCGATCGGTGTCGACGAGATGCGCGCGATCGTCCAGGTCGCGTCGAGGCGGCCCAGCACGGGTCGCTGGCAGATCGTGCTGATCGAGGACGCCGACCGGCTCACCGAGGGCGCGGCGAATGCCTTGCTGAAGGTGGTCGAGGAGCCGCCGCCGTTGACGGTTTTCCTGCTGTGCGCGCCGTCGGTCGACCCCGAGGACATCGCGATCACACTGCGGTCGCGCTGCCGGCACATCGCGCTGGTGACCCCGAAGCCGGACGCCATCGCCCAGGTGCTGATCGACAGCGACGGGCTGTCGGCCGAGACCGCCACCTGGGCGGCATCGGTCAGCGGCGGACACGTCGGGCGGGCTCGACGGTTGGCCACCGACCCGGACGCCCGCGAGCGCCGTCTGCAGGCGCTGGGGTTGGCCCGCGACGCCGCGACCCGATCGAAGGCGTTTGCTGCGGCCGAGGCGCTGGTGTTGTCCGCCGAGGCCGAGGCGGCGGTGCTGACGGCCGACCGTGACGAGGCCGAGACCGAGGAGCTGCGCACTGCGCTGGGTGCCGGAGGCACCGGTAAGGGCGCCGCGGGCGCGTTGCGTGGATCCGCTGGTGCATTGAAAGACCTTGAGCGACGGCAGAAGTCGCGCCAGACGCGGGCGTCGCGTGATGCGCTGGATCGGGCGTTGATCGATCTGGCCACCTACTTCCGCGACGCGCTGCTGGTCGCCGCGAGCGCACCAGGCCCGCGGGCCAACCATCCCGACATGGCCGAGCAGATCGCGTCGATGGCCGCGCACGTGCCGGCCGATCGGCTGCTGCGCTGCATCGAAGCGGTGCTCGAGTGTCGCGAGGCGCTGGCCATCAACGTCAAACCCAAGTTCGCCGTCGACGCGATGGTGGCGACGATCGGTCAGGCGCTGCGCGACTAGCGCGACTTGGGCGCGTACGAGGCGCTGCCGTAGACTCGTCCCGCCCGTCAGGGCACGCCACCTTAGCTCAGTCGGTAGAGCGGCTCACTCGTAATGAGCAGGTCAGGAGTTCGATTCTCCTAGGTGGCTCCGATTTTCCACGCGACTGTGCGCGGACCTAGCGCGGCAGCACGTACCCCACCGGTCCCGCCGCGATGCACACGCTCAGCGCCGCGGTGTTGGCCCGCACCCGGATCCCGTTGCCCGCGCCGGGCAGTCGCACGTACACCCGGTTGAGCCCCGGATGCACCGGAACCCGGGTCGCCGCCCCGTCGGACAGCGCGACCGTCATCGAGCCGTCGCTGTTGGCCAGGTAGTTGACCTCGGCCGTCCAGTCCGTCGGTAGCAGAGGGCCGTCGAGTCCGATCTCGATCGGATGGTCGGGCTGCACCAGATACCCGCACTGCGGTACCGGACCCGGTACCATCGCGCGCACCCAGGTCACCTGCGCGTCCACCAATCGGCCAGAACGGTCAAGTGTTCTCAATTGCGTTGTCGTCAAGCCGAATTCGGGACGATCGTGAAGCAGGGCGAATAGGTGGCCGGCCAGGTTTTCGGGCCAAGCGACCCGGCCGAGGACCAGCGGGTCGACTTCCTGATCCAGCAGCGGCGCGCTCGAGCGCGCTTGCGCGGCAGCCAGATCGCGGCGGGCATTCTGCACGTACGGTTGTGCGGGATTGTCTCGCCAAGACGTCAAGAACGTCGCCGTCGAATAGCAACTGCTCGCCACAAACGCCGTCGCCAGCACAGTGATGACCGACGTGCGTAGTGCGGACGCGTCGAGCCAGCCTGACGACGGTCGGTTCGGCGCGCAGCAGGCGACCGCGGCCAGCAGCGCCAGTACCACCACGAGATCCGGTAGATAGCGCAGGGTTTGAGCCAACTCGAGCGCGGTGAAACGCGACGAGC
>DATNFI010000126.1:0-17902 GCA_035606475.1 Mycobacterium sp. | reverse complement strand
ATCACGACCTGGCGGTAGGAGGCGGCCACCAGCGCGAGGATCACCAGGATCACGCCCATGATGGGCAGCAGCAGAATGAAGGCGGCCAGCCCGGCGTGCGGTAGCAGCTCGGTCAGGATCTGCTCGGGACCGTACGCAGTGGACGAGATCGCGTCAGGCGAAAGTGCGCCCAGTGCAACGGGATTGGACAGCCGCTCGTTGGACAGTTCCTGCGTGATCAGCGGCTTGCCCAAAAAGACGCGCTTGCCCACGTCGGAGAATGACGGGGGTACTTCCGGCTCGTCGGCCGCCCCTGTCACCACCCGCGCGGCCGGTTCTAGGCTTGACCGGCCGGCGCCAGGGCGTCAGGATCCACACGGGCGATGCGGGATTCCACATCGTAGGGCACGATGATCGCGGTCGCGCCCGCGATGCGGCTGACGGCACGGGCCATCTTGTCGGCGGTGCGGTCATGCAGCAGCCGGCCCAGCATCGCGGAGTAGGTCCGGCGCGGCAGCAGCACCGTCACCTTGGTGTCCGGGTGGTTGCGTTTCACCTGCAGCACGAATTCCTGTGCGACCCGACTCAAATTGCGGTCAGGACAGTCGATTACCCGCAGCTGGGTGTCATGCTCGAAGTGCTGCCAGCGTTCCTGCAGCTTGGCGGAGTGTTCGGCGTCGACCACGAAGTGGACGGCGAGCAGTTCGTCGGCGTGCAGCCCCTTGCCGTAGCGCAGTGCCTCGACCTCGGCGAGGTCAACCGAGTCGACGAACACGAACACCCGCAGCCGGGCGTACTTGGCCAGCTCAGGTCGCTCGGTGCGCGACATCTCCAACACCGACGCCTCGGCGCGGTACTGCCTGTTGAGTCGGATCAATCCGTACACCAGGATCGGGAACACGACGACGACCAACCAGGCGCCCTCGGTGAACTTGGCCACCACGAAGATGCCCACCACGATCGTCGACAGCAACCCCGCCGAGAAGTTGACGGCGACTTTGCGGCGCCAGCCGGCGCCGCGGCGGGTGCGGTGGTGCTTCGTCATGCCATAGCCGGCCATCGCGAATGCGGTGAATACACCGATGGCGTAAAACGGCACCAGCGCGTTGACCGAAGCGCGGGTGACAAGCAGCAGCGCCACCGCGAGCGCGGTCAGCGTGATGATCCCGTTGGAGAACACCAGCCGGTGACCGCGTTTGGTCAGCGGACGCGGCAGAAAACGGTCCTCGGCGACGAAACTCGCCAGCGCGGGAAAACCGTTGAACCCGGTATTCGCGCCGGTAAAAAGGATCGCGGCGCTTGACGCCTGAACCGAGAAGTACAGGACGTTCCCGAGCACGCCATGGCCGAAGACCGTGCGGGCGATCTCCGAAAGCATCGACGGGTATTCGTCCAGATATGGGGTGGCGTGCGTGACAAAGGCAAGCCAGGCGACACCGGCCAACAAAAATCCCAGGATGCAGACCATCACGGTCAGCACCCGACGGGCGTTGACGCCCTGTGGCTCACGAAAGACGTTGACGGTGTTCGAAATCGCCTCGACGCCCGTCAGCGAGGTACCGCCATTGGCAAACGCGCGCAGCAACACCAGCACGGTGGCACCCATCACCAGCCCGCCACCCTGATGCACCGGCACCGCCCCGACGATGTGCTCCGGGTCGTATTTCGGTAGACCCCAAAGGATTTCGCGAATCAGGCCGGTCACGATCGTCAGCGTGATCATCGCGATGAACGAGTACGTCGTGATCGCGAAAAGTCGACCCGACTGGCGCAGACCGCGCAGGTTGGCAACGCAGATCAGCACCAGCACGCTGATGGTGATTTCCAGGTGGTAGGGGTGCAGCGCGGGTATCGCCGAGCAGAGCGCCACGGTTCCGGCCGCGGGCTGCACCGCGGCGGTGACCACATAGTCGATCAGCAGTGCCGCGGCGGCGATCTGAGCGATGCGGGGGCCGAAGTTGTCCCGTGCCACCATGTACGCCCCGCCGGTCCGGGTGTACGCCATCACGACGCCGCGGTAGGACGCGGACACCAGTAGCAGGATGAACAGGATCACGCCGATGATCGGCAGCAGCAACGTGAACGCGGCCATTCCCGCGCGCGGCAGCAACTCGACCATCACCTGCTCTGGCCCGTAAGCCGTCGAGGAGATCGCGTCTGGTGAAATCGCGCCGAGCGCAACCGGATTCGACAATCGCTCGGACTCGAGCTGTTCGCTCGTCAGCGGCTTGCCGAGAAAGATGCGCTTCCAACCGTCACTGAATGACGGCGGGATGCCCGAATCCTGCTGAGATGCTGTAACCACGTATCACTTTCCCTCGGAGTCAGCGACCTGTGGAGTCACATCATCCACGTAGGTCGGCTGCGGCCCGGGGCAACTCTATCGGATCAACCTGCGCACTCGCTGACCTCGCGGACTCGGCGGCGGCACGACTCGCCATCGCGATCCTGGTCTTGATGTCATAGGCCACAATCTGGGCACTTGCTCCGGGAATCCTGCTGATCACCTTGGCGATCATGTCCGCGGTCCGGTCGTGCAGGAACCGGCCCAAGAGCTGCGAATACTCGCGACGCGGCAACAGAACGGTCACCTTCGTCTCGGCGTGCTCCGTCATGATCTGCTGGACCAATTCATGCGCGGCCCGGCCGAGATTGCGATCGAAGCAGTCGATCATCTTCAGCTCGGTGACGTGCCCGATGTGCTGCCACTGCCGCTGCAGGTCTTCCGCGTGCATGGAATCCAGCACGAAGTGCACCGTGGTCAGATCATCGGCCTTGAGCCCCTTGGCATAGCGCACCGCCTCGATCTCGGCCAGGTCCACCGAGTCGACGAAGATCAGCACCCGGTGCCGGTCGTATCCGACCAGCTCAGGCGGGTCGACGACGGATGTTTCGAGCACCGACGTCTCGGCCCGATACTGCCTGTTCACCCGCATCAACGCGAAGACCAGGATCGGGAAGACCACCACGACCAGCCAGGCGCCCTCGGTGAACTTGGCGATCGCGAAGATGCCCACCACGACCGTCGACAGGATGCCTGCAGACAGGTTGATCGCCAGCTTGTGCCGCCAACCAGGCCCGCGGTGACTGATCCAGTGCTTGGTCATGCCATAGCCGGCCATCGCGAACCCGGTGAACACCCCGATCGCGTAGAACGGCACCAGCGCGTTGAGCGAACCGCCGGTGCCGATCAGCAGCGCCACCGCCAGCACGGTCAGCGTGATGATGCCGTTGGAGAACACCAGTCGGTGGCCGCGCTTCATCAGGGGCCGGGGCAGGAAGCTGTCCTCGGCGACGAAACTCGTCAGCGCCGGGAATCCGTTGAAGCTGGTATTGCCGCCGGTGTAGAGGACCAGCGCGGTGGCCGCCTGGACCAGGAAGTAGACGACCTTCCCGATCGGCCCACTGCCGAATACGGCCTTGGCGATCTCGGACAGCATCGAGGGGTATCCCGAGGCATACGGAAACGCGTGCGTCAGATGGGCCAGCCAGGCCACACCGGCCAACAGGAACGCGAGAATGCACGCCATGACCACGAGCACCTTGCGTGCGTTGGTGCTCTCCGGAGGACGAAACGCGTTGACCGTGTTGGAGATCGCCTCGACACCGGTCAACGACGAACCGCCGTTCGCGAACGCACGCAACACGATCAGCAACGTGGCGCCCATGATCAGACCGCTACCCTGTTGAACCGCAACCGCCCCATCGGTGTGGACCGGGTCGTAAACCGGTAATCCCCCGACGAATTCGCGAATGATTCCGACGATGATTGTCAGCCCGACCATGCCGACAAATAAATATGTCGGAAACGCGAAGGGAAGCCCGGCTTCCCGCAATCCGCGCAGGTTGGCAAAGCACATCAACAGCACAATGCCGACGGTGATTTCGAGGCTGTACGGGCCGAGGGCCGGAATCGCCGATGCGACCGCGACGGTCCCGGCCGCGCACTGCACCGCAACCGTGACGACGTAGTCGATCAACAGCGACGCCGCGGCGATCTGGGCAACCTTGGGGCCGAAATTTTCCCGGGCCACCACGTATGACCCGCCGGCGCGGGTGTAGACCGACACCACCTGGCGGTACGAGGCGGCCACCAGCACGAGAATCAGCAGGATGACGCCGGTGATCGGGAGCAGGAGCGCGAACGCGGCCATTCCCGCGGCCGGGAGCAGTTCGATCATCACCTGCTCGGACCCGTACGCGGTCGACGAGATGGCGTCGGGTGACAGCACGCCGAGGGCGATGGGGTTGGACAGCCGCTCGTGCTGAAGCTGGTCGTTGATCATCGGCCTTCCGAGGAAGACCCTCTTACACCGGTCGGAAAACGACGGCGATATCCGAAGCTCGCCGGCCAGTTGTGACATAGCAAACACCTCGCGCAAATTCGGGGATTTCGCAAAACGGGCTTGGACCCGGTCGGAGCCTACGGTTGTCTGCTGGTAAACGCCTGCTGGAAACCGGGTATCCAGCCGGTTCTAGAGCGTTCTTTACGGAATCTTGACGCCCTGCGGCGAACACTCACCAGTCGGAGTGGCCAAGGCCTGTGGACAACCCTCGGTCTGGGCTCCGCCTACGAGCTCAGCCCAGACGGTTGACGGCGGCGGCAATGCGCTCGTCGGTGGCCGTCAGCGCCACTCGAACATGCCGGGTGCCGCGTGCGCCGTAGAACTCGCCGGGCGCCGCCAGGATGCCGCGCCGCGCCAGCCATCCCACGGTGTCTCGGCACGGCTCGCCGCGGGTGACCCACAGATACAAACCGGCCTCGGAATGGTCAACGGTGAATCCGGCCGAACGCAATGCCGGCAGCAGCACGTCGCGGCGCCGGCGGTAGCGGTCGCGCTGCTCGCGCTCGTGGACGTCGTCATCGAGCGCGGCGACCATGGCGGCCTGCACCGGGCGCGGAACCATCATCCCGGCGTGCTTGCGGACCGCCAGCAGCTCGCCGACCAAGGCGGCGTCCCCGGCGACATAGCCCGCGCGGTAGCCGGCCAACGAGGAGCTCTTGGACAGCGAATGCACGGCCAGCAAGCCGGTGTGGTCGCCGTCGCACACCGACGGGTGCAACACCGACAGCGGTTGCGTGTCCCAACCCAGACCCAGATAGCACTCGTCGGATGCCACGATGACGCCGCGTTCGCGGGCCCAGCCGACGAGCTTGCGCAGATGATCCACGCCGAGCACCTGACCGGTCGGGTTGCTCGGCGAATTCACGTACAAGAGGGCAGGCGCCGATGGACCGATTTGGGTGAGCGAATCGGCGAACAGCACCCGCGCGCCGGCCAACCGGGCGCCGACGTCGTAGGTCGGGTAGGCCAGCTCGGGCACGACGACCAGGTCCTCGGCGCCCACGCCGAGCAGGGTCGGCAGCCACGCGATGAGTTCTTTGGTGCCGATCACCGGCAGCACGGCCGACTCGGCCAGCGCGGTGACGCCGTAGCGGCGATTCAGCGCGGCGACCGCGGACTCGCGCAGCTGCGGGGTGCCCGCCGTGGTGGGGTAACCCGGCTCGGCGCTGGCCGACGCGAGCGCCTCACGGATCAGCGGGGCAACCGGATCGACGGGTGTGCCGACCGAGAGGTCGACAATGCCGTCGGGGTGCGACGTGGCCAGCGCGGTCGCGTCGGCCAGGGTGTCCCAGGGGAACTCCGGCAAGATCGCCGACAATCGCCGGCGGTCAGTCAGGCGGCTCAGTCATGCTCCTGCGGCGGAAGGTCCTTCACGGCCTGCGGGTCGTTCTCGGTCAGGCCGACTTTCGCTGCGCCGCCGGGAGATCCGAGCTCGACGAAGAAGTCCGCGTTGATCTGGGTGTACTGGCTCCACTGCTCGGGTACGTCGTCCTCGTAGTAGATCGCCTCGACCGGGCAGACCGGCTCGCAGGCACCACAGTCGACGCATTCGTCGGGGTGGATGAACAACATCCGAGTGCCCTCGTAGATGCAGTCGACCGGGCACTCTTCGATACATGCCTTGTCTTTTAGGTCGACGCAGGGTTCGGCGATCGTGTACGTCACAGACGTCTCCTCACGGTCTCCAGTGGCTGGCTGGGTGAGCCGGTAGGTGATGGTCACTTCCCGGCGGGTGCGATGTCTCGGTTACTGATACTAGACGTTGCATATACAACGCAAGCACCAGGTCACTATGCGCGTCAATGCAGTGCAACTAGTTGCATAGGGTAGGCGGGAGTTCCTATGCTGCGGCGGTGGCACTCCCCCACGCGATCCTGGTGTCGCTGTGCGAACAGTCCGGGTCCGGCTACGAGCTGACGCGCCGGTTCGATCGCTCGATCGGCTACTTCTGGAGCGCCACTCACCAGCAGATTTACCGCACGCTGCGGACGATGGAGGCCGACGGCTGGGTATCGGCGAGAGTTGTGGCACAGCAGGGACGGCCGGACAAGAAGGTCTACACCGTCGCCGACTCCGGTCGTGCCGAGCTGGCCCGCTGGATCGCGTCCCCGTTGGGCGTGGGCCGGTCCGCAGACGGAGGGGTCCGCGAGCTGGCCGTCAAGCTGCGTGGCGCGGCCCACGGCGACAGCGTGGCGCTGCTGGAGCAGGTTGTCGCGCTGCGTGCCGCACGTGCCCAATTGCTGGACACCTACCGGGGATTCGAGAAAAAGCAATTCCCCGATCCAGCGTCGTTGCGCGGCAGCGCATTACACCAGTACCTCGTGCTACGCGGTGGAATCCGAACCGAAGAAGGCACTATCGACTGGCTCGACGAAGTGGCCTCGGCCCTGAAAGGCGAACTGTGACCTATCCAAATCTGTTGTCCCCGTTGGACCTCGGATTCACCACATTGCGCAACCGGGTGATCATGGGCTCGATGCACACCGGATTGGAAGATCGCGCCCGCAACACCGACCGGCTCGCCGAGTACTTCGCCGAACGCGCCAACGGGGGCGTGGGCCTGATCATCACCGGCGGCTACGCGCCCAACCGGACCGGCTGGCTGCTGCCGTTCGCCTCCGACCTGACCTCGACCGCGCAGGCGCGCCGGCACCGCACGATCACCGACGCGGTGCACGACGCAGGTGGCAAAATCCTGCTGCAGATCCTGCACGCCGGACGCTATGCCTACCACCCGCTTTCGGTCAGCGCGTCGTCGATCAAGGCGCCGATCAACCCGTTTCGCCCGCGCCGGCTCTCGTCGAGCGGCGTGCAGACCACCATCGACGACTTCGCGCGTTGCGCCGAGCTGGCCCGCGAGGCGGGCTACGACGGCGTCGAAATCATGGGCAGCGAAGGGTATTTGATCAACCAGTTCCTGGCCGAGCGAACCAACAAGCGCAGCGACGGCTGGGGAGGCAGCGCGGCCAAGCGCCGCCGCTTTCCCGTCGAGATCGTCCGTCGCGCCCGCGCAGCAACCGGATCCGACTTCATCATCTGCTATCGGATGTCGATGGCCGACTACGTCGAAGGCGGCCAGAGCTGGGACGAAATCCTGGCGCTGGCAACCGAAGTCGAGGCCGCGGGCGCAACCATCATCAACTCCGGCTTCGGCTGGCATGAGGCAAGGGTGCCAACCATCGTCACCTCGGTGCCCAGCAACGCCTTCGTCGACATCAGCCACGCCGTCGCCGCGCACGTCAACATTCCGGTGGTGGCATCGAATCGAATCAACATGCCGCAGGCGGCCGAGCAGATCCTGGCCGACACCCACGTGCAGCTGATCTCGATGGCCCGGCCACTGCTGGCCGACCCGGAATGGGTGCTCAAGGCCCAAGCCGCCCGCGACGGCGAGATCAATACCTGCATCGCCTGCAATCAGGCCTGCCTGGACCACGCCTTTGTGCACAAGACGGTGTCGTGTCTGCTCAACCCGCGCGCCGGCCGCGAGACGGAGCTGGTGTTGTCCCCCACCCGGCGCACGCGGTCGATCGCGGTCGTCGGGGCCGGGCCGGCCGGGCTGGCCACCGCGGTCAACGCCGCCGGCCGCGGCCATCAGGTGACGCTGTTCGAGGCCAACGACTACATCGGCGGTCAGTTCGACATGGCCCGCCGCATCCCGGGCAAAGAGGAATTCAACGAAACCATCCGGTATTTCACGACGATGCTGCGGCGAAACGGCGTGGCGGTGCGGCTCGGCACGCGGGCGTCGGCCGACGACCTCGCCGGCTTCGACCACGTCGTGCTGGCCACCGGTGTTGCGCCGCGGATCCCTGACATCCCCGGCATCGACCACCCGATGGTGCTGACCTACGGCGAGGCCATCACCGGCGCCAAGCCGCTGGGCAAGCGCGTCGCGGTGATCGGCGCCGGCGGAATCGGTTTCGACGTCAGCGAGTTCCTGGTCACCGACTCGTCGCCGACCCTGAACCTCAAAGACTGGAAGTCCGAGTGGGGCGCCGGCGACCCGTGGGAGGCGCCGGGCGCGCTGATCCCCCCGATTCCCGCGCCACCGGCGCGCGAGGTGTATCTGCTGCAGCGTTCCAGCGGGGCCCAGGGCAGGCGACTCGGCAAGACCAGCGGATGGGTGCACCGGGCTTCACTGAAAGCCAAAGGTGTGCAACAGCTTTCCGGCGTCAACTACGAGCGGGTGAGCGACCACGGCCTGCACATCAGCTTCGGCTCCAAGCGGGAGCGCCCGCAGCTGCTCGAAGTCGACAACATCGTGGTCTGTGCCGGTCAGGAACCGGTGCGGGACCTCGACGACGAACTGCGCCGCCGCGGGGTCGACCCGCACGTCATCGGCGGCGCGTCGGTCGCCGCGGAGCTGGACGCCAAGCGCGCGATCAAGCAGGGGACCGAACTGGCGGCCCGACTCTAGTAACCGGAGAGAAGGGTCCGAACCCGGCCCAGTTCGTCGGGGCCTGCGCCGCTGACGATGCGCGACGGGTCGGCCGGTCGGCGGCCCCACAGCAGTAAAACCCTTGCGGCGGAATCGGTTTCCAAGGTGGCCGGGCCGTCGATATCGGACAGCTCGATCGTGGTGCTCTCGGCGTCCGCGCGCACCAACACATCGTCGACACCCTCGACCCGCAGCCGCGCTTCGATGCGCTCGCCGGGCCGCAACCGCTCGGCGCCCTTGACCAACAGCGGCTTGCCCACCGCCCACACACTGTGCGTGGTCATCCACGGCTGCGCCAACTGCGCCTGCGCCGCGGCGTTGTCGCCGGTGATGTCCCAGCTGTGCAGCACCAGCTCTTCGCGCATGTGCTCGGCGAACCACGGCACCTTCATGGTGCGGCCGGTCCAGGCCACGTCGGTGTCGGCGGGCAGGGCGTCAGCAGCCTCGGCGACCTCGTTGAGGTGGGCCATGTTTCGGTGTAGCGCCGCCCACAGGTCGTCGTCGTTCATCGCGCGCAGCGGCGCCTCGCGTTCCTCGAATCGCCGGGTCGCCACCGGCTCACCCGCCAGGTGACCGCCCAGTACGCGGGCCAACTCTTCGGCGTTGCCGGCCTGGTGTATGACGATGTCGCGCACGGTCCACGCTTCGCACCAGGTGCCGGTATCCGGGCCACGCTTCTGCACCGCGTCAAGGAACGGTTGCCACTCGGGGAATCGCTCGTGGTCTATCCGTGGGGTCACGGCGTTCGGTATACCCGCCGCCACCGACAACTACCCGGCCCGGCGGCTCAGGCCGGCGCTGGATCCGGCAACCGGGCGGCGCTCACGCCGAGCGCCAGGAAGAACACAATGAACAACGCGCCGCCCAGAAACATGTTCATCGGGCCGCCCGGAGAGATGAAAGCGCCGGGGGCGCCGATGATCGTCACCGTCTCGACGAATTGCTCAAAAGCGAACACCGCCGCGAGGACACCAAGCCAGCGCGGAAAGCGACCGGCCTTGGCGCCAAGCACTATTGGCACGGCGACGATCACGTCGGCCACGGTCAGGATTGGGCCAAACATCAAAGCAAGGTCCGCTACGGTGCGGGCTACAACGGGATCAAGGCTGGCGGCGTGCAGGGCCAGCCCGCCGGTAAACCACAGCTCGACGCTGAACTCCGCGATGATCAGCGCCGAGCCGATGGTGAATGCGTATCCGGCCGGCCCATCCAGCCGCGACCGCGCGTAGGCGAGGACGATCGCCAGTGCCAGAAAGCCCAGTGTCAGCAGAAGGGCTTGCACGCGTAGGGCGTCTGCATGGTCGCGAAGGTGGGAGACGACGGCACTGGCTGGCTGGTCAGTGCCCGGCAATGTGGGAACCATCAGCAGGGCGACTGTGAAGAGCACGGCGAACACGATCCCTGCGACAAGCGGAATACGACGACTCATTCGACCTAGTGTGCGCTCCGGGTGTGACGCCGGCGTGGTTTTTCGCTACGCCGCGAGCGGACTATACGTCGTGGTGCGCTGCCGGGCCGGCCGGCCGATGCCCTCGGCGATCGCGGTCAGCTCGGCGACGGTTTTGGCCGAGCCGAACTCGGAGCCGGCCATCCGCGAGATGGTCTCCTCCATCAACGTGCCGCCCAGGTCGTTGGCGCCACCGTTGAGCATCACCTGGGTGCGCTCGACGCCGAGCTTGACCCAGCTGGTCTGAATCTGAGAGATACGACCGTGCAACATGATTCGTGCCAGCGCGTGGACGGCCCGGTTGTCGCGGTGGGTGGGGCCCGGTCGTGCCGCACCGGCGAGATACAGCGGCGAGTTCTGGTGCACGAACGGAAGCGGCACGAACTCGGTGAAGCCGCCGGTGCGGTCCTGGATGTCGCGCAGCACGTTGAGGTGGCCGACCCAGTGCCGCGGGTCGTCGACATGGCCGTACATCATCGTCGACGACGACCGCAGACCGACCTCGTGCGCGGTGGTCACCACCTCGATCCACATCGAGGTGGGCAGTTTGCCCTTGGTGAGCACCCAACGGATCTCGTCGTCGAGGATTTCCGCCGCGGTGCCCGGGATGGAGTCCAGGCCCGCCTCGCGCAGGCTGGTCAGCCACTCGCGAATACTCAAGCCGCTCTTGGTCACTCCGTTGGCGACCTCCATCGGGGAGAACGCGTGCACATGCATCGACGGCACTCGCGCCTTGACCGCGCGGACCAGGTCGGCATAGCCGGTGACCGGCAACTCGGGGTCGATGCCGCCCTGCATGCAGACCTCGGTGGCACCGGCCACGTGGGCCTCCCAGGCGCGCTGGGCGACCTCGTCGGCGGACAGCGAGAACGCGTCGGCGTCATCCTTGCGTTGAGCGAACGCGCAGAAGCGGCAACCGGTGTAGCAGATGTTGGTGAAGTTGATGTTGCGGTTCACCACAAACGTGACGTCATCGCCAACCACGTCACGGCGCAGCGAATCAGCCAGTGCGGCAACGGCGTCCAGAGCGGCTCCGTCGGCGGTCGCCAGCGCCAGGTATTCGGCGTCGGTGCACGACGCCGGGTCGCGTTCCGCGCTGCGCAGGGCGGCGAGCACGTCGGTGTCTAGGCGTTCGGGCGCACTGGCGCCCTGGGCGGCCAGATCGTGCACCTTGGCCCGGATCGACTCCCAGTCGCCGAAGGCGCTGTCCAGGTCGCTGCGGGCCTCGGTCCGGCGGCCTTCGGTGTCGATCGCCGCGTTCAGGTCGACGCGGCCCGTCGAGGAGACGTCGTCGGGTTCCTGCCACGGCATACCCACCGGCATGACGTCGGCGGCCAACCCGGTGTTCGGGTCGGCGAGCGCCTTGACGTGTGCGCTTACCCGCGGGTCGATCCAGGCCGCGCCGGCCTGGACGTACTTGGGCTGCGCGGTCAGCCGCTCCACCAGGTCGTAGCCGGCCGCGGCGGTGACCTCGGCCAGCGTGTCGAGCGCCGGCCACGGCCGCTCGGGGTTGACGTGGTCGGGGGTCAGCGGCGATACGCCGCCCCAGTCGTCGACGCCCGCGGCGATCAGCGCCAGGCACTCCTGCTCCGACACCAGGTTCGGCGGCGCCTGGATGCGCATCGCCGGGCCGAGGACCAGTCGCGACACCGCGATGGTGGCCAGGAAGTCGTCGATTCCGGCGTCGGGGGTCGACGCCATCGCGGTGTGCTCCTTGGCCCGGAAGTTCTGCACGATCACTTCCTGAACGTGACCGAACTCCTTGTGCGACTTGCGAATTGCATGCAGCGTCTCGGCCCGCTCGGTCAGCGTCTCGCCGATACCGACCAGCAGGCCGGTGGTGAACGGAATGGAGAGCCGGCCCGCGTCGGTCAGCGTGCGCAGCCGAACCTCGGGGTCTTTATCCGGGCTGCCGTAGTGCGCAAGGCCTTTGGTCTCGAACAGCCGTCGCGACGTGGTCTCCAACATCATGCCCATCGACGGGGCCACCGGCTTGAGCCTGGACAGCTCCGACCAGTTCATCACCCCGGGGTTCAGGTGCGGCAGCAGCCCGGTCTCCTCGAGCACCCGGATCGCCATCGCGCGCAGGTACGAGAGCGTGGAATCATAGCCGCGCGCCTCCAGCCACTCGCGCGCCTCCGGCCACCGGTCCTCCGGCCGGTCGCCGAGGGTGAATAGCGCTTCCTTGCAACCGAGTTCGGCTCCGCGACGGGCGATATCGAGGATCTCGTCGGGCTCGAGGTACATGCCGGCGCCCTGGGCCCGCAACTTGCCGGGCACCGTGACGAAGGTGCAGTAGTGGCAGGAGTCCCGGCAGAGATGGGTCACCGGAATGAACACCTTGCGGGAGTAGCTGACCGGCAATCGTCCGGTACCGCCGCGCCGGCCGGCCGATTCCAGCCCGGCGTCACGGACCCGCGCCGCGCTGCGACAGAGATCAGCCAGATCCTCGCCTCGGGCGGCCAGCGCAATCGCCGCCTCGTCGACGTTCAGCGCCACCCCGTCGCGGGCTCGCCGCAACACCCGGCGCATCGCGGATCCGCCAGGTGCAAGGGGAACCGACGGGCTGGGTAGCAAGGTCGGCTCTTCGCCCGGAGTCAACGGCACGTTGGTGTAACTTCCGACCAGCCAAATTTCATCCGCACGTCCCAACTCTCCGCGACCCGACGCGTGCCATGAGCGACAACAGTAGCCTCCGGCGGAGGACTTGGTGGGCCCTGCCCTCAGGGGGCTGGTCGGCGCCGCATCAGCACCCAGAATGGCAACAGCGCACCCGCTGCAAGCAGCAGGAACGGGCTGTATGCGGCGATTCCCCGCCCGGCGAAGACGACGTCCCCGCCCGGACCGGGCCGGGCCATCAGGAAAACGGTCAACAACCAGGTCCACACCGGCAGTGCTGCCACGGCATTGCGGCTCGTCCAATGTTTGGCAGCCCATACCAGGGCCGCGTTGACCAGGCCACTGGCCAGCGCGCTGATCGGGAATGGGATCGAGCCGATGTACGACGGCAAAAAGAGGGCGCCGACGATTGCCGACAACACACCGTCGACAGCCAACAGCGCCAGGACGGCGATCCGACGGACGGTCAGGTGGGAACGCTGTCCAGCTGCGAGACGATGGACATGAGCGTCCACTGGAAGCTGTCCAGTCGGTCCTGCCAGTGCTGCTGGTTGTAGTCCAGATCCGGATCCATTCCGGCAGCCTACCGCGAGACGGTCCCGTTGAGGTCGACGCCGGCCAGCAGATCGGTCTCCCAGCCGCGCTCGTCGCGATCGCCGGCGACGCCCGCGGTTAGTACGTAGTGCTCCGGCGCCACGATGGGCAGCGCGATGTTGTTCGAGAGTGCCAAGGTTCGGCCGGTGGGTCCCACGGTCAGTTGGGTGGTGTGCGCGCGCAGCGCAGCGGTCTTCGCCGGTAAGGCATCCGGATCGTCGATGACGGCATCGATCTCGCCGTCGGGATAGCCGAGTCCGGCGAAGTCGCCGTCTGCCGCCGGGACGATCCACCCGTCGCGCAGATCGCCGGGGCCGAGCGCTTCCCATCCAGCGAGGAAGGCGCTGCGAGAGATCACCGTCCAGTAGAACTTCGGCACCGACCACGGCGCGCCCGGGTAGTCGTCGGTGGCGGCAGCGGCGACTGCCGCGGTGGTGACGACGTGGGTCTGGATGTGGTCGGGATGCCCGTAGCCACCGTTGGGGTCGTAGGTCACCACGACGTGCGGCCGCATCTCGCGAATGATCTCGACGAGCGCGCCGACGGCTTCGCGTTGATCGGCGTCGCTGAACCGCTGAACACCGGGTCGGTCGCGGGCCTCGGCGCCGACCATCCCGGAGTCCCGCCAGCGGCCGGGGCCGCCGAGATAGACCGGGCCGTCAACACCCAGCGCGCGCAGCGCCGCGGTCAACTCCGCGATGCGGTAGCCGCCGAGTTGGTCGGCATGGTCGACGGCCAGCCGTGCCCACTGGTCGCCGATGACCTCGCCCTCCTCGCCGAGCGTGCAGGTGACCACCTGGACCTGCGCTCCGCGCGCGACATAGTGGGCGATGGTCGCGCCGTTGGTGATGCTCTCGTCGTCGGGATGGGCGTGCACGAACAACAGCCGCGGGGTCTCCTGCATGCAACGCACCCTACTAGGGCAATGCGCGGCAAAGGATTTCGCGGCCTAAAGCCCTGAGCTGCAAAGATAATCAGCGGATGGGCAAATCCCTGCACTTCGGAAAATGGACGTTGCTGGCTACTATCGACGGATGGGAGAGCAGACGGCGCTAGTCCGTACCCGCCGCCGGGGCAAGCAACTCGAGGATGCCCTCTATGACGCCACCCTGGCCGAACTGACCGCCGTCGGCTACGGCGGACTGACCATGGAAGGCATCGCCGCGCGGGCGCGAACGGGCAAGGCCGCGCTGTATCGACGGTGGTCCAGCAAGCACGACCTGGTTCAGGCGGCGCTGCTTTACGCCCTTCCCCCGTTGCCCGAGCCGCGCCCGGACCGGTCGGCTCGGGAGAATCTGCTGGCCGCGCTGAGCGCCCACTGCGACCTGGTCGCGGGCAAGACCGCGTTTCCCGGGCTGTTCATCCTGCAGCAGCTGCTACACGAGCCCGAGCTGCGGGCGATCTTCGCCGATGCCGTTGTCGCGCCGCGATTGGGGATCACCGAATCGATCCTGCAGGCGGGTGCGGACAACGACGAGATCGACGCGTCCGCCCTGACGCCGTACACCGCGCGGGTCGGCCCCGCGCTGGTCAACCAGCAGATGCTGCTGACCGGCGCACCGCCCAACAAGCGACAACTCGCCCAGATCGTCGACACAGTACTGCCGCTTTTGAGCTGAATACTGTTGTCGCGCAACAGTATTAGAAACGATCATTACCGGGAGAATGGCCAAAGGGCGGGCCGCCCCCTGGTCGGTCCGCCCCTGGCGCGTGGTATCGAAGCGGGAATTCGCAAAACCCTGTTGCGGACCCGCTGCTCGTCGCTGGGGGCCTCGCGTAGCTAGTGCATGCCCCCGGCTGTTGACTGAACCGGTACGTCGAACAGTACCTGAGGGCAACCTTAGGGACAGCGATTTACTAACTTTTGTCCAACAGCGACTGGATCATTACCTGACCTGCGTGGTAGCCGCTTATTGCGCGGTCTTCATCCATTGTCCGGCATCGCCGACGATGCCGACCGGTACTGCACCGGAGAGGCTGACATTCTGCACGCTCGGTCCGGCTCCGACGATCGTGGTGTCCTGCAGAATCGGCAGCACCGTGGCCATGTCCCACAGCCTGGGTTCGACCGAGTTGATTACGTCGTTGATGTCCTTGGTTCCGCCCAGCGCCGCGTCGATGTCGGCCTGAACGCTGTGGTCACAGATGCCCGTCAGGTTGGACGGCGCCTGCACCAGCGCGCCGGGCTCCTGCGCCTTGGAGGGCGGCGTCGACGTGGCGGCGGTCGCCGTGGTCGCGGGGGTCGGCTTGGCTGTCGGACCGGACGACGGCGCCGCGGCCGTCGATACCGCCGTCGCCTCCAGCGCCGGGCAGCTGTAGCGAGACGCCAACAACGTCGCCAGGTTTCCGCCGGCCTGGCTCCACCCCACCAGCGCATCCACCTGGTTGTTCAGCAGCGCATCGCGATACAGGGCGACCGGGTCGAGCGCGAGCACGGACGCGTCGATACCGACGTTGCGCAACTGGTCGGCCGCGGTGTTCGCGACGGCCACCGACGTCGGATCGTTGGCCGCGACCCCGAGGACCAGCGACAGGTCCTTGCCATCCTTGGTGACGCGGCCTCGGGGGCTCTCCTGCGTGGAGGTGTTGTTGTCGATCTGGTAGCCCGCCGCCTCCAGCAGCCCCAACGCCGCTGTCCGGGTCATCGCGGGCGGCGCGGTCGGCACGTAGCCCGGATCGCTGGGCGAGCGGATCTGCGCCTGGTCCAGGCTGACGGTGTTGTCGCTCCCCGCGCCCACCGCGGCGAGCAGGTCCACGTCGAGCAGACCCAGGATCGCTTTGCGCACCTGGCCATCGGCGAGCTTCGGCTCGCCGGCCCGCAATGTCAGCTGCATGACTCGCGGCGTCATGATCCGGGCGGTTCGCACGTCCGGGATCGCCGACAGCTGGGCGAAAGCCGCTGAGCCGCCGTGTACTTGGGCCACCTGGGTGTCGCCGTTGCGGACCGAGTCGGCCAGCGCCGCGGGTGCCCCGGCCCGACGGAACAGCACCAGATCGGGCTTGGCCGGCGGTCCCCAGTACCGGTCGTTGCGGGCGAGCAGGATTTCGTCGCGCTGCGGATCGATGGACTCCACCCGGAACTGCCCGCCGGTGACCGGCAACGCGCGAGCCAGCCCCGCCGGAAAGCCGCCGGGGACGTCTTTGACGATGTGCGCCGGAAGGATGTTGCTGAACAATTCGCGCCACGCTGGATAGGGCCGGGCGAAGGTGACCACCGCCTGCTTGCCGCCGTCGATCGACTGCACGCCGGTGATGAGGTCATAACCGGCCGGGTCGACCACACCGGGCTGGCCGACCATCTGTCGCCACAGATACCAGAAGTCGTCCGCGGCGATCGGCGCGTTGTCGGTCCATTGCGCTTCGGGCCGGATCTTGTAGGTCACCGTGAACGGGTTTTCGCTCGTCACCTCGGCGGACTTGAGCAGCGTCGGGTCCATCTCCCAGCGCGACCCCGTCGACGTGCTCGGGTCGACCACCGGACGAAACGCGCTGGGCAGCACCAGCGCGCTGACCGCGGCGTTGACGGCGGACAGATCCGACAACAGGTGCGGGTTGAACCCGGCGCCGATCGAGTCGATACCCATGATGATCTGCGTCTTGCGCTGCGGCGGCGGGGCTGTGCTGCGCTTGGTCTCGGTGCTCTGCGGCGCCGGCGGCGGGCTGACGGTACAGCCGGCGAACATCAGCAGTGAAACCAGCAACCCGGCGGTCGCATACGCGCGGCGGGCTGGTTTCGGCACGCCCCACAGGGTATCGGTGCGGGTTCGCCCGTCGTCAGCCGCGCGCCTTGGCCCGCGCCTTCGCCCGCGCGCGCAGGGTTGCGGCGAGCTCCGCCTTGCGCACCCGGACCACCTCGGGCGTCACCTCCACGCATTCGTCCTCGGCGCAGAACTCCATCGCCTGCTCGAGGCCGAGCTCCAGCGGCCGGGCCAGCGTCTCCATCACGTCGGCCGTCGACGACCGCATGTTCGTCAGCTTCTTCTCCCGCGTCACGTTGACGTCGAGATCCTCTGCGCGCGGGTTGATTCCGACCACCTGGCCCTCGTAGGTGTCCTCGCCGGGTTCGACGAAGAACTGGCCGCGGTCGGCGAGCTGGATCATCGCGAACGGGGTGATCGACCCGCTGCGGTCCGACACCAGCGAGCCGGTGTGCCGCGCCTTGATCTCGCCCGCCCACGGCCGATAGCCGTCGAAGACGGCGTTGGCGATCCCGGTGCCGCGGGTCAGCGTCAGGAAGTCGGTGCGGAAGCCGATCAGGCCGCGGCTCGGCACGATGAAGTCCATCCGCACCCACCCGGCGGCGTGGTTGGTCATCTCCTCCATGCGCCCCTTGCGGCCGGCCATCAGCTGGGTGATCGCGCCAACGAATTCCTCGGGGCAGTCGATGGTCATCGCCTCGAACGGCTCGTGCAGCTTGCCGTCGACGGTGTGGGTGACCACCTGCGGCTTGCCGACCGTCAGCTCGAAACCCTCGCG
>DATNFI010000125.1:0-3770 GCA_035606475.1 Mycobacterium sp. | reverse complement strand
ACCGGGATCTCGATTGCGCCGCGCACCCGCACGACCGTGGGGTTCTTGACGCCCCACTGGTCGGCAACCAGCTGAGCGCGGTCGAGCAGCTGGTTGCAGATCTTGCCGTGCCACGTGCTGACCACGATTGCCAAGCTGAGTGCGGAAGCGTCCTGCGACGCGATGTCGGGTACCCCGGCACCACTCATAAAGCTCCACCGAATTCGCCATGCAGATGGATGGATTCGTGATAATCGTCCAATCCAGCCAGGTCGTGACCCATCCGGTCGCGTTTGGTCATCAGGTAGCGAATGTTCTCGGCGTTGGCGCGAACCGGCAGCGGCACCCGCTCGATGATGTGCAGCCCGTAGCCGTCCAATCCGACCCGCTTGGCGGGGTTGTTGGTCAGCAACCGCATGGAGCGGACGCCGAGATCGACCAGGATCTGCGCGCCCGTGCCGTAATCCCTTGCGTCGGCGGGCAATCCGAGCTTGAGATTCGCGTCGACGGTGTCGTCGCCGGCGTCCTGAAGTTGGTAGGCCTGCAGTTTGTGCATCAGACCGATGCCTCGCCCCTCGTGGCCGCGCATGTAGAGCACCACGCCTCGGCCTTCGCGCGCGACCATCGCCATCGCGGCGTCGAGTTGTGGGCCGCAGTCGCAGCGACGCGAACCGAATACGTCACCGGTCAGGCATTCAGAGTGCACACGGACCAGCACGTCGTCACCGTCGTAGTTGGGCCCGGCGATCTCGCCGCGGACCAAGGCCACGTGCTCGACGTCCTCGTAGATGCTGCTGTAGCCGACCGCACGGAACTCGCCGTGGCGGGTCGGGATGCGCGCCTCGGCGATCCGCTCGATGTGCTTCTCGTGCTTGCGACGGTATTCGATCAGGTCGGCGATCGCGATCAGCGCCAGACCATGCTCGTCGGCAAAGACCCGCAGTTCGTCGGTCTGCGCCATCGCGCCTTCGTCCTTCTGGCTGACGACCTCGCAGATCGCCCCGGCCGGCGACAGACCGGCCATCCGGGCCAGGTCGACCGCGGCTTCGGTGTGGCCAGGACGACGCAACACACCACCGTCCTTGGCGCGCAACGGAACTACGTGACCGGGCCGGGTGAAATCCTCGGCGACGCTGTTCGCGTCGGCAAGAAGCCGCATGGTCGTCGCCCGGTCTGATGCCGAAATACCCGTTCCCACACCATTTTTCGCATCGACCGTGACGGTGTACGCGGTGCCATGCTTATCCTGGTTGACCGCATACATCGGCAGCAGGCCGAGCCGGTCGCAGATGTCACCGTCCAGTGGCACGCACAGATATCCCGATGTGTAGCGCACCATGAACGCGACCAGCTCCGGCGTGGCCTTCTCGGCCGCGAAGATGAGGTCGCCCTCGTTCTCCCGATCTTCGTCGTCCACGACGACCACGGCCTTGCCGGCCGCAATGTCGGCGATCGCGCGCTCGACCGAGTCCAACCTCGTCATCGCAGCCACCTCGTCAGAAATTCCACCCAAGCCCACGGGCATTACCACCAGTATGAACCACCACGTCGCGTTGGTTATTGCCACTGCTCGCTCAGCGGACTCGTTGGTCACAGCGACCCGCCGCGAGCAGATCCGCAAAAGTTTTCCAGAGGCGGCTCGCAGCTAATTCATAGCCGAGCTACTTAGCGTTCAGTGCGTGGGGGGAACGTCCGCCGAATACCGAGAAGGTAGGTGAAGGACCATGAAACTAAAGCAACTGATGGCCGGCGCCAGCGTCGCCGGTGCCCTGAGCGCTGCTGCGCTGGGGGTGGGCACCGGTATCGCGAGTGCTGCTCCTGGTGACCATGGCGCACCCACGGTCAACCATGCACCCGCACCTCTGGAACCCGGAGGCGGGGGCGGCCACGGACCTGGCGGTCCCGGCGGCCCCGGTCCCGGCGGGCCGGGAGGACCCGGTGGCCCGGGCGGACCGGGCGGACCGGGCGGACCTGGAATGCACGGACCCGGCGGCCCAGGCGGACCTGGAATGCACGGACCGGGCGGGCCGGGCGGGCCCGGTGACCACGGTCCGGGTGGACCGGGTGGACCTGGATTCCACGGCCCGGGTGGGCCGGGTGGCCCCGGCCCTTGGCACGGCGATGACCATCGCGGCTATTTCCACGGAGCTCCGTGGGGCGACGGACCAGCACCCTGGGGTGCCGGCGAACCGCCACGGCCGGCATGGGACCGCCCGCTGCCGCCTCCGGGTGCGCCGTGGAACTACGGGCCGATCAACTACTGGGGTTACCAGGAGACTCCGTTCTGGAACCCGCAGTTCAACCAGTTCGGGTTCAACTTCTTCGGAGTTTGGATCCCGCTGTAGAAATTCTCCTCTCAAGACGCCCGCTTCGCCGATCGGCGGAGCGGGCGTTGCCCTGTGGCCAGTTGGCGAGCTTTCTGCCGCGTAACGGTTTGCCCACACCTCGGTGCAGCTTCAGCGGCGGCACGAGAATCTCAGCGGAACTAAAGGAACGCGGCGTTAGTCTGGCCGAATGGCGACGTTGCCGGTGATGCGATTCGCCTGCGCCGCGACCGTGGGTCTGGCGCTCGCCGGCGCTGTGCTCGTGGGCCCCGCGTCGTGTGCGGGCACCAGCCAAGCGACGACGCCTTTCGGGATCGCGGCGAACGAGCCGGAGCCGCCGCCACCGCCACCAGACCCTGTTCCCGGTATTCAGGGACCGGTGAACCCGGCACCGACGCAGACGCCACCCCGGCTGCATCGTCGTCACATCGACAGCGATCCCAATCTGCGGTGATAACGGGCGCTGCACGACGCGCGGTGATTTCTTGAGTTTTGCTGGGAATCTACTGGGCAGCAACGGAATCGGTTTGCCAGTACGCGCCCTGAAATTTATGCTTCGGGCATCTCGGTAGTACTCACGCGGAGCTGAGCTTTGCTGGACAAAGAAGGCACGATGGCATTTGCTCGGCGCAGTTCGACCACCACCATTATCGCGACCGCCGCCTCAGCAATAGCTCTAGCGGCCAGCCCCCTCGCGGCCGCCAATGTCGCGGGTTGTTTGCCTCTCAACGGAACACAACTCACGGCTAGCAGCCATGAAGACACCAACTATCTCGGCATCATCTACGACAGCACCGTGACGTACTGGTACCAGGACGGTGCGGTCAATTGGCACAGAACCGTCGACGGCGGCGAGTTCAACCTCACGCACACCAACACCTCCGGCACCGTGCCCGCCGCGCCAGGAGGCACCGCCACCATTCCCGGCGTCGGCGGCGGCAGGCGAGCCGACAGCCAAAACCCGATCACCGTGACCGTTTGCAACCAATAGGGCCGCGATCACCGCAACCGGGCGATTACCTGGCCGGCGAAGTCGAGCATCTCGTCAAGGCTGGGGAACATTGCGAAGGCATCCACGATCGCCTCATCAGCACCGGACCCGGCGACACGCTCGAGCCGGTCGGCAACCGAGTCAACGGATGTACCCGGTTCGAGGTTGATCCGCATGGCCGTTTTCAGCGCGTCAGGATCGCGGCCGGCGTCGTGCGCCGCACCACGCGCAATCGACCACAAGTGATCGGTGACCTCGTCCTGTAGCCCCTCGACCCCGAGCCAGCCGGTGCCGCTGCGGCCGACCCGGCGCATCGCGGCCTCGCTGGCACCGCCGATCCAGATGGGCGGACCGCCGGCCTGGACCGGGCGCAGGTCGGCATGGACCGGCGGCAGCGAGAAGAACTCGCTGTCCCAGGACACCGGGGTGGTCGTCCACCACTCGTGCAGGAACGCCAGCAGATCATCGAGCATCCG
>DATNFI010000124.1:0-31072 GCA_035606475.1 Mycobacterium sp. | reverse complement strand
GGTCCAATTGGGCGGGCACTGTGAGGATTCCGACGCCGACATCCTCGGGGCGGCGCTGCGCGAGGCCACCGAGGAGTCCGGCGTCGACGGCCTGCGCCTGCACCCCGATCTGGCCGCGATCAATGTCCACGCCCTGACCTGCTCGCTGGGTGTGCCGACCCGCCACCTCGATCTGCAATTCGTGGCGCACGCCCCGGCGGGGGCGCAGATCGTGGTCAGCGATGAATCGGTCGACCTGCGCTGGTGGCCGATCGACGCGTTGCCCGACGGCACCGACGAGGCGCTGGCGTATCTGGTCGGCCGGGCACGAGAACGCGGCTAGCCACACTCCCGATGGGAATAGAAGCAGTTCCGGGTTGGCTGCACTTGACTAGACTCAGCTTTACCAGTAGCAGCGCCGGAGGACCCGAAATGCCGACACCACCGATGTACCTAGTGACCGGGGCGGGCGGCGGGGTCGGCGGAGTCGGGCGAATGGTCGTCGACGATCTGCTGGCATCCGGCGACACCGTGCGGGCCATGGTGCATCGCGAGGATGTCCGCGCAGAAGCGTTACGCGAGAGCGGAGCTCAGGTCGTTGTCGGCGATCTCACCAATCCCGTCGACGTTGCCACCGCGCTTGACGGCGTCACCCGAATGTTCTTCAGCATGAGCGTATCCGCCTCCTACTTGGAAGCCGCCACCGTGGTCTGCTCGCTGGCCGTCGCGCTCCCCGATCTCGAGTTGCTGGTGAACATGTCGCAGATGACCGTGTCGCAGATGACACCGACCAGCACGACCGAGTCTCACCATCAGCGATTGCACTGGCTTGCCGAGCGTGTCATCGGGTGGTCGCAGATACCGTCCGTGCAGCTTCGACCGACCGCCTTCCTGGAGAATCCGCTGTTCACCTCGCTCGCCGCTCGCTCGATACGCGAAAAGGGACTGCTCGCACTACCTTTCGGAGCCGGCCGCACATCCCCGATCGCAGCCCGCGATGTTGCCGACGTGGTCACCGCCATACTGCGCAGTCCGGCCCGACACATCGGCGGCGTGTACGAGCTGACCGGGCCGACCACCCTCGACGTGGACGGGCTCGCGGCGCAGTACAGCCGCGCTCTGGACCGGGAGGTCACCGGGCAGCGCGTCGACGGCGAAGACTGGAAACGTCAGCTCGCGGATATCGGACTCGATGAACACCTACAAGACCACATCGCAACGATGGCGCGCTTGCATCGCGAGGACCGATACAACCGGTCGACCGCAACAGTGCAAGAAATCACCGGCCACCCGCCGCAGAGCGTCGAAGACTTCGTCCGCGCCCACCGCGAGCTCTTCGTCTAAACGTCGGACGAGTAACGGATCCCGCCGTCGGGAATGCTGACGCCGGGCCACACCCGCGCGCCGCGCAACAACTCGCAGCGGGCGCCGATGTCGGCGCCGTCGCCGATCACGCCGTCGCGGACCAGCGCCCGCGGACCGATCCGCGCGCCAAAACCGATGATCGAGCGTTCGATCACGCTGCCCGCCTCGATCCGGACGCCATCGAAGATGACTGCGCCGTCCAGCCGTGCGCCGGGCCCGATTTCGGCGCCGCGCCCGACCACCGTGCCACCGATGAGCAGCGCGCCGGGCGATACCGCGGCGCCGTCGTGCACCAGAGACTCGCCGCGGTGCCCACCCAGCGCCGGCGACGGTGCGATACCGCGTACCAGGTCGGCCGATCCGCGGACGAAGTCTTCCGGAGTGCCCATGTCGCGCCAGTAGCTGGCATCGACATAGCCGCACATCTTGACGCCGGCGGACAGCAACGCGGGGAACACCTCACGCTCGATCGAGACTTCGCGTCCGCGCGGGATGCGATCGATGGTCGCGCGGGAGAACACGTAGCAACCGGCGTTGATCTGGTCGGTGGGCGGGTCTTCGGTCTTCTCCAAAAACGCTGTGACGCGGCCGTTTTCGGTCGGCACGCAGCCGAAGGCGCGGGGGTCGCCGACTCGGACCAGGTGCAGCGTCAGGTCGGCCTGCTGCTCGTGGTGATAGTCGAGCAGTTGACCGAGATCAGCTCCGGAGAGCACGTCGCCGTTGAACACCAGCGCCGTGTCGTGGCGCAGACGGCTTGCGACGTTGGCGATCCCGCCGCCGGTGCCCAGCGGAGTCGGCTCGGTCACGTAGTCGATCTGCAGACCCAGCTTGGACCCGTCGCCGAACTCCGCCTCGAAAACCGCCGGCTGGTAAGACGTTCCGAGAATCACGTGCTCGATCCCGGCCGCCGCGATCCGCGACAGCAGGTGGGTCAGAAACGGCAGCCCGGCCGTCGGCAACATCGGTTTGGGGGCCGACAGCGTCAACGGCCGCAGCCGGGTTCCCTTGCCGCCGACCAGGACTACGGCGTCAACCTGTCTGCTCACGTCAACGCCGCCCTTCGTCCGAGTTACGCACCATCAAGCGCGACCGAACCGCCAGACCGGCCCGAAACCCCCAGCGCAGCGGCGCGCGCCAAGGTCCAGAATGCCGGTCGGCAAGATAGCGGTAGGTGCTTTTGTGATGCGTGGCTAAATTGCGCGACGACTCGCGGGCCGTCGCGTGCCCCTTGTGGTGCAGCACTTCCGCCGTGGGCACGTAGACGTTCAGCCAGCCGGCCCGGCCCAGCCGGTCGCCGAGGTCGACGTCCTCCATGTACATGAAGTAGCGCTCGTCGAACCCGCCGACCTGCTCGAAGGCCGCGCGGCGCACCAGCAGGCACGACCCGGACAGCCAGCCCACCGGTCGCTCGCTGGGCTCCAGCCGCTCCTGGCGGTAGGCCGCCGTCCACGGGTTGTTCTTCCACAACGGACCGAGCACCGCATGCATGCCGCCCCGGACCAGGCTCGGCAGTTCGCGAGCGGACGGATACACCGACCCGTCGGGATCGTGGATCAGCGGCCCGAGGGTCGCTGCCCGGGGCCAGCGCGCCGCGGCGTCCAGCAGTGCGTCGATGCTGCCCGGGCCCCACTGCACGTCCGGGTTGGCCACGACGATCCACTCGTCGACGTCTCCCAACTCCTCGACTGCGCGGTTCACCGCGCCGCCGTAACCGAGGTTGGACCCGGTGGAGAACAGCCGCACGCCCGGGTAGCGCTCGACCGCGGCCTGCGGCGTCCCGTCGGTGGAGCCGTTGTCTGCCATCAGGACGCTGACGGGCCGCTCGGTCGCGTGTGACAGCGAGGCCAGAAAACGGTCCAGGTGTACGCCCGGCGAATAGGTCACCGTGACCACGGGCAGGACGTCACTCACGCGTTGAGGGTAACGGTCAGCGGTCCAGCGGGGCCGATAGCGCCTCGGCCAGCGCATCCCGCCACGGCCGCAGCGGCGACAGACCGGCCTCCTGTGACTGTCGACCCGACAGCGCCGAGTAGGCGGGCCGCGCGGCCGGCCGCGGGTTCTCGGCACTGCTCACCGGCCGCACCCGCTCCGGGTCGGCGCCGAGGATCTCGAACACCGCGCGGGTCTGCCCGAAGCGCGTGACCTCGCCGGCGTTGGCCGCGTGCACGATGCCGTTCGGGGCGTGCACTTTGCCGTCGGCCACCTCGAGCAGCGCGGCGACCAGGTCGCCGGTGTAGGTGGGCGAGCCGGTCTGGTCGTCCACCATGTTCACGACCGTGTCGCCGGCGGCCAGCCGGCGCATGGCCGCGACGAAGTCCTTGCCGTTGGCGCCCGTGTAGACCCACGCGGTCCGGACGACCACCGCCTGCGGCAATGCCGCCAGCACCGCCAGCTCGCCATCCAATTTGGTCTGCCCGTACACACTCAGCGGCCGGGTCTCATCGTCCGGCTCGTAGGGACGAGACGCCGAGCCGTCGAAGACGTAGTCGGTCGAGATGTGCACCATCTGCGCGCCGACGCGGGCGCAGGCCTGCGCAATGTATCCCGGGCCGGCGGCGTTGATCGCGTGCGCGCAGTCCGGCTCGCGTTCCGCGTCGTCGACGGCCGTGTAAGCCGCACAGTTGATCACCACGTCGCCGGCCTGCACGATCTCGTCGGCACGCTGCGGATCCGCGATGTCCCACTGCGACGACGTCAACGCCAGCACGTCGCGTCCCTGTCGGGTCGCCTCGGCCGCCAGAAAGCTGCCGACCTGCCCGCCTGCCCCCGCGATCACGATGCGCTTGGTCATAGATCACGAGTCTGGCACGCCGAGACCTCGCTACTCGAGTTACCGGTGTTTCGCAAGTAACCTGATGTGATGCCTGAGCAACGGGTGACTCGTGTGATTGCTACCGTGACGGCCGCGTTGGTCGTCCTCGTGACGGGGGTGGCGTGGAGCAAGCTCCGCTCCTTCGAGGACGGGATCTACCACGTCTTCGCGCCCTCGCTTGGTCACGGCGGCGATGACGGCGCGCTCGACATCCTGCTGGTCGGCATGGACAGTCGCACCGATGCGCACGGCAACCAGCTGAGCCCGCAGGAACTCGCGGCGCTGAAGGCCGGCGACGAGGTGGCCAGCAACACCGACACGATCATCCTGGTGCGCATCCCGGACAACGGTAAGTCGGCCACCGCGATCTCCATCCCCCGCGACACCTACGTGTCCGCCCCCGGACTCGGCAAGACCAAGATCAATGGCGTCTACGGGCAGACCAAAGAAGAGAAGCGGGTCAGCCTGGTCGAGTCCGGCGCCGCACCGGACGAGGCCGAGCGCGAGGGCACCGAGGCCGGCCGCGAGGCGCTGATCAAGACCGTCGCCGACCTCACCGGCGTCACCGTCGACCACTACGCCGAGATCGGATTGCTGGGCTTCTCGCTGATCACCGACGCCCTCGGCGGAGTCAATGTCTGCCTCAAAGAGCCTGTCTACGAACCGCTTTCGGGCGCGGACTTTCCGGCCGGCCCACAGAAGCTGAACGGCCCACAGGCGCTGAGCTTCGTCCGGCAGCGTCACGAACTCCCCCGCGGCGATCTCGACCGCGTGGTGCGTCAGCAGGTGGTGATGTCGTCGCTGGCCCACCAGGTGATCTCCGGCAAGACGCTGTCGAGCCCGGCCACGATGAACCGCCTACAGTCCGCCATCCAGCGCTCGGTGGTGCTGTCATCCGGTTGGGACATCATGGATTTCGTCAACCAGCTGCAGAAGCTGGCCGCCGGCCGGGTCGCCTTCGCCACCATCCCGGTGCTCGACGAGTCGGGCTGGAGCGACGACGGCATGCACAGCGTGGTGCGAGTCGATCCGCATCAGGTCCAGGGCTGGGTAGCCGGTCTGCTGGACGGGCAGTCCAAGGGCAAGACCGACGAGCTCACCTACGCGCCCGACAAGACCAGCGCCAGCGTGCTCAACGACACCGACATCAACGGCCTCGCCTCGTCGGTGTCACAGGTGTTGAGCGCCAAGGGGTTCGGCTCCGGCAAGGTCGGCAACAACGACGCCGCACACGTGAAGAACAGCCAGGTGCAAGCCGCCAAGGCTGACGACCTCGGCGCCAAGGCCGTCGCCAAGGAACTCGGCGGGCTGCCCGTCGTCGCCAACTCCTCGGTGCCGCCGGGCGCGGTCCGGGTGGTGCTCAGCAACGACTACACCGGCCCGGGGTCGGGTCTCAGCGACGGCGGCCCCAAGCTCGCGGCCGCCTCACATCCGGAATCGTCCGACGCCCCCCCGCCGTCGCCGATCCTGACGGCAGGCTCCGATCACCCGGAGTGCGTCAACTGATTGACTGGGTGCGATGACGACACTCAGCGCCGCGATTCTGGATCCGATGCTGCGCGCCGACCCGGTCGGCCCGCGGATCACCTACTACGACGACGCGACCGGCGAGCGCATCGAGCTGTCGGCCGTCACGCTGGCCAACTGGGCCGCCAAGACCGGCAACCTACTGCGCGACGAGCTGGGCGCAGGCCCTTCGAGTCGTGTGACGGCGCTACTGCCGGCGCATTGGCAGACCGCGGCGGTGCTGTTCGGGGCGTGGTGGATCGGCGCCGAGGTGGTTTTCGGCTCGGACGCTGACATCGCCTTATGCACGCTTGACCGACTGGACGAGGCCGACGCCACCGGCGCGACCGAGGTCGCGGTGCTGTCGCTGGATGCATTCGGCCGCCCGGTGCCCGATCTGCCGATCGGGGTCACCGACTATGCGACGGCGGTGCGGGTGCACGGCGACCAGATCGCCGGCGAGCAGCGGCCGGGTCCGGCTTTCGACGGCAGGTCCGTCGAGCAGGTACTCGATGCCTGCCAAAAGTCCGCGGCCGCACAGGGTTTGACCGATGGCGACCGGGTGCTGTCGACCGCGCCGTGGGACAGCGCCGACGATGTGATCGACGGCCTGCTGAGCGTGCTGTCGGTCGGCGGGTCGCTGGTCTACGTCGCCAACGCCGACCCGGGCGCGTTGGCCCGCAAGATCGAGACCGAGAAGGTCACGCGGAATCTACGATCGCACCCAGAGCCGCGCGCCCCGGCCGAAGCCCGGCCAGCCGGGCGTCCGCTCCCGAGTGCCCGGCCAGCCGGGCACTCCAGCGCCGCTCCCCGATACATGTTGATATCGCTATATGACGATGCTACGGTCGTCGAAAGGCAATAAGCTCGTGCGGTACGAGACAACGGGAGGACGTTCGCGATGGTGTTGTCAGGCCTACTCGGGAAGGCGGCCGGGACGGTGGTAACCGGCCTGGTCGGCGTCAGCGCGTACGAACTCGTGCGTAAAGGCCTGGCGAAGGCCCCGATTCACGAGGCCGCGGTGTCCGCGACCGAATGGAGCCTGCGCGGCACCCGCCGCGCCGAGGAAGCAGCGGAGTCCGCCCGACTCAAGCTGGCCGACGTGGTCGCCGAGGCCCGCGAGCGCATCGGCGAGGAGGCCCAGCCTCCCGCCATCGGCGACCACGATCACGACCACGACCACTGATCGCTGTGTTTGATCGTCCGCCTTCTCCTCATCGCGCTGCGCGCTCTGCATCGTCGGCGGACCCAACATGACGACCGATCTACAGGTCGTGTCCGACGCCGCGGGGCGCATGCGGGTGAAAGTGCCCTGGGTGCGCGCGAATTCGCGGCGCGCGGTCGCGGTGGAAGAGGCGGTGGACCGCCAACACGGGGTGCGCGCCGTGCACGCCTACCCACACACCGGCTCCGTCGTGGTCTGGTATTCGCCCAAGCGCTGCGACCGCGCTGACGTGCTCAGCGCTATCGCCGAGGCCGAACATGTTGCCGCCGAACTCATTCCGGCCCGCACGCCGCGATCTTCGGACATCCGCAACACCGAAGTCCTGCGCATGGTGATCGGCGGTGCGGCGCTGGCACTGCTCGGCGTCCGCCGCTACGGGTTCAACCGTCCCCCGCTGCTCGGCTCGTCGGGTCAGCTGGTCGCCACTGGCGCAACGATTTTCATGGGTTACCCGTTCCTGCGCGGCGCGCTGCGCGGGCTGCGATCCGGCCGCGCCGGCACCGACGCGCTGGTGACGGCGGCGACCGTCGCCAGCCTGGTGCTGCGCGAGAACGTCGTCGCGCTCACCGTGCTGTGGCTGCTGAATATCGGTGAGTACCTTCAGGATCTGACGCTGCGCCGCACCCGGCGGGCGATCTCGGATCTGCTGCGCGGCACTGCCGACACCGCCTGGATCCGCCTCGACGATGGCAACGAGGTCCAGGTACCGATCGACACCGTGCAGATCGGCGACGACGTGGTGGTCCACGACCACGTGGCGATACCGGTCGACGGCGACGTGGTCGACGGCGAGGCCGTGGTCGACCAGTCCGCGATCACCGGTGAGACCCTGCCGGTCAGCATCGTCGCCGGCTCGGCCGTGCACGCCGGCTCGGTCGTGCTGCGCGGCCGCTTGGTGATCCGCGCCCGGGCGGTCGGCAACCAGACCACGATCGGGCGCATCATCTCCCGCGTCGAAGAGGCCCAGCTCGACCGGGCACCGATCCAGACCGTCGGCGAGAACTTCTCGCGTCGATTCGTGCCGATCTCGTTCATCGTCTCCGCGCTCACGCTCGCGCTGACCGGAGACGTCCGGCGCGCGATGACGACGCTGCTGATCGCCTGCCCGTGCGCGGTGGGCCTGTCGACCCCGACGGCGATCAGCGCGGCGATCGGCAACGGTGCGCGGCGCGGCATTCTGATCAAGGGCGGGTCGCATCTGGAGCAGGCCGGCCGGGTCGACGCGATCGTCTTCGACAAGACCGGCACCCTGACAGTGGGCCGCCCAGTCGTCACGAATATCATTGCGCTGCACGATGATTGGCAGCCCGAGCAGGTGCTCGCCTACGCGGCCAGCTCGGAGCTGCACTCGCGGCATCCGCTGGCCGAGGCGGTGATCCGCTCCACCGAAGAACGTCGCATCATCATCCCGCCGCACGAGGAGTGCGAGGTGCTGGTCGGCCTCGGCATGCGGACCTGGGCCGACGGCCGGACCCTGTTGCTGGGCAGCCCGTCGCTGCTGCGCTCCGAGAATGTCGCCGTCTCCCGCGAAGCTTCGGACTGGGTCGACAAGCTGCGCCAGCAGGCAGAGACTCCGCTGCTGCTCGCGGTCGACGACACCCTGGTCGGGCTGATCAGCCTGCGCGACGAGGTCCGCACCGAAGCGCCCGAGGTGTTGAAGCAGCTGCGCACCAACGGGATCCGTCGCATCGTGATGCTCACCGGCGATCACCCCGACATCGCGAAAGTCGTTGCGGCTGAACTCGGTATCGACGAGTGGCGCGCCGAGGTGATGCCCGAGGAAAAGCTCGAAGTCGTGCGGCAACTCCAGGAAGAGGGCTACATCGTCGGAATGGTCGGCGACGGCATCAACGACGCCCCGGCACTGGCTGCGGCGAACATCGGCATTGCGATGGGGCTGGCCGGTACCGACGTCGCGGTTGAGACCGCCGACGTCGCGCTGGCCAACGACGACCTGCGGCGCCTGCTCGACGTTGGCGATCTGGGCACCCGAGCGGTCGAGGTGATTCGGCAGAACTACGGCATGTCGATCGCGGTCAACGCCGCCGGGTTGCTGATCGGCGCGGGTGGGGCGCTGTCCCCCGTGCTCGCGGCGGTCCTGCACAACGCCTCGTCGGTGGCCGTCGTCGCGAACAGTTCACGGTTGATTAGGTACCGCCTCGACTGAACAACCGTCGGCGCCGACGCCGACCCGTACGCTGTGCGGATGTCATCGACTCCGCTCGACCCGGTTGCCAGTGAACGACTCTCGCACGCCGACAAGGTGTTCACGTCGGACCTGTCCATCAACGAATTCGCGCTGCTGCACGGGGCGGGTTTCGAGCCACTCGACCTCGTGATGGGTGTGTCGGTCTACCACGTGGGTTACCAATTCACCGGTATCCGGCAACAATCCGAGCTGCCGGTGCTCACCGAGGCGACGTATCGGGCCCGCTGGAACGCGATGGCCCGCATGCAGGCCGAGGCCGACGCGCTCGGTGCCGACGGTGTCGTCGGTGTCCGCCTGGAATGGCGGCAGCACGGTGCCGAATCGGAGCACCTGGAATTCATCGCGGTGGGAACCGCTGTGCGCTACACCCCTAAGCCAGGCGCGTTTCGGCGGAGCAATGGGCAGGCTTTCTCCAGTCATCTATCCGGACAGGATCTGGCCACCCTGCTGCGGTCGGGCTGGGCGCCGGTGGCGTTCGTCATGGGTAACTGCGTCTTTCACATTGCCGCGCAAGGCTTTCTGCAGACCCTGCGGCA
Organism: Mycobacterium sp.; assembly: GCA_035606475.1. GTDB lineage: Bacteria > Actinomycetota > Actinomycetes > Mycobacteriales > Mycobacteriaceae > Mycobacterium. The sequence continues at coordinate 21,440 of DATNFI010000124.1, read as the reverse complement.
AATGGGCCGCAACACCGAAATGCCACAGTGGACGCAGGGCAACTACGAGGCCCGCGAGTTGGCGATGTCGCGCATGCAGAGCGAAGCCGAGCGCGACGGCGCAAACGGCGTCGTCGGCGTCCATTTCGACATCCAGAACTACGCCTGGGGCTACCACACCGTCGAGTTCTACGCCGCGGGCACGGCGGTGCGCCGCAGCGGCACACCCGAAACCCTCACGCCGCAATTCGTGCTCGCCATGAACGACTGATGGCCCCGAATACCTGATGGCAGAGTTCGATGCCGAGCGAGTAAGCCGCACCGTCACCGATGCGCTAACCGGTCCGGGCGGAATCGGGTTGGTGATCAAGGTGTTCGCCGCGCTGCCCGGGGTTGCATATACCGCGGCCCGACGGGGAATGTTCAGGTCGCAACCCGAACGGCTGCAGATCAGTGATTGGCGCTACGAGGTGACTCCGGACGGCCGGTTGCTGGCCGCACACGTGGTCGGCGGCATCGTGATCGGCGAAGACATCCTGCTGGCCGACGCGGTGGGGCCGCACCTCGCCCGCTCACTCGGACAACTGGTCGCCCGCCACGGTCCCACCGTCGTACCCAATATCGACGCGGCGGTGGACGCGTTGAGCGCCGGCGCGTGATGTGGTCCCGCCCGAACTAGCCGTGTCCGGGCTTTAGATCCTTCGGCCGGGTCTCCGGAAATTTTCCGCTGTTACCGGATCAGTCGGCTACCTTAACGAAGGCTAAGAGAAACTCAGGGGGCTTTCAGGGGAGCCGGCAATGCCTGAACATTCTAAAAAGCGAAATCGCCAGTCGCACAACGCCAGAGCGCGGCGTCGTCGCACGCTCGGACTGGGCACAGGTGCGGGTGCGTTTCTGGCGATCGGCATGAGCCCGCTCGCCGGCACGCCGACGGCCAGCGCCGACCCCCTCACCGACATGATCGACCTGATCGTCAGCCAGCTGGCGACTTCGGCGACGAGCCTGGACCCGACTGCGGCGTTGGACCTCGGCGGCGTCGGCGCGAGCGCCGCCGATGCGGGTGCCTCGTCCGACCCTGCGGCGATGTTCGACACGATGATCTGGGATCCGATTCACACCGCCGAGCAGGACTGGATCACCAGCCCGCTCGGCATCCAAGTCGACGACGAGATCAATGCGCTGTCGGGGCAATTCCTCATCGGCGACGGTGCCAACGGCGTCGACGGCGGAACGCTCACAGAGGCCACCGGCGGTAATGGCGGCTTGTGGTTCGGCGACGGCGGCTCGGGCGCCACCGACGCGGACGGTGTCGGCGGCGACGGCGGCGATGCCGGGATCTACGGCAACGGCGGCGAGGGCGGAGCGGGCGTCGACGGCGGAGCTGGCGGAGACGGCGGCACCGGCGGGTCGTACCTGGGCGACGGCGGAAACGGCGGCGACGGCGGGTCGGTGACCAGCGACGGCGAAGGCGGAGTCGGCGGCAACGGCGGCGACGGCGGCAACGCGATCGGCACCGTGTTCGGCAACGGCGGCGCGGGCGGGGCCGTGTTCGGCAACGGCGGCGCGGGCGGGGCCGGCGGCAACGCCGACACCAACAACGACGCCGCCACCGGCGGCAACGGCGGCAACGGCGGCGCAGGCGCACAAGTGGGTGACGCCGGGGCCGGGGGCAACGGCGGGACGGCCATCGCGGGGAACAGCGGCGCCACCGGCGGCAACGGCGGCGCCGGGGGCGCCAGCATCAACGGCAACGCCGGCGCCGGCGGCAATGGCGGAGGCGGCGAAAGCGATTCCATGGCCATCAGCGGCTACAACCATGCCGTCGGCGGGGCTGGCGGCGTCGGCGGCAACGCCGCCATCAGCGGCAGCGGCGGCAACGGCGGCGCGGGCGGCTCGGGGAACGGATTCTGGCAGGGTGACACGGCCACCGGCGGCAACGGTGCCGCCGGTGGGACTGGTGGCATACAGTCGGGCGACGGCGGCGACGGCGGCGCGGGCGGCAGCAGCCTGGCCAACTTCAACGGCTACGCCACCGGCGGCAACGGCGGTGTCGGCGGCGACGCCCACCTGATCGGTAACGGCGGAGCCGGCGGCGGCGGCGGCACCGCCGCCCAGTATGGCGATGTCACGGCCACTAATACCGGCGGCAACGGTGGCAGCGGCGGCAACGGCGGAGAGCTGATCGGCAACGGCGGGGCCGGCGGCGCCGGCGGCACCGCCTCAATGACCACTGGAAAAATTTCCAGTTACGCCCTGGGTGGGGTCGGCGGCAACGGCGGCAACGCGGGAGCCGCTGGCAGCGGCGGCGAAGGTGGGACCGGCGGCGGCGCTCGAGCCGGATGTCACTTCTGCAGCGCCTACGCCGGCAACGGTGGCACTGGCGGCAACAGCGGCTTCGGCAGCGCAGGTGGCGCGGGGGGCAACGGCGGCAACGCAACCGCTTACGGGGGAGTAGACCGGTCCGGGTGGGGCGGCAATGGCGGAAACGGCGGAGCCGGCGCCGTGGGAGGTGCCGGGGGTAACAGCGGCATGGCTGGGCCAGCCCAATCCGGTACCAACGACCCTGACATCAGCTTCGGCGGCGTGGGCGGCAATGGCGGCGACGGCGGTGCCGGCGCGGCGGGTGGTGCGGGCGGCGATGGCAGCACTGCACTCGCACAGGGTCAAGCCTTTGGCGGCTACGGCGGTAATGGCGGCAACGGGGGCGTCGGCGGCGACGGCGGTGCGGGCGGCGCCGGCGCTACCGGCACCGTCGTCAACAGCACCGCCCCCCCAGAGTTCCTCCAGGCGACCGGGGGCAACGGCGGCAACGGCGGCGACGGCGGTGCCGGCGCATTCGGCGTCGCCGCCGGCAACGGCGGCGCAGGCGGGGAAGGCGCCGCCGGAAACACGTCGACCGGCTCTGCGGTCGGCGGCATAGGCGGCACCGGCGGCGCAGGCGGGGAAGGCGGATCGACGGGCGCTGGTGGAGCCGGCGGGGCCGGCGCGGCTGGGGGCGACGCGAACGGCGGCTTCTATGCCCACGCCGGTACCGGGGGCACCGGCGGCCATGGTGGCGATGGAACCGTCGGCGGCGCAGGTGGCCACGGCGGCAACGGTGGCGACGCGACCACGAGCACAACCAACGCGCCCAACGGCGTGGACACCGGCGCGCACGGTGGCAACGGCGGCAACGGCGGCAACGGCGGTACTCCCAACGGTCCCGGGGGCAGCGGCGGCGCCGGCGGCACGGGGACCGGAGCTCTCGGGCCCAACAGTGACGGCACCCCGGGCTCGCCCGGCACCCCCGGCTAAGACCGGTCGTTTGCGATGAAGCGCCAAGGAAAGGGAAGTCCGATGAGTAACGCTAACCGGATCGGTGGACTAAGTGTGCTGGCCATGGGCCTGAGCATCGCGGCGGCGGTGACAGCCTGGCCGGGGACCGCAGTGGCCGATGGTGGATATCTCCAACCAGATCCGTGGATCGCGGCCGACGCTGTGTCTCTTTTGTCGTCGGATCCGCCAACTCCGACTGATATCGACGTCTCGATCGACGGGATAGATGTCTTCAACGGCCACGGCACCGCAAGCGCCAGTTCAGGCATGGGCGACATCGCGATCGCCATCGGCCCGCACGCCGACGCCATCGCCAAGGGCGGCTACGGCGACTTCGCCAGTGCCGATAGCACCGGCAGCAATGGTGCCTACGTTGTGGCCGGTGACAACGCAACGGGGGCCACTGGCAACAACTTTGACTTCGCCAGCGCCGTCGGCAACAACGCCTCCGCCACGGCCGGCGATACCAACGGCTCCCCAGACATCACCGGCAGCAGCTTTGACTTCGCCAACACCGTCGGCAACAACGCCTCTGCGCAGTCCGGCATGAACGGCAGCAACGATATCGCCAACATCTTGGGCAACAACGCGTTTGCTTCGGCCGGCGACAGTAACAATGCCGCGGCCCCCGCCGACTTCGACTCAGCGAGCATCTTGACCAACCTTTTCGCGTCCACCACTAACACCAGCGACGCCTGGGCCGGAGGCCTGGGGAGCAGCGGCGCCCACGATCTCGCCTTCGTCTTCGATCCATTCGGCACCGTCGGCAGCGACGCCACGGCGGGCCTCGGTCACAACTTCGACCTCGCCGGCGCATTGGGCGACGAGTTGAACTCACTGTCGGCCGGCTCCGACTTCGTCTTCCACATCGCGCCGCTGTTCTGACAACTCGGTGGGCGAATCGACCTTGCCCGCTCGCCCCAGTGCTGTGCGACAATGTCGCGCGTAAGGCGATGACGACGTAGGAAGCCGGTGCGAATCCGGCGCGGTCCCGCCACTGTCATCGGGGAGCGACCCTCACCAGCCACGGCCACCAGGTCGGAAGGCGAGGCAAGCAGCGATCCGAGAGCCAGGACACTCACGTCATCGCATCCTGCGAGCCGGGGCGGTCGACCCCGAAAGCGAGAGTCGATGTCACGCCGACCCTGGGTGGCGCTGCTGGTGAACTCTGTATTCGGTTGCGAGATAGCACCTTCCAGCGACGCCGGGATCGTCACGGCGCTCGGCGAACTCCGCTGTGTCAGCCCGTATTTCGCGTTGGGCACCGGACCGCCGCACGGCGATTGGCACCCCGTCACGCGGCTGTACGACGACACCGCACTGCTGGCCGAGATCGTCGGGCGCGTCCAGGCCCGGATGGACGTCACCGAGCGGCGCGTCGCGGCCTCGACGTTCTTTTTGGGCTTCGCGGCGCGGCTGTGGTCGATCGGCGTGGGCACCGTCGCCGGTTACCGAATGCTGGTCGACCTGCCGCCCGAGCAGCTGCTGTTTCGCGAGAGCGACGGTCAGATCGCGCTGCACCTCGAGCATCCCAGAACTCGTCGGCGCGAGGATCTGGCCGACATGGTGCTCGACCGGCACCTCGATCGGCTGGCGGCTGCGTTGCGCCGACTCGGCCCGATCTCGGAGAGGATGCTGGCCGGCAATACCGCCTCTGCACTGCTCGGCGCGGCGCAGGTGTTCGATCGCGACCGGGCCACCACGGCAGGATGGGAATTGGCCCGCAGCCTGTGCGCCGACCCGCGACTAAGTGCGGCAGTCTGTTTCGGCGATAACGACTACCGCCGCACCAGTTGCTGTTTGTATTACCGCACGCCTGATGGCGGGCTCTGCGGAGATTGCGCCCTTGACCGGGTGCCGGAAAGGAGTCGTGATGATCGACTTTAGCCCTGCGGTGCAGACCACCGAAGATAAAGGCCGGGAACAGGTTTGGCCGCTGCCGACCGATGAGGAGAATCTGCTCAGCCTCCTAAAGCTGTGTTTCGAAGAGTATTGGGACGAAATATGGTTCGGCGTTCTGGTCGAGGGCGCGGCGTGGGAGGTCGCCGCTCCCAACCCGCCCAAGCGGATCTCGATGTACGACGGTTATGCGACCGTCGACTTCGGCCGCTGGCACTTTCACCTGTGCATCGGCGAGCACAAGGACAGCGGTCCCGAGCTCGGCCGGATCCGTCGTTGTTCGCGCGCGGAGCTGTATCGCCGGATCGGCAAGGACGGCTCGCCCACGTCGTGGGGCGTGCGCCTGTTCAACGGCCGCGACGACCAGTTGATGACGCTGATGCTGCCCAGCCCGTTCCTGACGAACGTTCAGCAGATGCGCGACGAGCCGGCCTTCTCGCAGCTGGAACTATGGGATCGGCTACGGGCCACGTTCCTCGGACTGGATCCCGATCCACTTGACCGCTCCGGCAAGGGCTTTCGGCACGGCTGATCGTCAGCAGCAGTCGTCGCCGCGCCACGCCTTGACGCCCTGCCAGATCGCCGTGGCGGCGATGCCCAGGCCGATCGCCGGGTCGAACCACCAGATGCTCGGCCAGATCGCGGCGACCCCCAGGCCGACCAGGACGGCTGCGGCCTGCGCTCCGCACAGGTAGTTCTGGGTGCCCTCGCCGGCCGTGGCCGCTGAGTGCAGGTGGTCGGCGAGCGAATGCTTGACGCGGCCCAGAATCGGCATCAGCACCAGCGAGGCGGCCGTCAACGTCATGCCGATCATCGAGGTCTGGGCGTCGTGCGGGTCGAGGACGTGGTGGATGGACTCCGCGGCGATATAGGGAGCGGTCAGCCAGAACGACCACGCGACGCCGACTTGCGCGCGACGCTCAGCGGTCGGCGACACGGTCCGCCAACCGGAAAAGCGCCAGGCCACCATCGCGCTGGCCAGTGCCTCGGGCAGGCTGCCCAACGCCCAGCCGGTCAGCGCGATCGAGCCGACCGCGAGACCCTGCCACAGCCCGACCACGCCCTCGGTGAGCATCGCCAGCATGCTGACCCAGGCCAGCCGATACGCCCAGGTCGCGCGGTGCTGCCACTGATTGTCGTGTGCGACGGGGCGCCCGTGTTCGTGTTCGCAGCAGGCGTCGGCGACAAGCCCGGCCTGATCGCCCATCGAGCGGGATTCGGTCACCCAGCGATGTTAGGCCAACACGCAACGCGGGCGTGCCCGCCTCGCTGTCAAGCCGGCGTCAGGGGCCGCTTCATGGTGCAGACGATGCTCCACTCGAAGTAGAACTCGCCGCCCTTGTCGTAGCCCGCGAAGTGGTGCGACACCTGGACGCGTTGCACCGAGGAGTTCACCACCTCCCAGCCCTGTGCCCCGTGGGCGTTGAGCGCCTTGTTCGCCTCGTCGATGACAACCTGCAGGGAATCATTGGTCACGCTGATGAAGGTGGTCTCCCACTTCTGTGGAGACCAGGCCACCGCTGATGTGGGAACGGGCGAAGGTGCGCTCATAGGGCGGTACCTTATGCGGCCACGCCCCCGGAAAAGTGAATGGAACCTGACCGGTGCGTTAAGCGATGTCGATGAATTCCGGCCCCCTGCACACCCCGTAGTGGCCCGTTGTGCCGCAACGCCACAAGGTAATTGCCAGCCTCGGATGACTACCCTGGCTGGCATGGCGCGTACCGAGAACGACACCTGGGATCTGGCAACGAGCGTGGGGGCGACCGCCACCATGGTGGCCGCGGGCCGGGGCCGCGCCACCCACGCGGGGCTCATCGACGACCCGTTCGCCGAACCGCTCGTTCGTGCGGTCGGCGTCGACTTCTTCACCCGCTGGGCCAACGGCCAGATCAACGCCGACGAAGTCGACATTCCCGGCCACCCGTGGGGCATGCAGCCGATGACCGACCTGCTGGCGGTGCGCACCCGGCTGATCGACCAATTCCTCACCGACGCAACTGAATCCGGCATCCGCCAGGTGGTGGTGCTGGCCTCCGGCCTCGACGCCCGCGGCTACCGGCTGTCCTGGCCCGCCGAGACGGTGGTGTTCGAGATCGACCAGCAGCAGGTGACGGACTTCAAGACCGCGACGCTGGCCGCCGCGGGCGCCGAACCGACCGTCGACCTGCGCGCGGTGCCGATCGACCTGCGCGACGACTGGCCGGCGGCCCTGCGGCAGGTCGGCTTCGACACCGGCCGGCCGACCGTGTGGGTGGCCGAGGGCCTGCTGGCTTTCCTGCCGCCGGAGGCCCAGGATCGGTTGCTGGACAACATCACCGAGCTCAGCGCGCCGGGCAGCCGACTGGTCGTCGAGATTTTCCTCAGCACACCGGAGTCGCAGGAGGTCGTTCATGCCGCGACCCAGAAGTGGTACGAGTACGGCCTCGACGCCAGCATCGACGACTTGTGGTTCAGCGGCGAACGCCATGACGTCGCCACGTATCTGGACCAACACGGCTGGCGTACCACCAGGCACCGAGCCAGCCAATTGTTGGCCGACGCCGGACTTCCGGTTCCGCAGCGCAACGACGGCCAGACCGAAAACTATTACTGCACAGCACAACTCGGCTAGTCGCCGGAGAAATTGCGCTGCCAGAAGCCCACGTCATGCCAGGCGTCGTTTTTGTAGCCGGCCTCGCGAAGGCGGCCGACCCGCTCGAATCCGTGTCGCTCGTGCAGTCGCACACTCGGGTCGTTGGGTAACGCGATTACGGCAATCGCGCTGTGAAATCCCTCGCGGCGCAATCGATCAAGCAACTCCGTGTAGAGCGCATCGCCGACGCCGCGGCGGTGTGCCGAGGGGTCGACGTAGATGGTGGATTCGACGGTCCACTGATAGGCGGCGCGCTCGTTCCACGGTCCCGCATAGGCCGCGCCGACGACGTCGCCGTCGATGACGGCCACCAGCCATGGAAACCGCTGGTGCCGTTGCTCCCACAACCCGCGTACCTCGTCAAGGCTCTGCGGCTCGGTGCGGAAATTGAAGACCGAATGCTCGATGTAGTGGTTGACGATGTCGCGGACGCGCACCAGATCATCGTCGGTGGCGGAGCGCACCTGCAGCGTGCTGCCGGTCATTCCGGTCACCGTACATTTCGAACTGATCCGCCGCAGGTGAGCCGGTATGGCAAGATCGCACCGTTAGGCGATGACGACAGAGGAAGCCGGTGCGAATCCGGCGCGGTCCCGCCACTGTCATCGGGGAGCGACCCTCACCAGCCACGGCCGTCAGGTCGGAAGGCGAGGCAAGCAGCGATCCGAGAGCCAGGAGACTCACGTCATCGCGTCCTGCGAGCCGGGGCGGTCGACCCCGAAAGCGAGAGTCTGTATGACGCTGAGCGCGTTGTTCTCCGCAATTTCCGACAACCGTGCGTGACCGCCCCGGTCTGGATGGCGGCACCTCCGGAGGTGCATTCGGCGCTGCTGAGCAGCGGTCCCGGACCGGGGTCGCTGCTGGCATCCGCGGACGCGTGGACCGGTCTGTCCGCCGAGTACGCGGCGGCCGCCGATGAACTGACCGCGGTTCTCGCTGCGGTGCAGGGCGGAGCGTGGGAGGGCCCGAGCGCCGAGTCCTATGCGGCCGCGCATGCACCCTATCTGGCGTGGCTGCTCAAGGAAAGCGCGAACAGCGCCGCGACAGCCATCGAGCAGCAGACCGCGGCGGCCGCCTACACCACCGCGCTGGCCGCGATGCCCACCCTGGGTGAGTTGGCCGCCAACCACGCCACCCATGCAGTGTTGTCGGCGACGAATTTCTTTGGCATCAACACCATTCCGATCGCGCTCAACGAAGCCGACTACGTCCGGATGTGGGTTCAGGCCGCCGCGGTGATGAGCACCTATCAGGGGGTCGCGGGCGCGGCGGTCGCGGCGGCGCCGCAGTCGCAACCGGCGCCGACGATCGTGAAGTCGGCGGCGGCCACCGACCCGTCGACGCCGCCCGCGTGGTTCGAGCAGTTGCAGAGCTACCTAGAGGGGTTGTTCCCCCAGCCGTCGTATCCGGATCCCAGCCAGTTCCCGCTGTATCAGCAGCTTTTGGACTTCTTCCAGCAGATCGGCTACACCGGCGTCGACGACCCCATCGGCACCTGGCTGCAGGGATTGGACCCGTCGTGGTTGCCGCCGGTCGGGGTACCCGGCTCGTGGCTGGCGTTCAGCGGCGACCCGCTGGCCTACCTCAACCCCGCAACCATCGCCTATGTCTTGTCGGTGCCGCTGGACCCGGGGTCCTACATTGCGTTCACCGGCATCGTCATCGTCGACGACCTGCTGGCGATCGTCTACACCGCCGCCGTCAACCCGCAGGCGCTGATCCTGGTCATCCCGGCGGCGATGGTGGAGATCGTCGGCTCCACCATCGGCAACACCATCCAGGTGCTGCACTACATCCTCGATTCGACGCTGGCCGTGGCCCTTCCGGCCCTCCTCCCGCTCGCGGCCGCGTCGCTGGTTCCCCTGGCGGCCGCGCCCGTCGGGCTGGCCGGGCTGGCGGGCTTGGCCGGGCTGGCCGGGCTGGCGCCGGCCTCGACCGCGCCGATGCTGGCCCCGGCGTTCGCGATGGCCCCCACTCCGCCCCCGCCGGCGCCCGCACCGCTGGCACCCACGCCCGCCCCGGTGGCGGTCGCTCATGCCCCGGCCGTTGCACCCGCGCCTCCTCCCCCGCCGACGCCGGCCGGACCACCCGGCGTCACGATGCCCGCTTACATGTACCTGGTCGGCGACCTGGGCCTGGCCGCGCAGGCAGCCAGGGGCGCCAGCAAGGGCGCCAAGAAGGCAGCGGCGGTCGACGCCGAAAACGCCGCGGCTGCAACAGCTCTCGACGAACCACAGCCTACTCAGCGCCGACGGCGGGCAAAGGCCACGTTGATCGGCCGCGGCTACGAATTTATGGACCTGGAGCCGGAGCCGACGGTGACGGCCTCGGATGGCGGTTCCGGACCCCTCGGTTTCGCCGGCAGCGGGCCGCGAGAGGGCGGGGCCGAGCCGTCCGGGCTGTCCACGTTGACGCGGGATCAGTTCGGCGGCGCCTCGACCGTGCCGATGCTGCCGACAACCTGGAACCCGGATCTCGACTGAGGCCGACGCTCGGCCGTGCCGCTGTAGCGTGCACCCATGGTGGATTTTGCTCTGCGCTCGTGCGGGTTGCGTGGGCACGCGACATTTGCTCCCGATGAGCCGCAGCTCCGCGAGCGCCTGACGGTCGACACACCGGCCGGCGAGGCCTGGCGCTGCCTGCGCTGCGAGACTTTTGTCGTCGGCCCGCCCCGGCGCCGCGGACCGGCGAACACCGCACCGGAAATTCCGCGGGGGCGGTTCCTGCGGGACCGAACCCTGATGCGGGCGCTCGCCATCGAGCGCGCCTTCCGCGCCGTCCTTTTTCTTCTGGTGGCCGCGGCCGTGGTGAAGTTCAGCGGATCGCGTGAACGCTGGCAGCATGTGCTGGACAAGGACATGCCCCTGTTGAAGCCGCTGGCGAACCAGATCGGCTGGGATCCGGAGCATTCCAGGCTCGTTCACCAGGTCACCCATGCCTTCGCCTTGTCGTCGTCGACGCTGCAATGGATCGCGATCGGGCTGGCCGGGTACGCGCTGATCGAGCTCGTCGAGGCGGTCGGACTCTGGCTGATGCAGCGCTGGGGCGAGTACTTCGCGGTGATCGCCACCAGCGTCTTCCTGCCGCTGGAGATCTACGAGCTAACCGAAAAGATCACGGCGCTAAGACTTTTCGCGCTGGTGGTCAACATTGTCGCGGTGATCTGGCTGCTGTGGAGCAAGCGGTTGTTCGGGCTCAACGGCGGCGGCAAGGCCTACCGGGCCGAGCACGAGGCAGAAAGCCTGCTCAGCGTCGAGAGCGCGGCGCTCAGCGGAACCGCAGCCGGCGCAACGGCGTAACTACTCCGGCGGCCCGACGGCCTGGTGCTGCAGCGCGTAGGCGACCGCCTGGGTGCGATTCTGCACGCCCAACTTGGCCAGGATCGCCTCGACATGGTGACCAACCGTTTTGGGGCTGATGTGCAATTCGGCGGCGATCTCCGGGTTGCTCAGCCCGGCGGCAAGCAGATCGAAGACCTGGCGTTGCCGCCCGGTCAGCGCGTGCGGGTCGGCCGCCTTGTCCGCCTGCCGAGTGCGGGGTGCCCGCTCGCGCAACGCGGCCAGCCGTTGCTGCGCGCGACGGACGGCGGCCTTGGCGCCGAGCCGACGGAACGTCTCCAGCGCCGACGTCACCGCGGAAATGTCGCCGCCGAGCTCGGCCAGCGCCGCGTCGTAGGAGCAGCCGCGGTCGGTCCATTCGTCGGCGGCCTTGCGCCACTGCCCGTCGATCTCGAGGTCGAACGGGGTCAGCGCGCTATCGGGGCCGGCGTCAATTGTGCCGCCCGCCAGATGAATCCAGCGGCGCAGACTGCCGGTCAGCCAAGGGTCGGGGTGCTGATGCGCCATCGCGATACCGGTGCGGGCTTCGGCAATGGCCCGCTCATCATCGCCGGCCAGCCAGGCCACTTCGGCGCGCGCCGCCCAGACCACACCGAGGTGGACCAGTTCACCGGGCTGGGCACTGTTGTCGACTTCGAGCGCCAGCGGAGCTACCGACGCCTGGCCACGCCGCGCCCGTAGCAGGGTCAGCGTCACCGACGGCAGAACCCGATGCTGCGGGCTGAGCTCGGGCCGGGTCAGGATCTGCTCGGCGTCGCCGGCGGCGGACTCCCAGTCGCCACGATGCAAGGCGGCCAGTGTGGCCGCGGCGTGCAGCAGTGAGCTGAACATGCCGAGGTCGTGGTCGTCGCAGAATGTCAGCGCCTCGGCCAGATAGCCCTCGGCGCGGCCCAATTCGCAGCGCAGCACCGCATACCAGTAGATCAGCACACCCAGAACCGCGGCATGTTCCTCGAGCCCCGGGGTCGCCAGCGCTTCGCGCCACACCGCTTCCAATTCGCCCCAACCGGTGCCGCCGCTGAACACGGCGGTGAGCGCCGTGTAGCCGCGGGCTCTGATATCGACTCCCGCATCGTGCAATTCGCGGCCCAGCCCATGAGCCCGGGCCGCATACTCGGCGCACGCCGGGTCCAAGGAGAGCGCGCAGATGTGCGCCATGTTGATCAGCGACCAGGCCAGTTGCGGCGACGGGTCGAGTCCTTCCAGTAGCCGCAGCGACGCGCGCGCCGCGTCGATGGCTTCGGCCGCACGTCCCAGCGGCTGCAGCAGACGCGACAGCCAGCGAAGGTCGTCGCCCTCGGCGAGCTGGTCAGCGAGCTTGCGGCGCAGCGTGATCGCCTGCCGCAACGACGCCACCGCCGGCTCCGCCTCACCACTCAGGTAACACGTGAAGGCGTGCCGCTCCAGCCAGCCGACGCGTTCGTTGTCGCCCACCGCATCGGCATGACGCAATGCGAGCGCGTACAGGCTCGCGGCCTCCCGGTTGGCGCCCAGCGATGCGGCCCGCTCCGCCGCGGCGATGCCGTAGCGGACCGCCGCATCGTATTCGCCGGCCTCGTCAGCATGAAATGCCAATGCCGCCAACGTGTTCGGATCATCGGCCAGCCCGGCCAGCGCGGCCAGCGCGCGGCGGTGCAACTCGATGCGATCGAAGTCGGCGATCTGCGCCCGAGTGGCGCGACGGGCAAGCTCGTGCCGGAACCCGACCACGTCTCCGTCGGCGATCAGCACGCCGGCTCCCAGACACTCGTGCAGGCCCGTCCGGGCTTCGGGGCACATCGTGTCCAGCAGTGCGACTTCGGCGCGCGGCCCGCACACCGCGACCGCATGCGCCATCTCTCGCCCCTTGGCCGACAGCCGGGCCAGCCGACCGCACACCGCTTCGGAAATGCTGCGCGGCAACGTCTTCCGGCTCAGTGCGCCCGGTCCCGCCGCCAGCACCTCGGTGACGAAGAAGGGGTTACCGCTGCTGACCTGATGCAGCTGCGCCGCATTCACACCGCTCCCGGCGGCCAGCGTCGCCACCGCGGTCAAGCTCAACGCCGACAACTCAATTCGGCTCACGTTCGAACAGTTCACCAGGTCGCCCAGCGTCACCGCCAGCGGATGGGCCGGCGCCAGCTCGTCGTCGCGGAAAGAAATCACCAGCAGCAATCGCAGCGCACTGATGCGCCGCGCCAAGAACCGGATCATGTCCAGGGTGGCGCCGTCGCCCCAGTGCGCATCCTCGATCACCCACACCCACCGGCCGCCACCGCCCAAGGCGGCCAACAACTGTCGATAGATCTGTGCCGTGTCGCCCGAATCGACAGCCGCGGCCAGGGCCGCACCGGCGGCCGCGTCCAACCCGGACAGGGCGTCGGTGAGCGGGCCCAGCGGTCGCGGCGCGCCCAGCGGGTCACACCAGCCGCGTAGGACCCGCAGCCGAGGCTCGAGTTGGTCGGCGAATCTGCCCAGCAGCGCGGTCTTTCCGACGCCGGCCTCCCCGCGGAGCAACACCACTTCTCCAGGACCGCCGCGAACCACGCGGCGCGCCACCGCATTCAGCTGCGACAGTGGCGCCTCGCGTTCCAGTAAGGCATTCACCGGACGACCGATTTCCGCAGGGTAATTACGGCATCGCGCGCGGAGAAAATAGGGCAATCGCCCCATGAATCAACCCGGACTGCGAGCGCACAATTGTCGCAGCGCGCCGGATTGCCGCCGCGAGTAGGACAGACGCATTTCGGGGACATGATGCAGGTTGACTGTACCGGCGGCCCACTCCTGACGCAGCGACAACGCAATTCGCGGATGTCGAACCGGCGCGGTCGATGCTCGAAAGGAATCGCTATGCACTCCCGCATAAGGAAGGCAATTGCCAAGGCGCTGTTGTCGGGCGGCGTCGCGGTGGCCGGTTTAGGCCTGAGTACAGGTATGGCCCACGCTGACCCCAGTTTTGTGCCGATGCGCGGCCCGTTGCCCGCCGGTAATCCGTGGACATGGTGCCCAGGGGATCCGATGAGCGGTACAAACGGGCGTAACAATCACGGCGGGCCAGGGCTGGATGTCCAGTGGGACATGACCCGTTGCCATACGTGGTGAGGCGTGTTTTGGGGCCACGGAAACGTGGCGCCCGGCGTTTGGGATGGACCGGATCCGCCGCCGCCGGAGGCACTTCAGAAGCCGCCGTGCGGATTTCCGTTCATGTGTTCGCCGAACACCGTGATCGGGTTACGCCACTGAGGCGCAGCGACATTCAGCGCAGCAATGCGCGCGACATCACCACGCGCTGAATCTGGTTGGTGCCCTCGTAGATCTGGGTGATCTTGGCGTCGCGCATGAAACGTTCCACCGGGAAGTCGGTGGTGTAGCCAGCGCCACCGAAGAGTTGCACCGCGTCGGTGGTGACTTCCATCGCCACATCAGAGGCGAAGCATTTCGAGGCCGCCGAGATGAAGCCGAGGTTGCCCTCGCCGCGCTCGGCGCGGGCCGCGGCGCTGTAAACCATCAGCCGCGCGGCCTCGACCTTCATCGCCATGTCCGCCAACATGAACTGCACACCCTGGAAATCGCTGATCGACTGCTTGAACTGCTTGCGGTCCTTGGTATATGCGATGGCGGCGTCGACCGCGCCCTGCGCGATACCCACCGCCTGCGCGCCGATCGTGGGCCGGGTGTGGTCCAGGGTCGCCAGGGCGGTCTTGAAGCCGGTGCCAGGGTCGCCGATCATCCGGTCGCCGGGGATCCGGCAGTTCTCGAAGTACAGTTCGGTGGTCGGCGAGCCCTTGATCCCGAGCTTCTTTTCCTTCGGGCCGACGGTGAATCCTTCGTCGTCGATGTGGACGATGAACGACGAGATGCCGTTGGCACCCTTGTCGGGGTCGGTCACCGCCATCACGGTGTACCAGGATGACTTGCCGCCGTTGGTGATCCAGGCTTTGGCGCCGTTGAGAATCCAGTCGCCGCCATCGGCCTTCGCGCGGGTTTTCATCGACGCCGCATCGCTGCCGGCTTCCCGTTCACTCAGCGCGTACGACGCCATCAACCCGTCGTTGGCCATCGTCGGCAGCACCTGCTTCTTCAGCTCCTCCGAGCCGCGCAGGATCAGACCCATCGTGCCGAGCTTGTTCACCGCCGGGATCAACGATGCCGACGCGTCGACGCGCGCCACTTCCTCGATCACGATGCAGGCGGCCACCGAGTCGGCACCCTGGCCGTCGTACGCCTCGGGGATGTGAACGGCGTTGAAGCCGGACGCGTTGAGTGCCTTGAGCGCCTCCTCGGGGAAGCGTGACTGCTCGTCCACCTCGGCGGCGTACGGCGCGATCTCCTTCTCCGCCAACGCACGGATCGCTGCCCGCAACTCGTTGTGCTCGTCAGGCAACTGGAACAGATCGAACGACGAATCTCCGGCCCACTGAGCCATGGTGGCCTCCCTCTTTTCTGCCCTACCGCGGCTGCTACTGGCCGGTAACTTTACCGTGACGCTGCTGGAGAGCCGAATCCTTGGCCAGCACCGACTCCGCCAACTCCTTCTGAAAAGCCACGATCCGCCGCCGCAGGTCGGCGTCCGACGCCCCCAGGATGCGCACCGCAAGCAGGCCGGCGTTGCGGGCGCCACCGATCGACACCGTGGCCACCGGCACCCCGGCCGGCATCTGCACGATCGACAGCAGCGAGTCCAGTCCGTCCAGCCTGGCCAGCGGTACCGGAACGCCGATGACCGGCAGCGGTGTCGCCGAGGCCACCATGCCGGGCAAGTGGGCCGCGCCGCCGGCGCCGGCGATGATCACCTCGATGCCCCGGCCGGCGGCCTGCTGCGCGTAGTCGAGCATCCGCTGCGGGGTGCGGTGCGCCGAGTACACCCCGATCTCGTGGGCGACGTCGAACTCAGCCAGCGCATCGGCGGCGTCGGACATCACCGACCAGTCGCTGTCACTGCCCATGATCACGCCAACGCGCGGGTTACTCATGCGGATCCCATCCGTCGGTCCATTCCCCTGCTGACAACCAGTGTGCCGCGCGTTCGGCGCGTTCACGCAGGTTTGCCAGCTCGGTCGCATCCCCAGTCTCGGAGCCGAGGAAGTTGATGTGTCCGACCTTGCGGCCCGGTCGTTCTTCCTTGCCGTAGAGGTGAACCCGGGCGTCGGGCATCCTCGCGAACAGGTGGTGTAGCCGCTCGTCGACCGACATCGCCGGGGTTTGCGCGGCACCGAGGACATTGGCCATCACGATCACCGGCGCGACGACGTCGGTATCGCCGAGCGGGTAGTCCAGCACCGCGCGCAGATGCTGCTCGAACTGGCTGGTGCGCGAGCCGTCCATGGTCCAGTGCCCGGAGTTGTGCGGACGCATCGCCAGCTCGTTGACCAGCAGCTTCCCGTCCACGGTTTCGAACAGCTCGACGGCCAGCACACCGACGACGCCGAGTTCGGCGGCCAGCTCGAGCGCCAGCCGCTGAGCCGCGGCGCCGACGTCGTCGGGCAGATCCGGCGCGGGGGCGATCACCAGGACGCAGATCCCGTCGCTCTGGACCGTCTCGACCACCGGCCAGGCCGCGCCCTGCCCGAACGGCGAGCGCGCCACCAGGGCCGAGAGTTCGCGACGCAGGTTCACCTGCTCCTCGGCCATCACCGGTACCGCGTCGGCCAGAAAGGCGGTCGCGATCTCGCGGGCGTGCGACGGGTCGCGCGCCATCCGCACCCCGCGCCCGTCGTAACCGCCGCGGACCGCTTTGACCACCACGGGCCCGGCGATGCGCCGAGCGAAGTCGTCGAGTTCGTCGACGCTGCGGATCTCGGCGTAGCGGGGCACCGGAACACCGAGGGCTTCGAGCCGGCGGCGCATGACGAGTTTGTCCTGCGCGTGCACCAGCGCGTGCGGCGGCGGTGCCACGTTGACGCCCTCGGCGACCAGCTTTTCCAGCAGCTCAGAGGGCACGTGCTCGTGATCGAAGGTGAGCACGGTGGCGCTGTCGGCGACGCGGCGCAGCGCCTCGAGGTCGGTGTGCGAGCCGATCATCACGTCCGGACTGACCTGGGCGGCCGGGTCAGCCGGCGATTCGGCCAGCACCCGCAGCGTCTGACCCAGCGCGATCGCCGCCTGGTGGGTCATCCGGGCGAGCTGGCCGCCGCCGACCATGGCGACCGTGGGGGTTGCGTTGGGGGTCTTCCGCACGGCCATCATGGTGTCACGGCCGCTGGGCGTGGCCTGAGACACAGTCACAGAGCACGCTTAACCGCTAATACGTACACTGCGACATTGTGTCCTTCGCCGATGCCACGATCGCCCGACTGCCGGGGCCGATCCGCCCCTACGCCGAGCGCCATCACGAGCTGATCAAGTTCGCCATCGTCGGCGCGACCACGTTCGTCATCGACTCGGCGATTTTCTACACGCTGAAGCTGACGATCCTGGAGCCCAAGCCGGTGACCGCCAAGGTCATCGCCGGCATCGTCGCGGTCATCGCGTCGTACATCCTGAACCGGGAATGGAGCTTCCGCGACCGCGGCGGCCGCGAGCGCCACCACGAGGCGCTGTTGTTCTTCGCGTTCAGCGGCGTCGGGGTGCTTCTGAGCATGGCGCCGCTGTGGGTCTCTAGCTACATGCTGGACCTGCGGGTGCCGATGGTGTCGCTGACGGTGGAGAACATCGCCGACTTCATCTCGGCCTACCTCATCGGCAACCTGCTGCAGATGGCGTTCCGCTTCTGGGCGTTCCGGCGCTGGGTGTTCCCCGACGAGTCCGCGCGCAGCAGCGAAGCGGCATTCACCGCGGGCGGCATCGCGGAGGCTTTCGAGGACGTCGAAGAATCCGGCAACGTGACGCTGATGCGGGCCTGGCGGGCACGCGGCAGCCGGGCAAATCAGCTCGGCGATTCCTCGGATCCCAGGGTGTCGAAAACTTCGTGATACAGCAGCGCGTGGACCTGTTCCACGCGCGGAATGTCGTGAAATTCCAACGGATCCTGTGACGCCGACTCGATGATCAAGGTGCCGGTGCGCAGTATCCGGTCGATCAGCCGGTGGCGGAATTCGACGCTGTTGATCCGGGCCAGTGGGATGTCGATCCCACTGCGGCTCAGCACTCCGTGCCGGTACATCACCCGACGGTCGGTGATGACGAAATGCGACGTGATCCAGTTCAGGAACGGCCACAACGTCAGCCAGCCGATCAGCACCAGCCAGATGGCGCCGATCACCCAGTAGACGACCTGCTTGGCGTTCGCGTCCCAGGTGGTGCCACTGACCACCGCGCAACCGAACGACGCCGCGGCGCTGGACAGGATCAGGACGACGGCCGGCCAGAACAGCCGCTTCCAGTGCGGGTGGCGGTGTAAGACGACCTGCTCGTCACCCGCCAACACGTTGTCGGGGTAGCCCACGCTGGCACTTTAGACGCTGGGACGCAGGTGCGTGATGTCTCCGGCAGATATCGCCACGGTCTGCGCACCGGTGTCGATGCACAGGCGCCCGGTCTCGTCGACCGATCGTGCGACGCCGACCACCTCGCGGTCGCCGGGCATGCTGGCCCGCACCCGCGAATTCAGGGTCAGGCTGTAGCGCTGGTAATCGGCGATCAGCGCCGAGTCGGCCCCGCCGGCGGTGCGCCAGGCATCGATGCGCCGCGCCAATTCGCGAAGTATCGTGCGCGCCAACGCGTTTCGATCGGTTGCCGACGATCCCAGCATCAGCAGCGAGGTGGCCACCGGATCCGGCGCGTCGTCGGCGGTCAGGGCCACGTTGAGCCCGAGGCCGACGACGATCACCTGCGTCGGCGCGGCCACCTCGGCAAGGATGCCGGCCAACTTGCCGCCGTCCACCAGGACGTCGTTCGGCCACTTCAGGCCCGCCTCGACACCGACCGCCGCCAGCGCGTCCACGACCGCGACCCCGGTGGCCAGCGTCAGCCAGCCCCAACCCGGATGCGGCACCGATCCAGCGGACACGCCGACCGACAGGGCTACCTGCGTCCGCGACGGCGCCGTCCACTGCCGGCCGTGCCGGCCCCGGCCGGCGTTCTGGTATTCGGCAAGCAGGACCGACCCGTCGATATCGGCACCGGCCTCGGCCCGCGCGAGCAGATCGGCGTTGGTGGAGCCGGTTTCGGTGACGACGTCGAGTTGTCGCCACGGCATGCCGGGCCCGACCAGCCCGTCCCGCAAGGCCGCGGCATCCAGGGGCGCCAGCGAGTCGCTGTCCATCGCCGACCAGCCTAGATCAGCGCTTCCAGTGTGGTTGGGGGCCGCAATTTAAGGGACCGCTAAGATCTTTCATCATGACGAGCACCTCCGAGACTTCGGTCGAGGCACAAGCCGAGCACCACATTGACATCCACACCACCGCGGGCAAGCTCGCCGAACTGCGGAGGCGGAGCGAAGAGACGCTGCACCCGGTGGGTGAAGCCGCCGTCGAGCGGGTGCACGAAAAGGGCAAACTGACTGCGCGCGAGCGCATCTACGCCCTGCTCGACGAGGGATCGTTCGTGGAGCTCGACGCGCTGGCCCGCCACCGCAGCACCAACTTCGGTCTGGCCGAGAAGCGCCCGCTCGGTGACGGCGTCGTCACCGGCTACGGCACCATCGACGGTCGCGATGTCTGCATCTTCAGCCAGGACGTCACGGTGTTCGGCGGCAGCCTCGGCGAGGTGTACGGCGAGAAGATCGTCAAGGTGCAGGAGCTGGCCCTCAAGACCGGCCGTCCGCTGATCGGCATCAACGACGGCGCCGGTGCCCGCATCCAGGAGGGTGTGGTCTCACTGGGCCTGTACAGCCAGATCTTCCACAACAACATCCAGGCCTCCGGCGTCATCCCGCAGATCTCGCTGATCATGGGCGCCGCCGCCGGTGGGCACGTCTACTCCCCCGCGCTGACCGACTTCGTGGTGATGGTCGACCAGACCAGCCAGATGTTCATCACCGGCCCCGACGTCATCAAGACCGTCACCGGTGAAGACGTCACGATGGAGGAACTGGGTGGCGCCCATACCCACATGGCCAAGTCGGGCACGGCGCACTACGTCGCCTCCGGCGAGCAGGACGCCTTCGACTACGTCCGCGATCTGCTGAGTTACCTGCCGCCCAACAACTTCACCGATCCACCGCACTACCCGGTGCCGGCTCCCGAAGGCTCCATCGAGGACCACCTCAACGAGGAGGACCTCGAGCTGGACACGCTGATCCCCGACTCGGCCAACCAGCCCTACGACATGCACGAGGTGATCACCCGCATCCTCGACGACGACGAATTCCTCGAGGTGCAGGCCGGTTACGCGCAGAACATCGTGGTCGGTTTCGGCCGCGTCGAAGGCCGGCCGGTCGGGATCGTGGCCAACCAGCCCACTCAATTCGCGGGCTGCCTGGACATCAACGCCTCGGAGAAAGCCGCCCGCTTCGTGCGGACCTGCGACTGCTTCAACATCCCCATCGTGATGCTGGTCGACGTGCCGGGTTTCCTGCCGGGCACCGGCCAGGAATACAACGGCATCATCCGCCGCGGCGCCAAGCTGCTCTACGCCTACGGCGAGGCCACCGTCCCCAAGATCACCGTCATCACCCGCAAGGCCTACGGCGGCGCGTACTGCGTGATGGGCTCCAAGGACATGGGCTGCGACGTCAACGTCGCCTGGCCGACGGCGCAGATCGCGGTCATGGGCGCGTCCGGCGCGGTCGGCTTCGTCTACCGCCAGCAGCTCGGCGAGGCGGCCAAAAACGGCGAGGACGTCGACGCGCTGCGGCTGCAGTTGCAGCAGGAGTACGAGGACACGTTGGTCAACCCGTACATCGCCGCCGAGCGGGGGTACGTCGACGCGGTGATCCCGCCGTCGCACACCCGCGGCTACATCGGTGCCGCGCTGCGGTTGCTGGAGCGCAAGATCGCCCAGGTGCCGCCGAAGAAGCACGGGAACATTCCGCTGTGAGCGAGGAACAGGAAGTCGAGCGGCCGCACGCTCCGCACATCCAGGTGGTCAGGGGCAACCCGACCGACGACGAGGTGGCCGCGCTGATCACCGTGCTGGCCGGCGCCTCGGGGGGCGGCGCCGCGCAAGGTGAGCCGGAGTTCTCCCGGTGGGCCCTGCCCGTCGACAAACTGCGCTACGCCGTGCACAGCTGGCAGCGACTGACGCTGGTGCAGCGAACCCACATGCGGGGGCGATGACGCGACTCGTCCTCGGGTCGGCGTCCGAAGGTAGGCGGCGCGTACTGCGGCAGGCCGGCGTCGAGCCCCTGGTCGTGGTGTCGGGCGTGGACGAAGACGCGATCATCGCCGCTCTGGCTCCAGATGCCGCTCCGG
>DATNFI010000123.1:0-8328 GCA_035606475.1 Mycobacterium sp. | reverse complement strand
CCCAACTGGGTGATGAACTCCTGGCAGGCCACCGAACCCGAGCCACCCCAGAAGTCACCGGCAGCCAGCACATCGCGCACGATGGCCTGGTGCTCGGCCTCCAACGAGGCGGCCTGGGCGCGGATCAGCGCGCCGTGGGCATCGACATCACCGAACTGGTAACTGATCGACATGAGTGTTCTCCTACGTGTTTTCGGTGATCGGCTAGCTGGACAGGATCTGCTGCGAGCCCTGTTCCTGGGCCTCGTAGTTGTTGGCGTCGCGGATCAACCCGTCGCGCACCCCGTGCAGCATGTTCACGATGTTGCGAAACGCGGTGTTCATCTGACCCATGGTGTCGAAGCTGGTGGCCTGAGCGGTACCGCTCCAGCCCGCACCGGCGATGTTCTGGCTCGACGCCCACATCTTGCGGGCCTCGTCCTCAACGGTCTGCGCGTGCACGTCGAAACGTCCCGCCATCGCCCGCATCTCGTGCGGGTCAGTCATAAAACGTGTAGGCATATCTCTCTCCTTATCTCGCTGTCATGTCTTGGGTTAATGCGTGCTGCAGCAATGGCATCCCCCCGGTCCTCATCCGCCAGCCGGCGTGCGAGTCTCAACTTTCACGGACGCCGTCTTGGCGGCTTGAGTTGCCATGCCCCGCCCGTTGAGCGAACCCATGAGCGCCTGGGTGTACGGGCTATTGGGCAGCGCGGTGGCAACCTGCGGCGGCGCAATGCTGTTGGCCGGCAGCACCGGTGCGGCGCGCACCATCTCCGGAGCGTTCTGGGCCCAGCCATGTGGAACCGACAGGCCGCTCATGCGTCCCGCCCCGGCGAGTTGCGCGGTGATCTGCGATCCGAACCCGCGCATCTGGCCGGAGATGCTGCCCAGCAACGCCTTCAGCTTGCCATCGACCAACGACTGCACGTCCGCGAGCATCGCCTGCTGGCCCGCCTGCATAGCCTGGCTGGCACTCATCGAATTGCTAAGGCTGATAAGCATTTTGGCGGGCATGCTGGCGAGCATGGTCGCGTAATAAGTGGCCTGAATCGGAAGGAGGGATCCGGTCGCGCTGGTGGCCGCATCGGCCGCGGTCGCGGTTGCCGTGCTGGCGCCCGAGGTGGCGGCGGCGGTGTGAGCAGCCGAACTGGCACCGGTCAGGTTGCTCATCGCCGACGACAACGCGGACGACAGACTGTTGGTGGAGGCGCCCGCGGTGGTGTTTCCACTGAGCATTCCCTGTAGCGCCGTGACCAGATTGTTTACCGTGCTGCTGATGGAATTCTCGATGGACTGCACCGCCGAGGCCAGATCGGACGCCAAGCCACCGTCGCTCGCCGCCGGCGCCGGGGTCTGCTGCGGCAGCACGACGGCCTGCTGGGAGGCCGCCGCGTAGGTGTCCATCGTGAGGCCGTCCTGGAACCACATCTCCATGTAGTGCGCCTCGGTGGCCATGATCGCCGGGGTGTTCTGACCCAGGAAGTTGGTGGCAACCAAAGCCGCCAACAGTGCACGGTTGGCAGCGATGACAGCCGGCGGAACCGTCGAGGCGAAGGCGCCCTCATAGGCCGCGGCGGCAAACTGGGCCTGAGCCGAGGTCTGCGCGGCCTGGCCCGCGGTCGTCGCCAGCCACTCCACATACGGCGCTGTCGCCGCGGCCATGCGCGCCGCGGACGGGCCCAGCCACGTCGATCCGGTGAGCTGCGCGAGCACCGCCTGATAGGAGGCAGCGGTGGACTCGAGATCGGCAGCCAGCTCGCTCCACGCTGACGCGGCCGCCATCAGCGGACCGGAGCCCGCGCCGCTGTACATCAAGCTGGAGTTGATCTCCGGCGGAAACATCATGAAACTCATCGACCCAGGCCCCCCTTAGTCGGCAGCTGCTGCATTCGCCGCCTCGGTCAGCGCGTACGCCCCCGCCCCGGAACGCAACGCGGCTACTACTTGTTCGTGGACCACCGCCGCTTGGGCGGCGATCTGCTGATAAGCGGCACCGTGCTTACCGAACTGTGCCGCCGTCATCGCCGAAACAATATCTGACGCAGCGGGCACCAGACCGGTAGTCGGCGTCGCCGCTGCAGCGTTTCTCGCCGCCATCGCATCGCCGAGACCGGCAAGACTGCCCGCGGCACCGGACAGATCCTCCGGTTGCGCAGTTACGAACGACACCGATCCTCCTTCAGACGGGCGTCAGGCCCCTTACGGGGTCCCCGGATGAGTTAATGCAATTAACTCATCCACAAAGCAGGCTTGTTTGAGGTCTGACAGTTGCGCAATCTTAAATCACAGAAGTGCATCCTGTGCTGAGAATAACCAAAGAGACATTGCGCCTCCGACAATTTTTTCGGCCCGATACAAGAAGTTCCCGGCGCCCACCGGGTCACGCGAATGCTGCGCTACCGGACTCCGGCTATTAGACGAATGTCAGTAGCTCGGCCGGCACCAACCGGCCGGGACCGCCAACGTCGGCTCGGGGTGGCGATTCTGGCGCCGCGCCGGCAACCGACACTGGCCGCGCCCAGCTAACCGTCTACCACTTCATCCGAGCCGTAAATGCCTTGGTGTCAGAGCAATTGGCCGGCATGCGCCGCGCCCGTCGGCCACCGTGCACGTATCGTCGCAGGGCCGCAGATACGGCAGAGCGGACAGCCCCGCCCACGCCCGGCTCTCATCGCCGAGCGGGCACCGACAGCGCCAGGGCAAATGACTCCCGGGCACCGGCGCCAAGCCGCGTCCGGTAAAGGCGCGATGACCATTGTGCGACGGTCGATATTTTCAACTGATCGCGTTGTTATTGGCCGACCGCCGCACATCATGATCGAAATCTCGCACCCATCACGAAGCTGAGAAAATACTTAACATTTTGGGTTTGTGACCGTTTTCCGTGGGCGCTGAGCGGTCGCCGCGGTGGCCGACGGGCTTGAGTGAACTGCTGTTCCCCTACGGGACGCTTCGATATTGGGCTCCACCGGCCGCCCGGACGGGCAAGGTATGAAAGAGGCATGGTCGAAGAGCCGCAATCGGGCGAGGGCGCTGCGCCCGCGCCCGGCATCAGCCGTCGGACACTGCTGACGACCGGGGCGGCGACGACAATCATCGGCGCTGGGCTGGGTGCCGGTGCCGTCACACTCTTCGGACCGTCCCGGCGCGGGCCAAGTCTGTGGAGTCGGGCCCCGCGTAGCGGAGCCCAACCCGTCGGCGGTCTGCATCTGCAATTCGGTCGAGATGCTTCCAGCGAAGTCGTGGTGTCGTGGCACACCACCGATCCCGTGAGCAATCCGCGCGTCATGGCCGGCACGTCGACCGGCGGCTTCGGCCGCACCGCGCCCGCCGAGACCCGGACATACCGCGACGCGAAGTCGAAGACCGAGGTCCGTGTCCACCACGCCAAGCTCGACAATCTCGCACCCGACACCGACTATGTGTACGCCGCAGTACACGACGGCACCGAACCCGAGCTGGGCACCGTGCGTACCGCGCCGTCAGGCCGGAGTCCGTTGCGCTTCACCAGCTTTGGCGACCAGGCGACGCCTACTCTGGGCCGACTGAAGAAGGACAGCTACCGCAACGACAACCTGGGTTCGCCGGCCGCCGGGGACATCACCACCGCGATCGAGCGGATAAGTCCGCTGTTCAACTTGGTCAACGGCGACCTGTGCTACGCGAACCTGGCCAACGACCGCATCCGGACGTGGTCGGACTGGTTCGACAACAACTCCCGATCAGCACGCTATCGGCCGTGGATGCCGGCCGCCGGCAACCACGAGAATGAATTGGGCAATGGCCCCATCGGTTATGCGGCCTATCAGACCTACTTCGCCTTGCCCGACCCGCAATCCGACACCGAGCTGCGCGGGCTGTGGTACTCATTCACCGCCGGCTCGGTACGGATCATCAGCCTCAACAACGACGACATCTGCTTTCAGGACGGCGGCAACTCTTACGTCCGCGGCTATTCCGGTGGTGCGCAAAAGCGTTGGCTGGAAACCGAACTCACGAATGCGCGAGCCGACAAGCGGGTCGACTGGGTGATTGTCTGCATGCACCAGACCGCGGTGTCCACCGCCGACCACACCAATGGCGCCGACCTCGGTATCCGCCAGGAGTGGCTGCCGTTGTTCGACCGCTACCAGGTCGATCTGGTGGTCTGCGGTCACGAGCATCATTACGAGCGTTCCCACCCGCTGCGCGGAGCGCAGGATACCGAGACCCGAACCCCGATCCCGGTGCATGACGGCGGCGACGTGATCGACACGACGAAGGGAACCGTGCACCTGGTCATCGGCGGAGGGGGAACATCCGCACCGTCGAACGGCCTGTTCTTTCCGCAGCCGAGATGCCGCGTCGTGACCGGCCTCGGCGACTCCCGGGACGCAATCGGGCGCAAGGTGCCGATTTACCTGGTTGAGGACGCGCCGTGGTCGGCGTTTCGGGACAGCCAAAACCCCTACGGTTTTGTCGCTTTCGATGTCGATCCCGGTTCCCCGGGCGGCAACACCTCGATCAAGGCCACCCATTACGCGGTCAACGGACCCTACGGGGCGATCAGCGTGGTCGAGCAGTTCACCCTCACTCGGCCTCGCGGCGGCTAAGCGCACCCGTCGCTGATCACTGCGGCTCAAATCCCGGCCGGCAAAGGGTATTTGACGATCAGATCGCGGCCATCCGATGGCTGGCTCAGCTCGGCCGGTCTACTGGTAATGTCATTACCGGTTTGCGTTAATGGAGCTCTCGGAAGGCGTCATATGTCGGAATCGGTGGCCGAGTTCGCCGAGCGGGCCCGCGGCTGGCTCTCCGCGAACATGCCGCGGATCGCCGACCCGAACAATCCGCCCTATGCCGACCGCGGCGAGGAAGAGTCCTGGCAGCACGTCCGCCGATTGCAGCGACGGCTCTACGACGGCGGCTTCGCCGGCATCTGTTTCCCGACCGAGTACGGTGGGCTCGGCCTCGATATCGCGTACCAAAAGGCGTTCGACGAGGAAAGCGCGTGCTATGAGCTGCCGCTGATCTTGAACACCCCGACGTTCACCATCTGCTGCCCGACGATCCTCGACACCGGCAGCGAAGATCAGAAGCGCCAACACATTTCGGCCGCACTGCGCGGTGACGAAGTGCTCGTCCAGCTGCTGTCGGAACCCAGCGGCGGCTCCGATCTCGCGGGGGTGATCACCCGCGCCGAGCGCCGCGGCGACAAGTGGATCATCAACGGCGCCAAGACCTGGAGCACCGGCGCCTTCGCCGCCGATTACGGTCTGCTGCTGGCCCGGACCAACTGGAACGTGCCCAAGCACCAAGGCCTGACGATGTTCCTGGTGCGCCTGGACAGCCCGGGCATTACGTTGCGCCGGATCAAACAGGTCAACGGCTCCACCGAGTTCTGCGAGGAATTCTTCGACGATCTCGAACTCGGCGACGACGCAGTGGTCGGCGAAGTCGACAAGGGCTGGGACGTTGCCTCCCGTCAGCTGTATCACGAGCGGCGAGCGGTCGGCGGTGGCTCGGAATTCGCCAGCGGCAGCGGCGCCGAGAACAACCAGGAGCAGGCGCCGGACTATCACGCGATGATTCGTGCGGCGGGTCTGTCCGACAACGACCGGGTGCGCGGGGCCGCCGGCCGCGCGCTGACCCACCGCGCGGTGTGGGAACAACTCATCGACCACGTATTCCGGGGCGTGCTGGACGGATCGCTTCCGCCGACCGGCGGTTCGTTGATTCGGCTGTTCCAGGCCGAGGAAGTCTCGCTGGAGATCGACACCGCGCTGGCGATCGCCGGTAGCGCGGGCGTCGTGGATGGCCCCGCCGACTTGATGTTCGCCGGCGAGCGTTATCTGTCCCGGCAGACCGCCCATCTCGGCGGCGGCACAACCGAAATGGCGCGCAATGTGATTGGCGAACGCATCCTGGGCTTCCCGCGCGAATTCGCCGCCGATCGCGGGGTGCCGTTCAATCAGGTCAAGCACGGCCGCGCCTGACGTCGAGCATGAATACAGGGCGAGCCGCGAGGCCTACACTTGTCCCAAATTGCCAAGCGAGGAGGGCGACCGTGTCATCCCTTGATTCTCAGGAAACCCGATTCGATGGCGTTCGGATACGCATCGACAGCGACAATACGTACGAACATCTCGTCGCCGCACTACGCTCAGAGGTCGGCGAAAGGCCGGAGTCGATAACCGAACTCCCGGCCGCTTTCTTCGACGACTGGGCATCGTTTTCTACGGAGATCAGCCGACACCTCGGATCCAGTGAGTTCATGCTGATGCACCTCATTGATCACGGCGAGTGGCTACAGACGGCTGGAATCAACCGTAGAGCGTTACGCGCCATCCTCGGCAATCCATTGATCTCGATCACGATGCTTCGGCACGACCTGACCGCCGCACTGTTCGCGCCCGTCGAGCTACTCCTTCTCGAAGAAGACGACAATCGAAGCAGCGTGACATACGTTAAGCCGTCGTCGATCATGGTCGTCGATGACAATCCGCCGCTGCGAGCGGCCGCACGGGAACTGGACGAAAAGCTCGGTGCTTTGGTCGCGAAACTCGCAGCGGGCAAGTCTGCGTCCAGCGCCGTCTAACGGTCTAACCGCGAAAGCACCTCTCCGACAACGGAATCGGTCGCAATGTCGACCTGCTCCCCCGTTGTCAGGTCCTTCACCCCGATCGTTCCCGCCTCGATGTCGCGGTCGCCGGCCACCAGCGCCACGCGTGCACCGGACCGGTCGGCGGCGCGCATCGCGCTCTTCATGCCGCGGGCGCCGTAAGCCAGGTCCACGCGCACACCCGCCGCGCGCAATTTCCCGGCCAGCACCGCCAGCCGCAGCTTGGCCTGCTCGCCCAACGGCGCGCCGAACACGTCGCAGCGGGCGGGCGACCCGATGCCCTTGCCCTCGGCGCTCAGCGCCAACAGCGCGCGGTCGACGCCGAGCCCAAACCCGATGCCGGACAAGTCCTGTCCGCCGAGTTGGCGCATCAGCCCGTCATAACGACCGCCGCCGCCGATGCCGGACTGGGCACCCAGCCCGTCATGCACGAACTCGAACGTGGTCTTGGTGTAGTAATCGAGTCCGCGAACCATCCGCGGGTTTATCACGTACGGCACGCCCAAGCCGTCGAGGTGAGCCAACACGGTGTCGAAGTGCTGCTTGGCCTCGTCGGACAGGTGGTCGAGCATCACCGGAGCATCGGCCGTCATCGCCTTGACCTCGGGACGCTTGTCGTCGAGCACCCGCAGCGGGTTGATCTCGGCGCGTTTACGCGTTTCCTCGTCGAGGTCCAGGTGAAACAGGAAGTCCTGCAACAATTCCCGATATTGCGGACGGCAGGTGTTGTCACCGAGCGAGGTGATCTCCAAGCGGAACCCCTCGAGGCCCAGGGAGCGGAATCCCGCGTCGGCGACGGCGATCACCTCGGCATCCAACGCGGGGTCGTCGACGCCGATCGCTTCCACACCAACCTGCTGCATCTGGCGGTAACGGCCGGCCTGAGGCCGCTCGTAGCGGAAGAACGGGCCCGAATAACACAGCTTGACCGGCAGCGCGCCGCGGTCCAAGCCGTGCTCGATCACCGCGCGCACCACCCCAGCGGTGCCTTCCGGCCGCAGCGTCACCGAGCGGTCCCCGCGGTCGGTGAAGGTGTACATCTCCTTCGACACCACGTCGGTGGATTCCCCGACCCCGCGAGCGAACAACGCGGTGTCCTCGAAGATCGGCAACTCGATATCGCTGTATCCGGCCAGCCGCGCGGCGTTCAGCAGCGCCGACCGGACCGCGACGAATCGCGCCGACTCCGGCGGGACGTATTCCGGCACACCCTTGGGCGCACTGAACTGGCTCACCGGCTCAGCCCTTCGATGAACGGGTTGAACCGCCGCTCGTCACCGATGGTGGTGGAGTTGCCATGCCCGGGCAGGACCACCGTCTCGTCGTCGAGGACCAGGAGCTTGTCGACGATCGAACGCAGCAGATCGCGGCCGCTGCCGCCGAACAGGTCGGTGCGGCCCACCGATCGCTGGAACAGTGTGTCGCCGGTGAACACCACATCTTTGCCGTCCGTCGCCTCGCCGATCCGGAACACCACCGACCCGCGGGTGTGGCCCGGGGTGTGGTCGACGGTCACGCTGATCCCCCCCAGGTCGATCTTGTCGCCGTCGCGGTCGAGTTCGACGACCTGCTTGGGCTCCCGGAAGATCGCGGCGAGCAGCAGCTGGCCGATCTTCGGCCCGAAGTCCTTGATCGGGTCGGTCAGCATGAACCGGTCTTCGGGATGGATGTAGGTCGGGCAGCCGAACGTGTCGGACACCTTCTGAGCAGACCAGATGTGGTCGATGTGGCCGTGGGTGAGCAGC
>DATNFI010000122.1:0-4642 GCA_035606475.1 Mycobacterium sp. | reverse complement strand
GCCGGCCGGGCGTTCTCCGGCGGCTATAACTTCGGTGACGGCTTCCAGCAGTGGGGCGAGGCGATGAACACCGACGGCCGCTGGGACCCGGGCAAGGATTTCGCGATGGTCAGCGCCCGCGAGACCGGTCCGACGCAGAAGTTCATGGCGATCTGGCGGGCCTCGAAGCCGGTGATCGCGCAGGTGCATGGCTGGTGTGTCGGTGGGGCAAGCGATTACGCGCTGTGCGCAGACATCGTGATCGCCAGCGAGGACGCCGTGATCGGCACCCCGTACAGCCGGATGTGGGGCGCCTACCTGACCGGGATGTGGCTGTATCGGCTGAGCCTGGCCAAGGTGAAGTGGCATTCGTTGACCGGCCGGCCGTTGACCGGCGTACAGGCCGCCGAGGTCGAGTTGATCAACGAAGCTGTCCCGTTTGAGCGCCTCGAGGCCCGGGTGGCCGAAATCGCGGCCGAGCTGTCACGAATCCCGTTGTCGCAGTTGCAAGCTCAGAAGCTGATCGTCAACCAGGCCTACGAGAACATGGGCCTGGCGTCGACCCAGACGCTGGGCGGCATCCTCGACGGCCTGATGCGCAACACGCCGGAGGCGCTCGGCTTCATTCAAACGGCCGCCAACGAAGGCGTTCGCGCCGCCGTCGAGCGCCGCGACGGGCCGTTCGGCGACTACAGCCAGGGCCCGCCGGAGTTACGGCCCGACCCGTCGCACATCATCACGCCCTGAATGCCGCGCTGCGCATCAGCCGTAGGTGAACGAAAACACTTGCAGCCCTTTGCTGACGCCGATGTCGAGCGATCCGCGGACCACGTCGTTGGCCGTGGCGATCTCGTGCGACGTCGGCGGCCCGCTGATCGGTACCGTCGTGGTCCGACCGTCCCGCGTGACCGTCAAGCTGCCGGTTCCGCCGACCACGATGTAGACGTGCTTGGCGTGGTAGTTCAGTTTGATGCCCGAGGAATCGCCGTCGGCGGTCGCGGCCTGATCGTCCAGTGACCATGGCCCTTGCAGCGCAAAGGTATCCGGAGGCAACGCCGAGGGATAGGCGAACGTCGCCGGACCCTTGTCGTAGCCGCCGACGCCGGCATAGTTGGACATCCTGCCCACCCCGACGTACGTCTCGGGCGTCAGGTCCGCCGTGGGAGTCGCGTCGGGCGCATCGACCGGTGGCGGCAGCGACACGCCGGGCCGGGTCGTGGTGAGCAACTGGCGGATCAGCTTTTCGGTGCCGTCGTAGTCGCCCTCACCGAATTTCACGTGGCGGACCGTGCCGTTGGCGTCGATCAGGTATTCGGCCGGCCAGTACCGGTTTCGGTAGTTCGTCCAGGTCGAATAGCTGTTGTCCTGCGCGATCGGGTACGTGATGCCGAGGTCGGCCGCACCCTTTTTCACGTTCTCGGTGACCTTTTCGAACGCGTACTCAGGGGTGTGTACGCCGATCACCTCGAAGCCACTCCCGTGGTACGCCTTGTACCAACCTTCGACGTGCGGGATTGCGCGCTGGCAGTTGATGCACGAATACGCCCAGAAGTCGACCAGCACCACCTTGCCGCGCAGCGCCTTCAGCTCGAGCGGCTGGTTACCGGGAGTGTTCAGCCACGCGACGATGCCCTTGAGATCGGGTGCGGGTCCGCAGTTCTGCAGTTGCTCAGACGGGTTGGCGCAGTTCGACAATTCTTTGTTCTGGTCGTTGGTGACGCCGCCGAGTTGCTGTTGCACCTGCTTGTCGTGGGCCAGCTTGTCCTGCAGCGAGCCGGTGTAGTCGGGAAGCGCGCGCTGCAACCCGGCCGGCAGGTTGAACACCAGGGCCACCGCCAGCAGGATCGTCACAATTCCCGCGACCACCCGGATCGCGCGCTGACGTCGTCGAAAAGCACTGACCCGATGGGCGATTCGCTCACCGGCCACCGCGAAGAACAACAGCGGTATTGCGGCCCCCACCGCGAACGTCAGGGTGAGCACGATGATCGGCAGCCCAATCTGCGCGGTGGCGCCGGCCACCACGATTGCGGCCAGCACCGGGCCGGCGCAGGGAACGTAAAGCACACCCAGCGCCAGACCGAGCCCGAACCCATTGGCGCGTTGCATGATCCGCCTCTGCGGAATCCGGGAGAACGGTTTCTCCAACAGCTCTTCCACACGCGGGAAGATCAGGCCCAGGCCGATCGCGACCAGCGCGACCAGGGCCACCCAGCGGATCGCGTCCTGCGGCAGATGCAGCGACGACAGCAGCGCCGAGCCGAGGAGGGTAACCACGCTGAAGCTCAGCACCAGCCCGGCGATCACCCGATATGGTCGCGAAACATCGCGTTTGGTCTCGACGGCCACCGTCCCGTCGTCCGAGTTGGTGGTTCCGGAGAAGAAGATCACCGGCAGCACCGGCAGGATGCACGGCGAAATGCCGGTGATGAGGCCTCCGATGAGACCGATCAATGCGAGCGACACCATGATCATTATTCGGGACCGCCGCGGCCTCGGACTGGTCCGGCGCCTGAACAGCGAGAAGGCAGCCCGGGGGGACCGGGCTGCCTTATCTTCACGACGATCCGCGACCGCTACGGGCTGGGCGGCACCAGCACAGTGTCGATCATGTACACCGTCGCGTTAGCGGTGTGCACCCCTCCGCACACCAATCCCGCGTCGTTGACCTTGAGGCCGTTGCCCCGTCCGGTGACGTTCACCTCAGCGCCCTGCAGGGTCTTGTGCATCCCGTCGACCTTGGCAGGGCTCGACTGCCCTTGCACCACATGGAATGTCAAGATGCTCTTCAGCTTGGCGGCGTTGGTCTTGAGCTCTTCGATCGTGCTCGCGGGCAGTTTGGCGAATGCGTCGTTGGTCGGCGCGAACACGGTGTACTGACCGTTGTTCAGCGTGTCAACGAGATTCACCTGCGGGTTGAGCTTGCCCGACAGTGCTTCGGTCAGGGTCGACAACATCGGATTGTTCGACGCCGCCGTCGCCACCGGGTCCTGCGCCATTCCGACCACCGAAGCCGGACCATTCGAATGCATCGCCGCGTATTCCGCACATCCGGAGCCGATCAGGTCACTGGCCGGAGCCATCGTGGCGACGGTCATGGCCGGAGCCGCCATGCTGCTTGTCGGCTGCCCGCTGGGCTGTTGCGCGGAGTCGGTTTTATTGCTCGAACACGCCGAGAACCCCAGCGCCGCAAGCGCCGCGAAACCCACCGCGAGTGTTTTCCTCTGACCGTCCTTCATCCCGCTCAACTCCTTTGTCATCGCGGCCTGCGCCGCCGGTTTTGTCACTGATGCATCACATTCGGAGCAGTCCGCGGGAGGGATGGGTCACCGGCAGCGATCGTTGTGACGGCCGTCGCTGATCCGCGGGACCGTTCGCTCCGAATAAGTGGTGTGCAACAACCACGCAACCGGAGCCCGGCTCACCGAGAAGTACATGCGGGGCCGTCCGGGCTTCAGCGAATACCAGCAACGGACATCGTTTTTCATTCCGCGTCCGCCCCGATCGACGCGATCATGACGACCGCGGTTGCTGAGCGGATAGGCTACCGACCGATGACCGAAGGAAGCCGCAGTAGCGAACTCGACGCATTGCTGCGCCGGGTGGCACGTGGCGATTCCGACGCGTTCGCCGGCTTTTACGACCACACCAGGGCGCGGGTCTACGGATTGGTCACCCGCGTGCTGCGCGATCCCGGCTACAGCGAAGAAACCACCCAGGAGGTCTACCTGGAGGTGTGGCGGACCGCGGATGCGTACGACGCCACCCGGGGATCGGCGCTGTCCTGGCTGATGACCATGGCGCACCGCCGCGCCGTCGACCGGGTGCGCGCTGAGCAGTCCGCCGGTCAGCGGGAATCGCGGTACGGCGCCGCGATGGTCGAGCGCCCCGGCGATCTGGTCGCCGACTCCGCGATCGCCGCTGACGAGCGCCGCCGGGTGACGGCATGCCTGGACTCGCTGACCGACCTGCAGCGACAGTGCATCGAATTGGCGTACTACGGCGGATTGACCTACGCCGAAGTCTCACAGCGGTTGTCGGCCAACCTGTCGACGATCAAATCGCGGATGCGGGACGCATTACGCGGACTTCGCGGCTGCCTGGGGGTGTCATGACCGGACCCGCCGACTTCGATCTGCTCGAACTGGCCACGCCGTACGCGCTGCACGCCGTCTCCGAGGACGAACGCGCCGCCATCGACCGGCAACTCGCGGCGGCGCCCGGCCCGGTCGCGGACGCCTTCAGCAACGAGGTGCGCGCGGTGCGCGAGGCCATGGCCGCAGTGTCGGCCGCGACGGCCGCCGAACCGCCCGAGCGCCTGCGCGCCGAGGTGCTGGCCGCCGTCCAGCGCAACACGGCGGTCCGATCACGTTGGCGTACAGCGATATTGGCGGCCGCCGCCGCGGTCGTGGTGGCGTTGGCCGCCTTCGGTGCGGGAATCGCGCTACGCCCCGCGCATACGCCGACGATGGCCGAGCAGATCATGGCGGCCCCCGACATGCGAACGTCGTCCACCCCGATGGCCGGTGGAACGGCGACCGTGATGTTCTCCCGGGACATGAATGGCGCTGTGCTGCTGATGAATAACGTGCCGCCGCCATCGCAGGGGTCCGTCTACCAGATGTGGCTGGTCGGCGCTAAGGGCCCGCAGTCGGCAGGCACG
>DATNFI010000121.1:0-18838 GCA_035606475.1 Mycobacterium sp. | reverse complement strand
ACCTCCGTCGGCTGCGGCAGGGTGAGGGTGAGCGTCGGCGGCGACTTGTGCTGCGTGACACGCTGCGGCGCGGTCCACGCGGTGGTGGGGTCGCCGTCGGTGGCGGCGTAGGCCGCGCCGAGCACATCGACCGAATCGGAGTCGCCGTGGGCCTGGGTGGTGTCCGGCTCGGCGATCAGGTCGGCCAGCTTGGGACCCGAGCGGGCCCGCACCCAGATCTTCGGCACCACCGACATCGGCGCCGGCACGCTCAACGTGCGGCTGAAGGTGGCCGGCGATTCCGCGGCCAGCGCCATCGAGGGCGCGCACTGCACGTTGGTCACGCCCACTGCGCAGCCCGGCCTGCCCAGCGGCTCAGACCCTAAGTCCCATTGCGCGACAGCGGCATTCGGCGGCGGAGCGGGGACGAGCGCGGTATGTCGGATGTTGACCGGATGCGCGAAACCCTTGGCGTCGTACTGGGTGATCGACAAGTCGGTGATCGCGAACTGCACGCCGGGTGATCCGTCGTCGGTGCCGATCGCCGTGATCCGCACCCAGGGGGTTTCGCCGTAGGGCAGCGCCCCGGTGACCGGCTTACCCGCCTCGTCGAATCGCAGCGTCGTTGTGCCGGTGGCGGTTTCGATCTCGACGCGGCGGACCTGGGCACCGACGGTCGTCGCGCTGGGGGTGATGGTGATGACACTGTTGGTCACCGGGTGGTCGAAGTCGACCTGCAGCCACTGGCCGACGGCCGACTGCAGTGCGTTAGACACCCAGGCGGTCGCCGAATCGGCGTCGATCGCCGCGGCGGGTGATGCGGCGGTGGCGACGTCGGGCAGCGCCGTCGAGTCGGACGACGAGCTGGAGGCGGTCAACCGGCCGCCGGTCCAAGCGCCGTAAACGGTTTCGGCGCCGACGCTCGGATAGTCGGGCACCCGGTTGAAGGTGCGCCGCGCGTCGCCGACGGCCCGGATCGCCGACGAGTGATCGTCGACCCGGCCATAGTCGGTCTCGCGGGCCAGCGGCGTATCCGTCACTGTGGCAACCGGTACCGGCAGGCCTGCCGCCACCGCGTCGGCGGTCAGCAGCGCCGGACCCAGCGGCGGCCGGCCGGACAGTCGACGGCGTTCGTCGAGCCGCAGCAGCGCCTCGGGACCGCCGTCGATACGGGGCAACTGCTCAACGTCGGCCAGATACGGGCCGGCGGTGGGCACAGCCACGCGGTAGATCTCGACGGCGGGATAGCGCGGGCGCAACCCGCTGTCGGTGACGAAGCCCGACACCGGGCCGGGCCCGACCGGCCCGCCGAACTCGGCGACCTTCTGCAGCCGCGGCGATCCGGTGATCGCCCGGTGCACCAGGATCGGCCGGGCCGACCGGGACGTGTCCGGGTCCAGGTCGTTGCGCACCACCAGATACGAAATCCCTTGGCGGGCAAGCGTATCGGCCAGCCCGGCCGACGGTGTTCCGGCGGCGAACAGCCGCTGCACCGAGTCCAGCGCGCGAATCGTCTGCGGCGGTGTCAACGGAATCGAATCGCGCACCCCCCACGGGCTGTCGCCGAGCACCTGCAACGGTTCGTCGTGACTATTGCCCCACAACTGGGTGGCGAACGGCGCACCGGGAACCACCAGCACGCGGCCCGCAGTCGGCGACCCGGTGTGGTGCGCCGTCAGCCAGTCGGCGGCGTCATGCCAATACCGCGGAATCGCCGTGAAGGTGCCGGGCGGAGCGATCCGGCCCGTCCACGCCAGCGACGTCGCGGCCGTCAGCGCCGTCAGCAGCACGATCCCCACCGCGACCCGCCGGTCGCGTTCCGGGTGAGTAAAAGCGTTCAGCCACAACTGTTTCGGCGCCGAGCCGGGTAGCGGGACCCGCCCCATCAGCTGGGCCAGCCCCAACACCACCGGGATACGGATCAGCGGCTCCAGCTTGTGCACGTTGCGCAGCGGCGCGCCGCCCGCGTCCAGGAATGCCTGAACCTGTTGCGCCACCGGTGAACCCAGCCCGCCGCTGTATCCGACGCCGAGCAGCGCCATCCCGAGTAGCAGCATCGTCACCAACCGGCCACGGGCCGGCATGCCCGTCATGGCCAGGCCGGCCAACCCCGCCGCCGCCACTAAGCAGGTGGCCAGAATCGCCACCGAGCCGGTCACCAGCGGCGCGCCCGCAGTCGCGGTGGGCGCCACGAACGGCGTCCAGCTGTCCGTGCCGCGCAGCACCTCGACCACCGACGACCACTGCGTCGTCACCCCGGACGATTCGATGAAGTCCAGGAACGGCGGGCTGATCCGGGCCATCAGAATCAGCGCGACCAGCCACCACGTCATCGCCAGCGTCATCGCGAGCAGCAACCACCCCGTGTAGCGCCACCACCGCCGGTTGGGTCGGTGGCTGGCCCACCAGATCACCGCGGGCAGGCATCCGGCCAGTGTCGCGATCGCGTTGACGGCGCCCATCAGCGCGACGGCCACCCCGGCCTGTCCGGCGAGCCGTCGCACCGAGCGCGCTGGATCGTTGCTGCGCAAAGCAATAATCGTCGGCAGCAGCACCCACGGCGCCAACATGATTGGCAGGGTTTCCGACGAGATCGAGCCCAGCGTGGTCAGCACCCGCGGCGACAACGCGAACGCCGCGCCCGCGACAACCCGCGACGACGGGCTGCCGATGCCCAGCGTCTCGGCCACCCGCAGCAGTCCCCAGAAGCCCACCGTCAACAGCAGCGCCCACCACAGCCGTTGGGTCACCCAACCCGGCAACCCCAGCAGATGGCCGGCGACGAAGAAGGTGCCGTGGGGGAACAGGTAGCCGTAAGCCTGGTTCTGCGCCTGCCCGAACGGCAGCTCGCTGTTCCACAGATTGGTGGCGCGGGCCAGAAAACGCAGCGGGTTGGCGGTGAGGTCGAGCTTGGTGTCGGGGGAGATCCGCCCGGGGGACGAGCCGAAACTCAGGGCCAGCGCGACCGCCGTGACCACCCACAGCCACCGTCTCGACAACGGCACCGCGGTCGGGCTAGCTGCGGTTGCCGTACTCGACCCGGTTGAGCACCGACGACTGCGGGTCGCCTCCGGGGAGCGGCGGCTTGGTGTCCTGCTGCACCATCAACGTGATCCCGAAGATCGCGGCCGCACCCAGCAACAAGCCGACCACGACACTCGCGGCGGCGGGCGCAACGAAGCGATTCATAGCTGCCCAACCTAGCAGAGTGGGAGGTCGCAGCCTCCTAACCGCAGGCCGTGAACCGCATGACAGCATGGCCTGATGGGTTTGCCACGCATCCTGGCCGTGCTCGCCGCCGTCGCCGCGCTGCTGACGGGGTGCAGCCATGCCTCGCGGCAGCCCGCGCCGACGACCTCGTCGACAGTCAAAGCCCAGCCGCCGGCCAAGCCGGCCTGCGGCGACCCGGCGGCCATCCCGCTGCGCGACAAGCTGGCCCAGCTGCTGATGGTCGGCGTGCGCAACGGCGACGACGCCAAGGCCGTGGTGACGACCTACCACGTCGGGGGCATCTTCATCGGCAGCTGGACCGACATGTCGATGCTGGGCCCCAACCTCGACAAGGACCTCAGCGCCAGCACCGCGCTGCCGCTGGCGGTCAGCGTCGACGAGGAGGGCGGCCGGGTGGCCCGGCTGTCCAAGCTGATCGGCCCGGCACCCTCGGCGCGGGTACTGGCCCAGACGCAGACTCCGGATCAGGTCTATGGCCTGGCACTGGAGCGCGGGCACAAGATGCGCGGCCTGGGCATCACCGTCGACTTCGCGCCGGACGTCGACGTCACCGACGCCCCGGACGACACCGTGATCGGCGACCGGTCGTTCAGCGCGGACCCGGCCAAGGTCACCGAATACGCCCGCCAATACGCCCGCGGCCTGCAAGATGCCGGGTTGCTGCCGGTGATCAAGCATTTCCCCGGCCACGGGCACGGGTCAGGCGACTCGCACACCGGCGGGGTCACCACGCCGCCGCTGCCGCAGTTGCAGAACGACGACCTGATTCCGTATCGAGCGCTGGTGACGGCCGCGCCGATCGGCGTGATGGTCGGCCACCTGCAGGTTCCCCAGCTCACCGGCGACGAGCCGGCCAGCGTCAACCGGGCCGCCGTGCAGCTGCTGCGCAGCGGCACCGGCTACCAGGCCCCGGCCTTCGACGGCCCGATCTTCAGCGACGACCTGTCCAGCATGCTGGCGATCAAGGACCGCTACAGCGTGCCCGACGCCGTGCTGAAGACGTTGCAGGCCGGCACCGACGTCGCGCTGTGGGTCACCACCGACGAGGTACCCGCGGTATTGGATCGGCTGGAGAAGGCCGTCACCGCAGGGGAGTTGACGGTCGCCGGCGTCGACGCGTCGGTGCACCGGATCGCGAAGTTCAAGGGCCACAAGGCGGACTGCGGGCGGTAATTCGGCGGCGCGCGCCCGGATTGCTTACGCTGAACGGGCGCGTTGGCTAGAAGGGGACAGCATGGCAGGTGGTACCAAGCGGCTGCCCCGTGCTGTCCGAGAACAGCAGATGCTCGACGCCGCGGTCGAAATGTTCTCCATCAACGGCTATCACGACACCTCGATGGACGTCATCGCGGCCAAAGCCGAGATCTCCAAGCCGATGCTCTACCTGTACTACGGCTCCAAAGAGGACCTGTTCGGCGCCTGCCTGGACCGCGAACTGGCGCGATTCATCGACGCGGTGCGCGAGGACATCAACCTCGACCAGTCTCCGAGAGACCTGCTGCACAACACAATTGTCGCGTTCATGCGCTACATCGACGCCAACCGCGCGTCCTGGATCGTGATGTACACCCAGGCCACCAACTCGCAGGCATTCGCCCACACGGTGCGTGAGGGGCGCGAGCGAATCATCGCGTTGGTGGTGCGAGTTCTGCAGGCGGGTACCCGGAATCCCGAGCCCGACACCGACTTCGAGATGATCGCAGCCGCGTTGGTCGGCGCCGGTGAGGCGATCGCCACCCGGCTCAGCACCGGCGACACCGATGTCGACGGCGCCGCCGAAGTGATGATCAACCTGTTCTGGCGGGGATTGAAGGGCAAACCAGCGGACAAAGACGCAGCCGAACCCGTCGCCGAGTCCGACTAGTTGAATGCGTAGCCGCAACGCCGATTTCGCGTGTGCGGTCGTGATCGTCGGGCTGCTCGCCGGGTGTGCCGGATTGGCGACCTCGCTGCTGTTGCGCTCCATCGAGCACCTCACCTACCACTACACCTTCGGCTCCCTGCTGCAGGCCGTCACGGCGAGCAGCCTGGCCCGTGTTGCGCTGGGCCCGATGATCGGCGGTGCACTCGCCGGGCTGGGTTGGTGGTTTCTCCGGTCGCGGGCCGACGTTCCGCAACTCTCGTCGGCCATCGAGAAGGGGCAACGTATTCGCGTGCTGCCGTTCGGCTTCGATGCCTTGCTGCAGGTGCTGGTGGTCGGCTCCGGTGCGTCGTTGGGACGCGAGACCGCGCCGCGCCAGCTGGCCGCCGCGCTGGGAGATTTCGCGACAGGTTGGCTCAAGCGGCTGTCGCCGCAAGACCGGGAACTTCTGCTGGCCTGCGCGGCCGGCGCCGGCCTGGGCGCGGTCTACGCGGTGCCCCTCGGCGGGACGCTGTTCACGCTGCGAATCATGTTGAAGACCTGGCATCCCCGTGCCATGGGTGCGGCATTGGTCACCTCGAGCCTGGCCGTCGCCGTCTCATCCTTCGTCACGCACAACCAGCCGAACCTGAACTGGCCCAACGCCCACGAGTCCTACCGGCTGATCGGCTACGCGTTGGCGTTGGCCCCGTTCACCTTGGCGTTGGGCCTGGCCTTCAACCGCCTGATGGAGGCGGCGCAGCAGCGCGCGCTGAGGCGGTCGTGGCTGCTGATACCGGCCATCGCCGGAGCCGGGTTGCTAGTCGGTGTCTGCGCGCACTGGTGGCCCGAGCTACCCGGCAACGGTAAGTCGATCCTGACCGCGACGCTGGCGACCGGAATGACCCTGCAGACGGCGATAGCCGTGCTGGCGTTGAAACCCCTTCTGACAGCGGTCTTTCTGCGAGCCGGCGCGGTCGGTGGCCTGCTCACCCCGGCGCTGGCCACCGGCGCCGCCGCCGGAACGCTGTTCGTACTGATCATCAATGTTCTGGCGGGAACCAACTTTCACGTCCCGGCCATCTCGATGGCCGGCGCGGCCGGCGTGCTCGCGATTACGCAGCGCACACCGTTTTGGGCGGCGATCTTCGTCTGGGAGCTGGCCCGGCCGCCGCTGTGGTTGGGGCTGGTGTTCCTGGCCGGCGCGCTGAGTTCGTATGGCCTTATGCGCCTCGTGGAACGCGTCCCGCTAAAGCGCGCGTAGCGTCCCGGTCAGGTGCGGGTACCCCTTCGAGATGTTGCGCAAGCTGAGGTCCCAGCCGTCCTGAACCTGGTCGACGTACAACCCGGCGCTGGCCGGCAGCAGCACCGGCTTGCCGAACCGTACCGAGTACGTCACCGCATCGGGGAGGCTGGCCTCTAGGTTCGCCAATACCGCTGCCGCACTGAACATTCCATGCGCGATCACGGTAGGGAACCCGAACAGCTTGGCCCCGACCGAACTGGTATGGATCGGGTTGTGGTCACCACCCACTGCGGCGTAGCGACGAATCTGGCCGGGACTGATCCGCAGGATCGCCTTGGGGGCCGGCAGCTTTGGCTGCTTCTGCGGCGGCGGCTTCGGCTCATCGGACAGGCTGGTCCGTTGCTGATGCAGGAACGTCGTGACCTGGTGCCAGGCCACCTCGTTGCCGACGCTGACGTCGGTGACGACGTCCACCAGCAGCCCCTTGCGGTGCTCGCGCAGATTTTCCGCGTGCACCGCGATGTTGACGGTGTCGGTCACCCGGATCGGGTGGTACTGGGTGATCACGTTTTCCAGATGCACGGATCCCATTGCGGCGAAAGGGAAGTCGAATCCGGTCACCAGCGACATCACGGTCGGGAAGGCCAGTGCGAACGGATAGGTCAGCGGCACGGCGTCGGCGTAACGCAGCCCGGTGACCTCGGCGTACTCGGCCACATTCGTGCGATCGATGGCTAGCTCGTTGACCGTCACGGTCCGATCGGGCAGCTGTCCGCCGCGCGGCACGAATGGCAGCGCACCCGCTGCCGCGCGCAGCATGTTCCGCAGACCGCTGGGTTGACTCTCAGCCATCACGCTCCCAGCCACGCCTGGCCGCAGACACGAATGACGTTGCCCGTCACCGCGTTTGACGCCGGGCTGGCGAAGTAGGCGATCGCCTCCGCGACATCGACGGGCTGGCCGCCCTGGTACAGCGAGTTGAGCCGGCGACCCACCTCGCGGGTGGCCAGCGGGATGGCCTCCGTCATCTTGGTCTCGATGAAGCCGGGAGCGATCGCGTTGATCGTCACGCCCTTCTCGGCGAACGTCGGCGCCAGCGCCTGAGTCAGCCCGATCATGCCGGCCTTGGTGGTGGCGTAGTTGGTCTGCCCGCGGTTGCCCGCGATGCCCGCCATCGACGACAGGCCGATCACCCGGCCGCCCTCGCCGATACTGCCGTTGTCGACCAATCCCTCGGCAAGTCGTTGCGGCGCAAGCAGGTTGACGGCGAGCACCGAGTTCCACCGGGCGTCGTCCATGTTGGCCAGCAGCTTGTCGCGGGTGATCCCGGCGTTGTTGACCAGGATGTCGGCGTGGCCGTCGTAGTGCTCGCGCAGATGCGCGGTAATCCGCTCGACAGCGTCGTCGGCGGTGACGTCGAGGGCCAGCGCCGTGCCGCCGACGCGGCCGGCCGTCTCGGCCAGCGCCTCGGCGGCGGAGTCCACGTCGATCGCCACCACGCGGGCCCCGTCCCGCGCGAACACCTCGGCGATCGTCGCACCGATGCCGCGGGCGGCACCGGTGACGATGCCGACCTTGCCGTCCAGCGGCCGGTCCCAATCCTTGAGCGGGGTCGAGTCGGCGGCGCCGACATGGAACACCTGACCGTCGACGTAGGCCGACTTCCCCGACAGCAGGAACCGCAGGGTCGATTCCAGGCCGGTGGCGGCGGGCTTGGCGTCCGGGGACAGGTACACCAGCGAGACGGTGGCCCCCCGCTGCAACTCCTTGCCCAGCGAGCGGGTGAAGCCCTCCAGCGCGCGCTGGGCGATCCGCTCGTCGCTGCTCTCGGCGTCCTCCGGCGTGGTCCCGACCACGACGATGCGGCCGGAGGGGCCGATGTTGCGCATCAGCGGCGTGAAGAACTCGTGCAGCGCGGTCAGCTTGGCTGCAGTGGTGATG
This sequence comes from Mycobacterium sp., assembly GCA_035606475.1. Taxonomy (GTDB): domain Bacteria; phylum Actinomycetota; class Actinomycetes; order Mycobacteriales; family Mycobacteriaceae; genus Mycobacterium. The sequence continues at coordinate 10,601 of DATNFI010000121.1, read as the reverse complement.
CCGGTGGCGTCGAACACCAGCCCGCCGAACGAATCCGCCCAGCGCCCACCGAGATTGGCGCCCACCACGTCGTAGTCGGAGTCCAGCGCCGCCCGCAGGGGTTCGGCCACCCGTCCGTCGCCGCCGATCAGCAACGACCCGGCCAGCGGTGGCTCACCTGCCCGATAACGCCGCAGCTTCTCGGGCTGGGGCACGCCGAGTTGCTTGGCGAGAAATGCACCGGGCCCGGAGTTGACGACTTGGGAGAATAGATCGGGTGCCACGGGGTTGCCTTTCGTGGTGTCGGGTATCTGTACGGTAGTCGAGAGCTAACTTACTCCAGAGTAAGAACAGTGGGTAAGATGGCCCTCAACACCGGATAACCATCAATTGACGGAGATAAGCGTGGCTTCTCACAGCACCTCAGCGGACAGCACCTCGGCAAGTTCCCAGGCGACCGCCCCCAGGCGACGCGTTGCGGTGCTGGGTGGCAACCGGATTCCGTTCGCGCGGTCGGACCGCGCCTACGCCCAGGCTTCCAACCAGGACATGTTCACCGCGGCCCTGGGCGGCCTGGTCGACCGGTTCGGGCTGTCCGGCGAGCGACTCGGCGCGGTCATCGGCGGCGCCGTGCTCAAACACAGCCGTGACTTCAACCTGATGCGCGAATCCGTGCTCGGCTCCGCGCTGTCGTCCTACACCCCGGCCTTCGACCTGCAGCAGGCCTGCGGCACCGGGCTGCAAGCGGCGATTGCCGCCGCCGACGGCATCGCCGCCGGCCGCTACGAGGTGGCCGCCGCCGGCGGCGTGGACACCACCTCCGACGCGCCGATCGCGCTGGGCAACAACCTGCGCCATACCCTGCTCGGGCTGCGCCGCGCCAAGTCGAACGTCGACCGGCTGAAGCTGGTCGGCAAGCTGCCGGCCAGCCTCGGCGTGGAGATCCCGGTGAACAGCGAGCCGCGCACCGGCCTGTCGATGGGCGAGCATCAGGCGATCACCGCCAAGCAGATGGGCATCAAGCGGGTCGACCAGGACGAGCTGGCCGCGGCCAGCCACCGCAACATGGCGGCGGCCTACGACCGCGGCTTCTTCGACGATCTGGTCACCCCGTTCCTGGGCCTGTACCGCGACGACAACCTGCGGCCGGACTCGTCGGCGGAGAAGCTGGCCAAGCTCAAGCCGGTGTTCGGCGTGAAGGCCGGCGACGCGACCATGACCGCGGGTAACTCGACGCCGCTGACCGACGGCGCGTCGGTGGCGCTGCTGGCCACCGACGACTGGGCCGCCGCGCGTTCGCTGACCCCGCTGGCCTACTGGGTCGACGCCGAGACGGCTTCGGTCGACTACGTCAATGGCGCCGACGGCCTGCTGATGGCGCCGACGTACGCCGTGCCGAGGCTGCTGGCCCGCAACGGGCTCACCCTGCAGGACTTCGACTTCTACGAGATCCACGAGGCCTTCGCGTCGGTCGTGCTGGCCCACCTGCAGGCGTGGGAGTCCGAGGAGTACTGCAAGGAGCGGCTCGGCCTGGACGCCGCGCTGGGGTCCATCGACCGATCCAAGCTGAACGTCAACGGCTCGTCGCTGGCGGCCGGACATCCGTTCGCCGCCACCGGCGGGCGAATCCTCGCCCAACTGGCCAAGCAACTGCACGAGGCCAAGGCCGCCAACGGCGGCAAGCCGGTGCGTGGCCTGATCTCGATCTGTGCCGCCGGCGGCCAGGGCGTCGCCGCCATCCTCGAGGCCTGATCGGCGCCGCGACGGCCGGCGTTTAGCCACGTCAAGCCGCGGGTAGCCATCGGGTCGGACAGCTCCGTGTTGCCATCAGACCCCCGACCCGACGGCAGCGCGGGGCGTCCCCCGAATCGGACCGAGACCGGGGCCGCCACGGAACGAGGGGATCCCGCGGCGGCCCCTTTCGTACCCCGAATAGCAAAATCCCCCGTCTTCAGACGGGGGATTTCGCTGTCTAGCCGGAGCGGATCAGAAGCCCAATCAGTCGACTCCTCCTCAGCCGCATTGCGGCTGCATCGTCGTCTCCTAGAACGCCGCTTCGTCCAGCTCCATGATCTCGTTGTCGATCGTCTCCAGCACCTGACGGGTGCTGGTCAACAGCGGCAGGAAGTTCTTCGCGAAGAACGACGCCACGGCGATCTTGCCCTCGTAGTACGAGCGGTCGGCGTCGCTGCAACCGGCGTCCAGCGCCTCCAGGGCCACCGCGGCCTGACGCTGCAGCAGCCAGCCGATGACCAGGTCACCGACGCTCATCAGGAAGCGCACCGAACCGGTGCCCACCTTGTAGATGCTGGAGATGTCGTCTTGGGCGGCCATCAGGTAGCCCGTCAGCGTCGCGGCCATCGCCTGCACGTCCTCCATGGCGGTCGACAGCAGCGCCCGCTCGGCCTTCAGCCGTCCGTTGCCGGACTCGTTCTTGATGAACTCCTCGATCTGCCCGGACACGTGGGCCAGTGCCACACCCTTGTCGCGGACGATCTTGCGGAAGAAGAAGTCCTGCGCCTGGATGGCCGTGGTGCCTTCGTAGAGCGAGTCGATCTTGGCGTCACGGATGTACTGCTCGATCGGGTAGTCCTGCAGGAAGCCGGACCCACCGAAGGTCTGCAGGCTCTCGGTGAGCTTGGCGTAAGCCTGCTCCGAGCCGACACCCTTGACGATCGGCAGCATCAGGTCGTTGACCTTGACCGCCAGGTCGGCGTCCACGTCGTGCACCGCCTTGGCAACCGCCGCGTCCTGGTAGGTCGCGGTGTACAGGTACAGCGCGCGCAGACCCTCGGCGTAGGCCTTCTGGGTCATCAGGCTGCGGCGCACGTCCGGGTGGTGCGTGATGGTCACGCGCGGCGCGGTCTTGTCGGTCATCTGGGTCAGGTCGGCGCCCTGCACCCGCTCCTTGGCATACGCCAGGGCGTTCAGGTAACCGGTGGACAGCGTCGCGATGGCCTTGGTGCCGACCAGCATGCGGGCGTTCTCGATGACCTCGAACATCTGCGCGATGCCGTTGTGCACCTCGCCGACCAGCCAACCCTTGGCCGGCACGCCGTGCTGGCCGAAGGTGAGCTCACACGTCGCGGAGACCTTCAGGCCCATCTTGTGCTCGACGTTGGTGACGAAGACGCCGTTGCGCTCGCCGGGCTCGCCGGTCTCGAAGTCGAACAGGAACTTCGGCACGAAGAACAGCGACAGACCCTTGGTGCCCGGTCCGGCGCCCTCGGGGCGGGCCAGCACCAGGTGGAAGATGTTCTCGAACATGTCGTCCGAGTCACCCGAGGTGATGAATCGCTTCACGCCGTCGATGTGCCACGAGCCGTCGTCCTGCTGGATGGCCTTGGTCCGGCCGGCACCGACGTCCGAACCGGCGTCCGGCTCGGTGAGCACCATGGTGGAGCCCCAGCCGCGCTCAGCGGCCAGCACGGCCCACTTCTTCTGCTCTTCGGTGGCCAGGTTGTAGAAAATCTGGGCGAATCCCGCGCCGCCGGCGTACATCCAGACGGCGGGGTTGGCGCCGAGCAGGTGCTCGTGCAGCGCCCACAGCATCACCTTGGGCATCGGCATGCCACCGAGCTCTTCGGCCAGGCCGACCTTGTCCCAGCCGCCTTCGATGACTGCGTGTACCGACTGCTTGAACGCGTCGGGCAGCTTCACCGTGTGGGTCTCGGGGTCGAACACCGGGGGATTGCGGTCACCCTCGACGAATGAGTCGGCGACGGGGCCCTCGGCCAGTCGGCTCATTTCGGTGAGCATCTCGCGGGCGGTGTCGGCATCCAGGTCGGTGTAGTCGCCTGCACCGAATGCTTTGTCGATTCCCAACACCTCAAACAGGTTGAATACCTGGTCGCGGACGTTGCTCTTATAGTGGCTCACTTGTTCCTCCTCGATGAGAACGCCACTTCAGGTTGGGTACTTGGACTAAGTTACCCACCAGTAACACGGCTAAACTATACCGGCCGGTAACCGGTTGCAAGCCACTGTGAGCTAAATATCAACCAACTAGTTGGCTTCGCGCTGATCGAGACCGTGGCAAGCCGATCTACCTGCGGTAATGATGAATAGCATGGTGACTGTGCCAAGCGTCACGACACTCCCGGAAGTGGACCTACGCCACCCTGACGGTCAACTGAGGACGCAGCTGCGGGTGGTCGCCCACGAGGTCGGGTTCTTCTACCTGACCGGACACCGGGTCCCGGAGTCGCTCATCGGCCGGGTGCTGGCCGCGGCGCGGCAGTTGTTCGCGCTGCCGCAGGCGGACAAGGACGCCGTCGCGATGGTTCGCAGCCCACATTTTCGTGGCTACACCCGGCTGGGCGGCGAACTGACCCGCGGCGAGGTGGACTGGCGCGAGCAGATCGACATCGGCCCGGAGCGCGAGCCGGTCGGTGGCCCGGACCAGCCCGACTATCTGTGGCTGCAGGGACCCAACCAGTGGCCGGCCGGTCTGCCGGAGTTACCTGGCCTCGTCGCGGAGTGGGACGCGGCGCTGGGCGAGGTCGCGCGCACCCTGCTGCGGCACTGGGCGGCGTCGCTGGGCAGTCCGGCGGGGATTTTCGACGCCGCGTTTGCCGGGGCACCCGCCACCCTGATCAAGATCGTGCACTATCCGGCGACCACGGACAGCGCACAGGGCGTCGGCGCGCACCGCGACTCGGGCGTGCTCACGCTGCTGCTCGCGGAACCGGGCAGTCGGGGACTGCAGGTGCGCCGACGCGACGGCGATTGGATCGACGTGCCCGCGCTGGACGGGTCGTTCATCGTCAACATCGGCGAGCTGCTCGAATTCGCGACCGGCGGCTATCTGCGCGCCACCGAACACCGGGTCAACCTGCGGCGCTCAGCCGACCGGATCTCGGTGCCCTACTTCTTCAACCCGCGACTGGACGCGCAAATCCCGACACTATCGCTGCCGGCCGAGTTGGCGCGGCGGGCGCAGCGGCGCGCGGACCCGTCCGACCCGATCCATTCGGTGTACGGCCGCAATGCCTGGAAGAGCAGGCTGCGGGCACATCCGGACGTCGCGGCCGTGCACGGCTACGTGACGGGCAACACGCAAGTTGTAACGCCCGACAGGTAGGGTCTGCACTACGAAATCCCGTCGACACGAGTGAATCCCGGTGAATACACCTGACAAGCTGACGCCCACCTCCCTGCGCGAGGCCTTTGGTCATTTCCCGTCCGGCATCATCGCCATCGCCGCCGAAGTCAACGGAGTTCGAGAGGGGCTGGCGGCCAGTACGTTCGTCCCGGTGTCGCTGGAGCCGCCGCTGGTGTCGTTCTGTGTGCAGAACACCTCGACGACGTGGCCGAAACTCAAGGACGTCCCGGCCCTGGGCATCAGCGTGCTGGGCGAGTCACACGACGGCGCCGCGCGCTCCCTGGCGGCCAAGACCGGTGATCGCTTCGCCGACCTGGAAACCGTGTCCTACAGCAGCGGCGCGGTCTTCATCCACGGCACCAGCCTCTGGATGGAGACGGCGATCGAACAACTCATTGCCGCCGGGGACCACACGATCGTCGTATTGCGGGTCAGCGACGTCCGTGTCGACCCGGACGTCGCGCCGATCGTGTTCCACCGCAGCGTGTTTCGACGCCTGGGCGTCTGAGGCCGATTCAGCCGCCTTCTCCTCGGACCGCTCCGCGGTCTGCATCGTCGGCGTCTGAGGCCGAACTAGGGGCGCCGGCCGAGTTCTTCGCGGTAAGCCTGGATTCGGCGCTCGATTTCCGCGCCCTCGTCGTCACGACCTTCTTTGTGAGCCAGTTCTGCGCGCGCCGTCAACTCGCTGATTGCCGTGCGAATCTCGTTGACGCTGGTGGGCTTTCGGATCGTCATGTGTCACCGCCTTTCCGGTTGTACCCGACGGTACGCGGATCGGCGGCGACTTCACACCCGGTTTAACGACGGAAGAGTTTGCTGCCCAGCCACACGACCGGGTCGTATCGGCGGCCGGCGACACGTTCCTTCATCGGGATGATCGCGTTGTCGGTGATCTTGATATTTTCGGGGCACACCTCGGTGCAGCATTTGGTGATATTGCAGAGACCAATGCCGGCCTCGTCTTGGGCCAGGTCCCGCCGATCCCCGGTGTCGAGTGGGTGCATCTCCAGTTCTGCCAACCGGATGAAAAAACGCGGGCCGGCGAACGACTCTTTGTTGTCCTCGTGGTCACGGATCACGTGGCAGACGTTCTGGCACAGGAAGCATTCGATGCACTTGCGGAACTCCTGGGAACGTTCCACATCCTCCTGCTGCATCCGGTATTCACCGGGCTGCAGGTCCTTCGGCGGCGCGAATGACGGGATTTCCCGGGCCTTCTCGTAGTTGAACGACACATCGGTCACGAGGTCGCGGATCACCGGGAAGGTCCGGATCGGCGTCACGGTCACCACTTCGTCCTCGGCGAAGGTCGACATCCGCGTCATGCACATCAGGCGTGGCTTGCCGTTGACCTCGGCCGAACACGAGCCGCACTTGCCGGCCTTGCAGTTCCACCGCACCGCCAGGTCCGGCGTCTGGGTCTGCTGCAGGCGGTGGATGATGTCGAGCACCACCTCGCCCTCGTTGACCTCCACGGTGAAGTCCTGCAAGCCACCGCCGGCCTCGTCGCCACGCCATACCCGCAGGGTTGCGTCATACGTCATGAGCGCTGCTCCTTGTCATCGCTTCGCTCTGCATCGTCGGCCGCGCGGCTCATCAGCCTCTCCGTCCTGGGTGGTCGGCCAACTCTTCGTCGGTGTAGTACTTCTCCAACTCCGAGATCTCAAAAGCCTCGAGCAGGTCGGGCCGCATCGGGATCTGGTCTTTGTGCGTCACCGAAACGTCGGGGACGATCGGGTCGTCACCGCTGGCGCTGCAGACCAGCAGCACCTTGCGCCACGACGAGTCCATCCCGGGATGGTCGTCGCGGGTGTGGCCGCCACGGCTTTCGGTGCGCTCCAACGCGGCCTTGGCGACGCACTCGCTGACCAGCAGCAGGTTGCGCAGGTCGAGGGCCAGGTTCCAGCCGGGGTTGTACTGGCGGCCGCCCTCGACGTGAATGTGCTTGAACCGTTCCCGAAGCTGGTCCAGCCGTCCGAGGGCCTCGGTGATCTCCTCGGACTTGCGGATGATGCCGACCAGGTCGTTCATCGACTGCTGCAGCTCGAGCTGCAGCGTGTAGGGATTCTCCGCCGCGCCGCCGGCCGGGGTCTCGAAAGGTGCCAACGCCCGCTTGGCGGCGGTGTCGACGGCATCCTCGGCGACCTTCGGACGGCCGCTCAGACCCCGCACGTAGTCGGCGGCGCCCAGTCCGGCGCGACGACCGAACACCAGCAGGTCGCTCAGCGAGTTGCCGCCCAGCCGGTTGGAGCCGTGCATGCCGCCGGAGCACTCGCCCGCGGCGAACAGGCCAGCAACGGTGGCGGCACCGGTGTCGGCGTCCACCTCGACGCCGCCCATCACGTAGTGACAGGTGGGTCCGACTTCCATCGGCTCCTTGGTGATGTCGACCCCGGCCAGTTCCATGAACTGGTGGTACATCGACGGCAGCCGCTTCTTGATCTGCTCGGGCGTCAACCGTGAGGCGATGTCAAGGTAGACACCGCCGTGCGGGGTGCCGCGGCCGGCCTTGACCTCGGAGTTGATCGCGCGGGCGACCTCGTCGCGGGGCAGCAGGTCGGGCGTGCGACGGGCCGAATCGTTGTCCTTGAGCCACTGGTCGGCTTCCTGCTCGGACTCGGCGTACTGGCCCTTGAACACGGGCGGGATGTAGTCGAACATGAATCGCTTGCCGTCGGAGTTCTTGAGCACTCCGCCGTCGCCGCGCACACCTTCGGTGACCAGGATGCCCTTCACGCTGGGCGGCCAGACCATGCCGGTCGGGTGGAACTGGACGAACTCCATGTTGATCAGCGTCGCGCCGGCCCGCAGCGCCAGCGCGTGGCCGTCGCCGGTGTACTCCCACGAGTTCGAGGTGACCTTGAACGACTTGCCGATACCGCCGGTGGCCAGCACCACGGCGGGCGCCTCGAACAAGATGAACTTGCCGGTTTCGCGCACGTAGCCGAAGGCTCCGGCGATCGCGTCACCGTCCTTGATCAGTTCGGTGATCGTGGTCTCGGCGAACACCCGGATCCGCGCGTCGTAGTCGCCGAGTTCGGCGAAGTCTTCCTGCTGCAGCGAGACGATCTTCTGCTGCATGGTGCGGATCAGCTCCAGGCCGGTGCGGTCGCCGACGTGCGCCAGCCGTGGGTAAGTGTGCCCACCGAAGTTGCGCTGGCTGATCTTGCCGTCCTTGAGACGGTCGAACAGCGCGCCGTAGGTCTCCAGCTCCCAGACCCGGTCGGGTGCCTCCTTGGCGTGCAGCTCGGCCATCCGCCAGTTGTTCAGGAACTTGCCACCGCGCATGGTGTCGCCGAAGTGGGTCTTCCAGTTGTCCTTCGGGTTGGTGTTACCCATCGCCGCGGCGCAGCCGCCCTCGGCCATCACCGTGTGGGCCTTGCCGAACAGCGACTTGGACACCACGGCGACCTTGAGGCCGCGTTCCCGCGCCTCGATGACCGCGCGTAGACCCGCGCCCCCGGCACCGATGACGACTACGTCGTAGGAGTGCCGTTCGACCTCAGTCATTCCAACCTCACTAAACTCTTCGATTTCCGTGAATCAGCTTGTCAGCCAATGAATCTCAGGTCAGGAATGGCGCCGCCGGCCACCAGGGCGATGTAGAAGTCGGTGAGCATCAGCGTGCCAAGCGTGATCCAGGCGTACTGCTTGTGCCGGGTGTTCAGCTTGCTGACCTGCGTCCAGATCCAGTACCGCACAGGGTGTTTGGAGAAGTGCTTGAGCCGCCCGCCGGTGACGTGCCGGCATGAGTGGCAGGACACGGTGTAGACCCACAGCATGGTCACGTTGACGACCATGATCACGTTGCCCAGGCCGAAGCCGAATCCGCCGGGGCCGCTGTCGGAGTGGAACGCGACGATCGCGTCGTAGCTGTTGATGATCGAGATGATCCCGGCGATGTAGAAGAAGTATCGGTGGGTGTTCTGCACGATGAGCGGGAACTTCGTCTCACCGCTGTAATGCACGCGGGGCTCGGCCACCCCGCAGGCGGTCGGCGACTGCCACACCGTGCGGTAATACGCGCCGCGGTAGTAGTAACACGTCAACCGGAACAGCAGTAGGAACGGCAACGTCAACGCCGCGTACGGCAGCCACCACACATGCGGCAGGATCTGCGGCCAGAAGTCGCTGGCTCCGTTGGTGCACGCCGTGCTGACGCAGGGTGAGTAGAACGGCGTCAACATGTGGTACTTCGGCACGAAGAAGTAATTCTGTTGGAACGCACGGAATGTCGCGTAAATGATAAATGCGGCGAATCCCAAGTCGATTCGCAGCGGTGACATCCACCACCGGTCGGTGCGCAGCGTTCGCTGCTCGATGTGCGCACGCGTGGATGAAAAGACGCCGGACGCAGGACGGTTCGCCGTAGGTGCGCTCATCAAATGTTCCTCTTCGAACGGGCTGTTCGTCGAAGAGTACACATCTCCAGCCCCCGGAATACCGGCGGGCTTGCGTTCTCAGGACCGGTGGTGGCCCCCGACTCCCTCATGGTCGACGTCGCGCCAAAAGTCGCGGTCGTAATCGGTATCGGGGATGGCGATCTTTTCGCTGGATTGCTGCACCGTGACACGCGCCAAGTCGAATTCGGAAACGTCGGTGTCAAGTAATTCGACGTCACCGAGAAGGCGGTCGGCGTCGATGACGATGCGGCGCATCGCGGGGCTATCGCCGTAGCGCGACTTCAGCGTGCTCACACACCGCCGCAAGCCGCCGATGAGGTCTTGCAGTTCGGCCAGTTCGGTAGTGGTGGACAACGGATCTCCCTGGAGGCGAGGTGTGATGGATCACAGTACGGCTCCATACTATCCAGTGCACGGCGCAAGCGTGAGACAGATCACGTGTGGCGGGTCATCCGGGATGGATCGGCTCCAGCAGCCGGTGCGGCTGACGCAGGGCTTGGCTGACCGGATCGTCGCGCTCGCGCGGGCGCCGCGGCGGGTGCAGGACGAGGTCGGCCACGTCGGGCAATTCGCCGCAGGACGAACACCGGCGGTCTGCTCCGATCGCGCCGCCGCAATCTGCGTGCCGGTAGCTGCGCCGCTGCGCCTGCTCGACGTAGTTCTCGTTGCCCCAGCTGACCAACGACCAGATGGTCGGCCACAGGCGCCGGCCCTTCGGGGTCAACACGTATTCGTCGCGCCCCCTGTCACCGGCCACTTTGTCCAGTACGCCTTCGTCAACCAGGAGTGAAAGCCGTTCGGCAAGAACGGCTTTCGGTATGCCGAGGTGGGTGCGGAAGTCGGTGAAGCGCCGCACCCCGTAGAACGCGTCACGAACGACCAGCAGCGTCCATCGTTCGCCGACGACCTCGAGGGTGCGCGCGATCGGGCAACTCTCGGCGGTGTATTCACGCGGTAGGGCCACGAATCGATCCTACCCTTGCGAGTTCGTTCACCGAACCATAAACTGATGCGAGGGGCAGTTCGCTCAATGAACCATGGAGAGGTTGGACGGATGAGCTTTCATAGGGAACCGCACGGCATGACCCGCGTCGACATCGACACCGGCATCCCTT
>DATNFI010000120.1:0-17143 GCA_035606475.1 Mycobacterium sp. | reverse complement strand
CTATCAGACCGCGTTTACGGCGACGGTGCCGCCGCCGATGGTCGCGGCGAACCGCAGCCAGCTGATGACGCTGATCGCCACCAACCTGTTCGGCAGAAACACCCAGGCGATCGCCGCCAACGAAGCCCAATACGGTCAGATGTGGGCCCAGGACGCCGCGGCGATGTACGGCTACGCGGCCTCCTCAGCCGCCGCGACCCAGCTGTCGCCGTTCAATCCGCCCCAGCAAAACACCAGCCCCACCGGCGAGGCCGGCCAGTCCGCCGCTGTCAGTCAGGCCACCGGCACCGCCGCCGGCAACGCGCAAAGCATGATCCAACAGGCGTTTTCCGCGGTGCCCGCCGCACTGCAGGGTGCTGCGGCAGCGCCCGCCGCGACCGACCCGCTGAACACGATCAGCGACCTGATCGCGATTTTCGTCGACCTGCCGGCCGGTTTGGCGACGTTCGGGGCCGACATCCCGCTCGGCAGCCTCGGGGTCGTCGCGCTCCCCTTCGACATCGTCGGCGCCTTGACCGGTACCCACACCGACCGGATCGTCAGCGGCTGGAACGGGGAGCAGACCTGGCCGGGCGAAGGGCCCGCCCCGGTCAAGCCGTTCCCCGCTCCGCTGCTGAACCTGCCGACCGGCACCGTGCCAACCAGGCTGTCGGCCGGTCTCGCCGATGCGAACAAGGTCGGCGGGTTGTCGGTTCCGCCAAGCTGGACCATCGCCACGCCGGCGGTGAAACCGACAGCGGTGACACTGCCCGCGCTGCCGGCAGTCGCCGCGGCGGAATCGATGTCGGGCGCGTCGGGCAACACGTTGAGCGAGATGGCGCTGGCGGGAATGGCCGGCCGGGCGATGGCGGGCACGGTCGGTACCGGCGCCAGCCGGGTTGCCAAGACCGCCAAAGCCGCGTCAAAGACGGTGGAACGCAAGGCAACTGGCGGCGACGACGAGGTCGCTGAGACCAAGCCGCGGACCGTGGTCACGGGCGTCGCGGCCGAGCTGCGCGAGTTCACCAAGCTCCGTGACGAAGGAATTCTGACCGACGAGGAATACACCGAGCAGAAGAACCGCCTGCTTGGTCGCTGAAACGGTCACCACCGCAAGGCGGATACGTCGGTTGTCAGGACTGGGCCTTCGAAATTAAAGGGAATGCGCAGCAATGGATTTCGGGTTCTATCCGCCGGAGATAAACTCCGGCCGGATGTATACCGGTCCGGGATCGGGGCCGATGATGGCCGCTGCGCAGGCCTGGACGGCGCTCGCCGACCAGCTGTACACCGCGGCCGGCGGCTACCAATCGGTGGTGTCCGAGTTGGCGTCCGGGGCGTGGTCGGGTCCGTCGTCGGTATCGATGAATGCGGCGGCCGCGTCGTTCGTCGAGTGGCTCAGTGCCACCGCCGCGCAGGCTGAGGAGTCCGCCACCCAGGCACAGGCCGCTGCGGCCGGCTACGAGACGGCGTTCGCGTTGACGGTGCCCCCGCCGGTGATCGCGGCCAACCGGAGTCTGCTGGCGGCACTGGTGGCGACCAACTTCTTCGGGCAGAACACTCCCGCGATCGCGGCCACCGAAATTCACTACGCCGAGATATGGGCCCAAGACGCCGTCGCGATGTACGGCTACGCGGCCTCCTCGGCGGCGGCGACGACCCTGGCGCCGTTCCAGCAGCCGCAGCAGAACACCGATCCGGGATCGTCGGCAAGCCAGGCCGCTGCGGTCGGTCAGGCGGCCAACACCACTGCCGGTAACGCGCAAAGCGCGGTTTCGTCCGCGCAGCAGGCTCTTTCCGCGGTCCCCAACGCGTTGCAAAGCCTGACGACAACTCAGTCTGCCGCCACCGGGACCGCGGCCGCCGGCGATCCGCTGAGCACATTGAGCGATCTGATTACAGTCTTTGTCAGCGTCCCATCCGACCTCGCTCTGTTCGGCGCCGTCATTCCCCAGGGCGTAGCCGGGGGTGCGGTGGACCTGCCGTACGCCATGATCGACTCGATGACGGGTCAGCACACCGACCAGCTCGTCAGCGGCTGGAATGGTGAAGACCCCACGATCAGGGCCGGCGGCATCCCTTCGAATGATTTCCCGGCCACCATCCTCAACCCGAGCCAGGGTGCCGAGACGGCGATGCGGGCCGGCATCGCCGATGTCGAGGCGGTCAGCGGGTTGTCGGTCCCGCCGAGCTGGGCCACGGCCGCATCGGAGGTGAAGCCGATGGCCCTCAGCACGCCGCTTACCACCGCGAACGCGGCGGCCGCGCCGGCCGCGGAGCTCGGGGCGGCCGGCGCGGCAAATACGGCCAACCAGATGGGGATTGGCGGAATGGCGGGGCAAGCCATGGCCGGTCCGCCCGCGGCGGGCGAGCCTGCGCACAACGGCCGGCCGGTCCGGGTGACCGGTCGTCCCGTCGACGTAGCGGCCGACGACGAGGTCGACGCCTCACCGGCGCCGCGGACCGTGATGACCGGCGTCGCGGCCGCGATCGGCGACCTCGCCAAGCTACGCGCCCAGGGGCGGCTGACCGAACAGGAATACCACGACCAGAAGAAGCAACTGCTTCAGATCTCGTTCGGGCAGTAGATCAATCGGCGATCGACAGCGCGATCCCGTCCAGGATGTCGTGCTCGCTGACGGTCAACTCCTCGATGCCGGCGCGCTCGCGGAGCGCGATCGCCAACTCTTCGATGACGATCGCGCCGCCGCCGATCACGTCGACGCGGCCCTCGTGCATGGGCCCCAGCTCGGCTCGCTGACTGCGCGGCATCGCGATCAGCTCGTCGCAGACGGTGAGCAAGCGATCCACACCGACGCGCGAAAGATGAATGGCCGCAGAGTCATAGCTCGTCATGTCCTGCGCGAGCGCGGCGACCGTTGTCATCGTTCCCGCGACCCCGACCCAGGTTCGGGCCTGCTCCACCGGGACGACGCGCAGTGCCTCGCCGAGCCGTTCGCGCACCACCTCGCGCGCCGCCGCCACCTCCGCGGCCGTCGGCGGGTCGGAGTGCAGACACCGCTCGGTCAATCGCACGCAACCGATGTCGGCCGAAAAGCTCGCCTGCGCCGTATCGGTGCCCAGCACCACCTCGGTTGAACCGCCGCCCAGATCGACGATAACGAAAGGCCCAGCAGCGGAATCTAATTCGTTGACCGCGCCGCGGAACGACAGCTCGGCCTCCTCGGCACCGGTGATCACCTCCGCGACCGCGCCGTCGACCACGGCACCGAGCACCTCGGCCGTCATCGCGAAGAACACGTCACGATTACCGGCGTCCCGGGTGGCCGACGTTGCGACCATCCGGATCCGGTCGACACCGTGTGCCGTGCACAGTTGCGCGTAGTCGACCAGCGCAGAGCGGGTGCGCTGCAATGCCTCCGGCGCGAATTGGCCGGTGGCGTCGACACCCTGGCCGAGCCGTACGATCCGCATTTCGCGATGCACGTCGGTGAGCTGCCCGTTGGATGTGTCGGCGATCAGCAACCGAATCGAGTTGGTACCGCAGTCAATTGCGGCCAGTGTCATGGCGCCGGCGCGCGTCATGTCCATTCCCCCGGAGTCAGGATGCCGGCCATCGACGGCTCGACGGCCAACACCGCCAGCGCCTCATCGCCGAACGGGTTCGTCCCGCGGCCCTTGGCGAGCGAATGCGCGATCACCACGTGCAGGCACTTGACCCGGCCTGGCATGCCGCCGCCGGAGAATGTCGTACCCAATGGCTCGATGGCGTCCCGTTCAGCCAGATACGACTCATGGGCCCGCCGGTAGGCGGCGGCCAACTCGGCATCGGATTGCAGACGCTCGGTCATCTCTCGCATCATTCCGGTCGTCTCGAGTCGGCTCGCGGCAGCGGTCAGCGTCGGATGTGTCAGGTAGTACAACGTCGGAAACGGTGTTCCGTCAGGCAGTTTCGGAGATGTCTTCACCACTGCCGGCTCGCCGTTTGGGCACCGATAGGCGACGCCGATCACTCCGCGCGGCTCACGGCCGAGCTGACGGGCGACCGCCTCGAGGTCTGCGGGATCAACCACCGGGCGGCGGAGGGTTGGGCGCGGGCGGAACTACCGGAGCCGGAACTACCGGCGCCGGCGGGCCATGTGGGCTGTCTGCGATGGTGTGCCACAGCGAGGTGTACCACGGGTCGTTGCTGACGGCGGTCTTCGGCTGCGATCCGGGATCGGCGGGCAACGCCGCTCCCGGTGGCAGTTGAACCTGATACGGGATCTCGCCCGGCATGACGAAGCCAAGGCGCTCGCGGGCCTGCGCCGCGATGTACGCCGGGTCGCCGAGCTTGCCCTTCTGCTGTTCGAGATCGGAGATCTGGTGGCGCAGTGCGGCTTCCGAGGCGGCCAGCTGCTTCATCTCGGTGCGCTGTGCGAAATAGGTGCGGACCGGGCCCGCGATGGTCAGCGTCAGCACACAGATCACCGTCGCCAAAATCGCCGCCCGGCGCGCGGTCAGACCGAGTCGCTGATCCGAGCGCTGCTCGGCCGATTCGGCGATCGCCTGCTTGATCGGTTCGACAACTTCGGGCATCGCCCGCGACGACGCGGTCGGTCCACGCTTGGCCGCCGGGGATTTACGCGGCCGGCCGGCCACCGAATCGCCGGCCCGACCCGGACGCGGCGCCGGTGCGCGTCGCTTCGGTTCTGGCCGTTTGGATTCGGGCATGAGGGTAGCGGCTGTCGGGCCTACGGCGTGTACCTGGGGAACGCCAGATCACCGGCGTAGCGGCCGGCGTCGCCGAGCGCCTCTTCGATGCGCAGCAGTTGGTTGTATTTCGCCACCCGCTCGCTGCGGGCCGGGGCGCCGGTCTTGATCTGCCCGCTGCCGACCGCGACCGCCAGGTCGGCGATCGTGGTGTCTTCCGTCTCGCCGCTGCGGTGGCTCATCATCGTCCGGTAGCCGCTGTGGTGGGCGAGGGCGACCGCGTCGAGTGTCTCGGTGAGCGTACCGATTTGATTGACCTTGACCAGCAAGGCATTTGCCGCACCCTTGTCGATGCCTTCTTCGAGCCGTTCGGGATTGGTGACGAACAGGTCGTCGCCAACGATCTGCACGCGGTCACCGATCACCGTCGTCAACGCGACCCAGCCGTCCCAATCGTCTTCCGACAGTGGGTCTTCGATCGACACCAGCGGGTAGGAGTCGAGCAGCTCGGCGTAGAACTGCGTCATCTCGTCGGCCGTCCGGGTCTTCTTCTCGAACTGGTAGCCGGTGCCGTCCGTGTAGAACTCGGTCGCCGCGGCGTCGAGCGCCAATGCCACATCGGCACCCAGCTTGAAGCCCGTCGACTCGATGGCCTGGCTGATGATGTCCAGCGCCGCTTTGGTTCCCGGCACGTCGGGTGCGAACCCGCCCTCGTCACCCAGCGCCGTCGACAGCCCCTGCTTCTTGAGCGCCGACTTCAGGGCGTGATAGACCTCGGCGCCCCAGCGCAACGCCTCGTGGAAACTCGGCGCTCCGATCGGAGCCACCATGAACTCCTGGATGTCGACTGCGGTGTCGGCGTGCGCCCCACCGTTGAGGATGTTCATCATCGGCACCGGAAGGATGTGCGCGTTGGGCCCGCCCAGGTAGCGGAACAGCGGCAACTCAGCAGAGTCGGCGGCCGCCTTGGCCACCGCCAGGGAGACACCGAGGATCGCGTTGGCGCCCAGCCTGGACTTGTCCGGGGTGCCGTCCAGATCCAGCAGTGCCTGGTCGACCAAACGCTGGTCGTCGGCATTGAGGCCGATCACGGCCGGCGCGATTTCGTCGAGCACCGCTTGCACGGCATTCTTGACGCCCTTGCCGCCATACCGTTCGCCGCCATCGCGCAGCTCGACCGCCTCGTGCTCGCCGGTAGATGCGCCGGAGGGCACCGCGGCCCGCGCGAACGTCCCGTCGATCAGCGCCACCTCGACCTCGACGGTCGGGTTGCCGCGGGAATCGAGGATTTCGCGAGCCCCGACCTGCTCGATAATCGGCACTGGTTCTCCTTGCGTCGTGGCGGTTACAGCCTCCCTAGCCTAAAGAGCCTAGAGCTTGCCTCAGAGCGAGTGACCCTCCGCATAGGCGGTAGCCCAGTCTCGCACGGCGCGGGCGTAGACATCGGAATCGTTGTAGGCCCACAGCGCGGTGATCCACCCCCGCGGCGTGGCGAGATCCTTCCCCCGCCAGCACAAGTAGCCGGCCGCGGACAGCGCGGCATCGTCGATGTTGTCGACGTCGACCTTGCCGTCGTTGTTGGCGTCGACGCCGTACTCCCGCCACGTCTCAGGGATGAATTGCATGGGTCCCATCGCCCGCACGGTGTCCGGCTGGCCGCCCATCCCGCCCGGCCGGCCGTCGATTCCGGCTTCGCTGTCGATGATGCGCATCGTGCCGTTGGTCCCGTCGAGCACCACGCCGCGGATCGGCGGGCGCACCTCGCCATTGGGGAACAACGTCGCGTGGTGGTAGGTACCGTGGTGGCTTTCCACCTGCCCGATGCCGGCCAGCGTCGTCCAAGCGATATGACAGTTCGGGTTCTCGACCTCGGCGACCCGCGCCGCGTAGCCGTACGCCTCGAGCGCGGTCACCGGGATGTGCAATGCCGGGGCGCGCTCGGCGGCCCAGTTATGCAACTGGTCGGCGGGCCGGCCGTTGGCGTAGGTGTCGACCGGCGGCACAATGGCGCCCCGAGGTGGGGGGACACCTTTGGGAATGTAGGGGCCCAGCTGCCACGAGCAGCTGGATGCCAACAGCAGCGCCGTTGCGCCTACCACGGCCAACGCGCGCAGCCAACGGACCGGCGACACACAACACCCCTAAAACACGACTTCTCGACCATCGTCCCACGCGATTCCAGTGCGTCGGCCCGTCGCGGCCCTCAGGAAGCTGACCAACCGCGCCTGGCCAGCCCCGATGATCGCATCCGAGCTGCGTTTAGCCCGCGCCCGATGCCGTGTCCGGGCGTGTCGAACATCACCGCGTCGGCCCGCGCTTTCGCGCGCCAATGCGCCTTCAGTCCTTTTCCGGCTCGTCGGGCTCCGATGTCTCGGGCAGGTCCTCGGCGACGGAGTCAGGTTCGGCGCCATCCACCGGCCAGCAGGCGCGCCACTCGTCTTCGGTGATCGAGCCGACCGCGGCAACGTCCAGTTCGGCGGGAACGTCGGCCGAACGACGCTCCGCGGCGACCGCCTTTTCGACGCCGCGAACGGTGTCCATGAACGCCAGTACGGCGGCGCGCAAGGAGTCTTCGGCGTCGACGCCGGCGCTCACCGTGATCGACGTGACGTTCGCCGGAATCAGGTCCGGCGGAAAGCCCGCCTTGGTGACCCGCTGAATCACCTTGTGCGCCAATGCCAAAGCGGGCTGACCGGTAGGCAGGTCGTCCATCAGCGAGTTGCGCGGCTTCTCCTGAGCTTTGCGCTCCTCCCACTGAGCCAACTGCTCGTCGAGCGAAATCGGCTCTCCGGCAAGCACTCCCGGAGCACGGTTACCCAACTTGCGGAGCAGAGCGTCGGCGACATCGTCGATGGTGAATGGATGCACCGGTGCATCCTCGGCGATGCGCGCATGAAACAGCACTTGCAGCAGCACGTCTCCGAGCTCGTCGCGCAGCGAATCGGCGTCGCCGCTGCGGACCGCGTCGAAGAGTTCGTACGTTTCCTCCAAGAGGTAGCGGCGCAGCGAGTCGTGAGTCTGCTTGCTCTCCCAGGGCCCGGCGGTCCGGAGTTTGTCCATCATCGCGACGGCGTCCACCAGCCGCTCCCCGGGTTGCTGGCCGGGCGCGGAGATCAGCCGCTCTCCGGCGGCCAACCGGGCCGTCACCGAGGGATGCTCGGGATCCGAGGACAGCAGCACCGGCGCGTCCTGTCCGGTGTGCGCCGGGCGCGCCGCGGGCAGCGACCAGGGCACCGCGACCGGCATCTCCTCGGTGTACTGCACCTCACCGGAGAGCAGCTCGATGGCTTCCACCGGCACCAGCGACGGCCGTCGCGGGTCGACCAGGACCACCGTCATCGGCGCCACTCCTCCACCCCGGCGTCGCCCGGGTCATCGTCGTCGACGCGAGTCATGTCATCGCGCCTGCCTCCCCTGCCCCCGCGTCTCTATCTGCGTCGATTCTGCTGGTTTGCCGACCAGCGCCGCCACCAATTGGCCAACGAACTGAACCAATTCCAGGTCGCGGATCCGTGGTGCCCCCACGCCGCCGGCCCGCGGGATCGGCACCTGCACCGTCGACGTGGTGGCGCGATAGTGCGCGCCCGGATACCGGCGGGCCAGGCGCACCTGCGCGGAGTCCGGCAGGGTCAGCGGCGACAGCCGCAGCGTGGCCGCCGATGCCGTCGAAACCTCGGTAATTCCCTGCTCTCGGCAGATCAGCCGCAGTCGCGCGACGGCCACCAGCCGTTCGGCGGTTTCGGGCAGCGCGCCGTAGCGGTCGATCAGCTCCTCGACGACGGCGTCGACTTGCGCATCGTCGGCCGCGGCGGCCAGCCGCCGATAGCCTTCCAGCCGCAGCCGGTCGCTGGGGATGTAGTCCGGCGGCAGATGCGCATCGACCGGCAGGTCGATCCGCACATCCTTGGGTTCCTCGGCACTCATGACGGTCTGCCCGTCGGCAGCGGCCCGATACGCCTCGACGGCCTCGCCGACCAAACGGACATAGAGGTCAAAGCCCACCCCGGCGACGTGCCCGGACTGCTCGGCGCCCAGCACGTTGCCGGCACCGCGGATCTCCAGGTCCTTCATCGCCACCGCCATACCGGCGCCCAGGTCGTTGTTCTGCGCGATCGTCGCCAGCCGGTCGTAGGCGGTCTCGGTGAGCGGGTTGTTGGGCGGATACAGGAAGTAGGCATAGCCGCGCTCCCGGCTGCGACCGACCCGGCCACGCAGCTGGTGCAGCTGGGACAGCCCGAACGTGTCGGCGCGCTCCACGATCAGCGTGTTGGCGTTGGAGATGTCCAGGCCGGTCTCGACGATCGTGGTGCACACCAGGATGTCGAACTCGCGGTTCCAGAATCCCTCGACGGTGGTCTCGAGCAGGTCCTCGTGCATCTGCCCGTGCGCGACGGCGACCTTGGCTTCGGGTACCAGCTCGCGCACCCGCGCCGCGGCCGCGTCGATCGAGCTGACCCGGTTGTGCACGTAGAACGCCTGCCCGTCGCGCAGCAGCTCGCGGCGCAGCGCGGCGGCGACCTGCTTGTCGTCGTTCGCGCCGACGTAGGTCAGCACCGGGTAACGCTCCTCGGGCGGCGTCAGGATCGTGGACATCTCGCGGATGCCGGCCAGACTCATCTCCAGCGTGCGCGGGATCGGGGTGGCGCTCATCGTCAAGACGTCGACGTGGGTGCGCAACGACTTGATGTGCTCCTTGTGCTCGACACCGAAGCGCTGCTCTTCGTCGACGACCACCAGGCCGAGGTCCTTCCACCGCACCCCGGTCTGCAGCAGCCGGTGGGTGCCGATCACGATGTCGACCGTTCCATCGGCCAAACCGTCTATGACAGAACGGGATTCGGCGGGATCGGTAAACCGGGACAGGCCCTTGATCCGGACCGGGAAGCCGGCCATCCGCGCGGCGAAGGTCTGCAGATGCTGGTCGGCCAACAGCGTCGTGGGCACCAGCACCGCGACCTGCTTGCCGTCCTGCACCGCTTTGAACGCCGCCCGGACCGCGATCTCGGTCTTGCCGTAGCCGACGTCGCCACAGATCACCCGGTCCATCGGCACCGGCTTTTCCATGTCGGACTTCACCTCGGTGATCGCGGTGAGCTGATCCACGGTTTCGGTGAAGCCGAACGCGTCTTCCATCTCGGCCTGCCACGGGGTGTCCGGGCCGAACGCGTGTCCCGCGCTGGCCTGGCGCTTGGCGTAGAGCGCCACCAGCTCGCCGGCTATCTCCCGAACCGCTTTGCGCGCTTTGGTTTTGGTGTTCGTCCAGTCGCTGCCACCCAGCCGGCTCAACGAGGGTGCCTGACCGCCCACATACCTCGACAGCTGATCCAGCGAATCCATCGGGACGTACAGCTTGTCGGATACGTTCTGGCCCCGTTTGCCCGAGGCGTACTCCAGCACCAGGTATTCGCGACGCGCGCCGCCGACGGTGCGTTCGGTCATCTCGACGAACCGGCCGATGCCGTGCTGGTCGTGCACCACCAGGTCGCCGGCGGTCAGCGCCAGCGGGTCGACGGTGTTGCGGCGCTTGGCGGCCAGCCGTTTGCCGTCGGTGGCGGCGATCCGGTTGCCGGTCAGGTCGGTTTCGGTCACGATCACCAGGCCCGCGCCGGGCAGTACCAGCCCGTCGTGCAATGGGCCTTTGAGCACACCGACGACCCCGGGCTTGGGTTCGGCGCCGGACTCCAACATCGTTGCGGGCGTGTCAGATTCGGCCAACTGCTCGACGACGCGGTGCGCGGTTCCGGTGCCGGGCGCGACGATCGCGGCCACGCCACCGGTCGACACGTGCGCACGCAGCATCGCGAAGATCTCGTCGATGTCGCGCTGATGACCCCGTGCCGAGGGCGCGGTGCGGATGTCCAGTTCGATGGCCGACTCGTCGGACAGCTGCGACAGCGTCCACCACGGGTGCCCGGATTGGCGCGCCGCCTCGTGCACCTCGGCGAGCTCGCGGAATCCCGATCCGCCGAGCTGCTCGACGTCGATCGGCGAATCGCCGCCCACAGCCGCCACCGACCAAGTCGCGTCGAGGAATTCGCGGCCGGTCTTGATCAGGTCCGCCGCCCGGGTGCGAACCTTTTCCGGGTCGCAGACCAGCACCGGCGTGCCCTCGGCCAGTTGGTCGGTGAGCAACGTCACGCTGTCGGGCCGCAGCACCGGCAGCAGCGCCTCCATGCCGTCGACCGGGATGCCCTCGGCGAGCTTGGCCAGCATGTCGCCGACGCCGCCGGTCACGCCGTGTTGGGCCGCCGGCTGGTGTCCGGCCAACTCGGCCGCCCGGGCCCGCACGTCGTCGGTCAGCAACAGCTCCCGGCAGGGGACTGCAATCACGGAGTCGACGCTGATCTCCGGGATCGACCGCTGATCGGCGACCGCGAACATCCGCATCTCGCTGACCTCGTCGCCCCAGAACTCCACCCGCACCGGATGCTGGGCGGTCGGGGCGAAGACGTCGAGAATGCCGCCGCGAACCGCGAATTCACCTCGCTTGCCGACCATGTCCACCCGGGTGTAGGCCAGCTCGACCAGCCGCGTGATGACGTCTTCGAAAGCCAGCTCGGCGCCGACCGTCAGCGTCAGCGGTTCGGCCTGGCCCAGCCGCGAAGCCATCGGCTGCAGCAGCGAGCGGACCGCGGTGACCACCACCTGCAGCGGCGGCCCGAGCCGGGCGTCCTGCGGGTGGGCTAGCCGGCGCAGCAGCATCATCCGGGCGCCGACGGTGTCGACGCCGGGCGAGAGCCGCTCATGCGGCAGCGTCTCCCACGACGGGAACATCGCGACGGCGTCACCGACGACACCGCGCAATTCGGCCGTGAGGTCGTCGGCCTCCCGCCCGGTCGCGGTGACGACGAGCAACGGCCCCTGCCGGGCCAGCGCACAGGCGACGAACAGTCGAGCGCTGGCCGGACCGACCAACGCCAAGTCCTCGGGTCGGTCGGCCGCCAGGTCGATGAGTCGCCGCAGCGTCGGCGCGCGCAGCGCCAACTCCGCCAGCCCCGCAATTGGGGTATCTCTGATTTCTGGCCCCCCTGCGGTCATGATGACCCCATTGTATGGGGGCCCAGCACCGTCAATTTTCGGCCGACCGCCGTCAAGGATCCGTCAAGAAATCGGCATCCGAACGCACGGTGAGGACTGTAGAAGTCATGACATCGACTTTGCCGCACATCTTGCCTTCCATAGGTTATGCGGCCCCGCCGCGCTTCCATCCGGCGATCTGGCCGCTCACCGCCCACTCCGACGACGACGGCCGGCTCTGCATCGGTGAGGTAGCGCTCACCGACATCGCCGACGAGTTCGGCACGCCCGCATACGTGATCGACGAGGCCGACTTTCGCACCCGCGCCCGCCGTTACCGAGCGGCGCTGGGTGACACCGAGGTGCTCTACGCCGGCAAGTCCCTGCTGACCATCGCGGTCGCGCGGTGGGCCCATGAAGAAGGGCTCGGCGTCGACGTCTGCTCCGCCGGCGAACTGGCCACCGCGATGGCCGGCGGCGTCGAGAAGGCCAAGATCGTCATGCACGGCAACGCGAAGTCGCCGGAGGACCTGCGCGCTGCCGTGCGCTTCGGGGTCGGCCGCATCGTGCTGGATTCGAGCATGGAGATCACCGAACTCGCCGGCCTGGCGCAGGGCCGCCAGCGGGTGCTGATCCGGGTCACCCCGGACGTCGACATTCACGGCCACCGCGCGGTGACGACGGGCATCAGCGACCAGAAGTTCGGGTTCACGCTGGACGGCGGCCATGCCGCCGACGCCGTCGCGCGGGTGCTCGCGCACCCCGCCCTGAAATTGATCGGACTGCATTGTCACCTCGGCTCACAAGTCACCGACGCGACGATCTACGGCGAGGCGATCCACCGGCTGATCGCGGCGATGGCCGATGTCCGCTCCTCGCACGGCGTGATCCTGACCGAGCTGAACATCGGTGGCGGACACGGGATTCCGTACCTCACCGGCGAGCCGGAGCTGAGCGTCGACGAGCTCGCCCGAGTCATCGACGATAACCTGGACCAGGCGTGCGCCGCCGAACGTTTCCCGCGCCCGGCCGTCGTCGTCGAACCCGGGCGGGCCATCAGCGCGCGCGCCGGTGTCACCGTGTACCGGGTGCGCGGCGTCAAGACGCAGCCGGGCGGGCGAACCTTCGTGGCCGTCGACGGTGGAATGAGCGACAACCCACGGGTGTCGCTCTATGGGACGAAATACACTGTCGCGCTGGTGAATCGACACTCGCTAGCGCCCAGGCGAAGCGTGACGGTCGCGGGCCGGCACTGCGAGTCGGGTGACGAGATCGCCCGCGACGTCGAACTTCCCGCCGACGTGCACCCGGGAGACCTACTCGCGGTCGCCACCACCGGCGCCTATCACCACAGCATGGCATCGAACTACAACATGGTCGGCCGGCCGCCACTGATCGCGGTCAACGACGGTAGGGCGCGCGAATTGGTTCGCCGCGAAACCACCGCCGACCTGTTGTCCCGCGACCGGGGCTAGCGGGCTCAAGGGCCCGTTATTCGCCCTGCAGGTGCGGGTCGGCCTCGAGATGGGTCAGGCCGTTCCACATCAGGTTGACCAGGTGGGCCGCGACCACTTCCTTCTTGGGCTCCCGGGTGTCGAGCCACCACTGGGCGGTCATCGACACCGATCCGACCAATGCCTGCGCGTAGAGCGGAGCGAGGTCGGGATCGAGGCCACGGCGGGCGAAGTCGCCGGCCAGGATCGAGCTGACCTGGTTGACGGCGTCGTTGAGCAGGCTGGAATAGGTGCCCGAGCTGATCGAGGCCGGCGAGTCTCGGATCATGATGCGGAATCCGTCGGTGTGTTCCTCGACATAGGTCAGCAGTGCCAGGGCCACCGTCTCGACCCGCACCCGGGATCGGTTGTTGGTCAGCGACGAGGTGATGCGGTCCAGCAGGGAGGACATTTCGCGGTCGACGACCACCGCATAGAGGCCTTCTTTACCGCCGAAGTGCTCGTAGACGACGGGCTTGGAGACGTTGGCCCGAAGGGCGATCTCCTCGATCGACGTTCCCTCGTAGCCTCGTTCGGCGAACAGCGACCGCGCGATGTCGATCAGTTGGTGGCGGCGCTCGCTCCCGGTCATCCGGGTTCGGGGCGCCTTGGTTTCCTTATCCGGCGCGGCCACGCCTAACAGGTTATCCCCCGGTTGCGCTCCGCGACCGGGGCGCGCGGTCGTCTAGAGTGGACGCGGTCTTCACCGCTGGTCGCAGCGATCCGTCGTGGTGTAATCGGCAGCACTTCTGATTTTGGTTCAGACAGTTCAGGTTCGAGTCCTGGCGACGGAGCTTCGCTGGCCGCGGCAACCGCACCGAAGAGAAACGTGCCTCTGGGATGTTATTGAAGGCCCTAGAGACCAGTAGGTCGTTTTTGATCGCATAATTAGTCTTGAGCTGTTAGATTGTCTACATCTCATACCGGCTGACGTGGAGGTGTGCGACGTGCCTCGCCTCGCGTCGATCGTCGGTGTGAGACATAGTTGATCTAAGCTCTGCTGACAACGCCTCGATAAATGGGGCTTGCCAAACCGTCCGACAACGCCTTGAGACCGTGGGGGCCGGTTGCGTGTTCCCTACGGCGAGGCGCGACTAGGTGGCTCAACCATGACCGAGACGACCGATCGACGGGCGGTATCCACGCGCCAGCAGATTCTGCGCGCGGCCGCACACAACTTCGCCCGCTTGCCCTTCCACGAAGTCGGCGTCGACCGCGTGCTTGCCAAGGCCGAGTTAACCAAGGGCGCAATGTATTTCCACTTCCGCGCCAAGCTGGATTTGGCATTGGCCGTCATTGCAGAACAGAGCGCACTGGCCGCCGAAGTGGCCGCCGAGCTGCTGGCCCGAAAGTTATCCGGCCTCGAGACGCTGATCGACTTCTCCTACCAACTGGCGGTCCACGACATCAGCGATGAAAGATGCCGTGCCGCTTTGCATCTGATTGAGTCGATGGGCCGGACGGACGACCTACGGACAAACTTGCTGGAGTCCTGGATCGACAACCTCGCACTCGCCGTCCGACGTGCCGTCGGAGAGGGCGACGTCTTCGAAGACCGCGATCCGCACGACGTGGCACTCCTGCTGGTATCCGTCTACCTGGGACTGCGCCAGACCAGTGACCTCGACCAACCTCAGCAATTCCTTGGCGACCTTGAGAAGACGTGGGCGCTCATACTGCCCGGCTTCGTGCGACCCGAGCGAATCGACTACTTCCGCCAGTTCGCCAAGCGACGTACCACGATCGTGCTCGGCTCGGTATCGGCGCTGACGGGTTCTCCTTGACCGTAGGATTCCGGTCGGCTGGTTGTCGATCGGCACCCGCGTCCGGTCCGGCTAGGGCTTTCCGCCATTCGAAAAATGCTGTGGCGTCGACGATTTCACAATCGTCGAGGTAAAGTTAAGACTCTGGAGGTAACAGGCGATGGCCCGCCAAGTCCGATCAGAAGCGACCCGGCGAAAGATCCTCGACGCCGCGGTCGACGTGTTCACCGAGGTTGGTTTCGGCGCTGCCGATCGGAGCGCGATCATCGAGCGCACCGGGATGACCAAGGGCGCCTTCTACCATCACTTCGACTCGATGGAATCACTCGCCGCGGCCATCATCGATGAGGGCGCGAAGCTGGTGTTCACCGAATTGAGCGCGATGTCGGCCTCCTTCGCTCCGGCCATGGAAAACATCGTGCACGGC
Organism: Mycobacterium sp.; assembly: GCA_035606475.1. GTDB lineage: Bacteria > Actinomycetota > Actinomycetes > Mycobacteriales > Mycobacteriaceae > Mycobacterium. The sequence continues at coordinate 1,811 of DATNFI010000120.1, read as the reverse complement.
ACGTTCGTCATCGCAAGGGTGTTCGCTTCCAACAAGGTCGTTCGCACCGCCGAGCGGTTGACGGTTGCGTTCGGCAAATTCGATACCAGCCCCAGCGCGCCCTACGCCGCCTGGATCGACGCAACGGCCGCCGACGCCAAACGTGCGATCGCCGAAGGCGACATACGTCCAGAACTCGACCCTCGGATCGTCAGCGAGTCGATCATTGGCGCAACGGTGGGCGCCCGGATGCTGGTTCAGGCGACCCACACCGACGATCTCATCCCGCGGCTGACGCAGATGTGGGAACTGTTGTTCCCCGCCATCGTCACCGAGACGTCGATCGGGTACTACTCCGAGTTTCTTGCCCGCGAGGCGCTGCGCCACGTCCAGCACGACGACTGAGTTTCATCGCCGAATCCTGCATTGGTGGTCTGTTTTGCCGAAGGCGTGCGGATAATGACACGCTGAACGGGCAGCGGCACACCGCGAGGGAGGGTTGGATGGCCGGGACGACTAAGCACGGCGAGTCGGCGGTGATCGTCCTGGCAGCCGGGGCCGGTACCCGGATGCGATCAGACATCCCGAAGGTGCTGCATCCCCTGGCCGGCCGCAGCATGCTGGCGCACTTGCTGCATGCGATCGCCAAGATGGCGCCGCAGCACCTGGTGGTGGTGCTGGGCCGCGATCACCAGCGCATCGAGCAGTCCCTCGGCGAGCTGGCCCAGGCCTTCGGCCGACCAATCGAGACGGCGACGCAGGACCAGCAGCTCGGCACGGGCCACGCGGTGCTGTGCGGCCTGGCGGCGCTGCCCGACGACTTCCGCGGCGTCGTCGTCGTCACCGCCGGCGACGTCCCCCTGCTCGACGCCGACACCCTGGCCGACCTGGTCGCCGCGCACAACGCCCGCGGCGCGGCCGTGACCGTGCTGACCACCACGCTGGACGACCCGACGGGTTACGGCCGCACACTGCGAACACAGGACAACGAGGTGATCGCGATCGTCGAGCAGGCCGACGCGACGCCGTCCCAGCTGGAGATTCGCGAGGTCAACGCCGGCGTGTACGCCTTCGACATCGCCGCACTGCGCTCGGCGCTGAGCCGGCTGTCGGCCGACAACGCGCAACAGGAGCTGTACCTGACCGACGTCATCGCGATCGTCCGGCAGGACGGGCAGGTCGTGCAGGCCCGCCACGTCGACGACAGCGCGCTGGTGGCCGGCATCAACAACCGGGTGCAGCTGGCCGATCTGGCCGCCGAACTCAACCGTCGCATCGTGGCGGCCCATCAACTGGCCGGCGTGACCGTCATCGACCCGGCGACCACCTGGATCGACGTCGATGTGAGTATCGGCCGCGACACCGTGGTCCAGCCCGGCACCCAGCTACTCGGCGGCACCCGCATCGGCGGGCGGTGCACGATCGGACCCGACACCACACTGACCGACGTCACCGTCGGCGACGGCGCATCGGTGATCCGCACCCATGGCGTCGAGGCCGCGATCGGCGACGGCGCGGTCGTCGGGCCGTTCACCTACCTGCGGCCCGGTACCTCGTTGGGCGCCGACGGCAAGCTGGGCGCCTTCGTCGAGACCAAGAACTCCACCATCGGCACCGGAACCAAGGTGCCGCACCTGACCTACGTGGGGGACGCCGACATCGGCGAGCACAGCAACATCGGCGCGTCCAGTGTGTTCGTCAACTACGACGGTGAGAACAAGAGCCGCACCACGATCGGCTCGCATGTGCGGACGGGATCCGACACCATGTTCGTCGCCCCGGTCACGGTCGGCGACGGCGCCTACACCGGTGCGGGCACGGTCGTGCGCGAC
>DATNFI010000119.1:0-29293 GCA_035606475.1 Mycobacterium sp. | reverse complement strand
GATCAACCGGCGGCTGCGCCGCGCCCTCGAACACCGCGACCGCACCTGTGTGGTTCCTGGCTGCGATGCCACCCGCGGTCTGCACGCCCACCACATCCGGCACTGGGAAGACGGCGGCCCGACCGAGATGGCCAACCTGGTACTGCTCTGCCCCTATCACCATCGCTTGCACCACCGCGGCGCCATCACCATCACCGGACCCGCCGACGCCCTCACCGTCACCGACACCGACGACCAACCACTGCGCCCAGGATCGTTGGCGCACCCACCAACTCAACCCCCACCCGCCGTCCCACCATGCCCAGGACCCCTCGGCGAACGCGCCGACTGGTGGTGGTACACACCCTTCCAACCCCAACCACCACCGCCATCGAACAACTGACCTGCATCACCCGGGCCGGCCACCACCGCCGATCTCGTTACCGACCGGTAGCAAGTCACACCCGCCCGCGTGGGAGAATTCCGGCATGACTGTCATCTCGGACAAGATCCCGGAGAATTTCGTTGCCGGACTCGAGGGCGTGGTGGCGTTTACCACCGAGATCGCCGAGCCCGACAAGGACGGCGGCGCCCTGCGCTACCGCGGTGTGGACATCGAAGATCTGGTCGCTCAGCACGTCACGTTCGGCGACGTCTGGGCTTTGCTGGTGGACGGGAAATTCGGCAACGGGCTGCCGCCCGCCGAGCCGTTCCCGCTGCCGATCCACAGCGGCGATGTGCGGGTCGACGTGCAGGCCGGTCTGGCGATGCTGGCGCCGATCTGGGGCTACCAGCCACTGCTCGACATCGACGACGACACCGCCCGCGACCAGTTGGCCCGCGCCTCGGTGATGGCTCTGTCCTACGTCGCGCAGTCGGCCCGCGGCATCTACCAGCCCGCCGTTCCACAGCAGCTCATCGACGAATGCCCAACGGTCACAGCGCGTTTCATGACACGCTGGCAGGGCGAGCCGGACCCCAAGCACATCGAAGCCGTCGACGCCTACTGGGTGTCGGCCGCCGAGCACGGGATGAACGCCTCGACCTTCACCGCGCGAGTGATCGCCTCGACGGGCGCCGACGTAGCCGCGTCGCTGTCCGGTGCGATCGGCGCGATGAGCGGCCCACTGCACGGCGGCGCGCCCGCCCGGGTGCTACCGATGCTCGAAGAGGCCGAGCGCACCGGCGATGCCCGCGGCTTGATCAAGGGGATCCTGGACCGCCATGAGAAGCTGATGGGCTTCGGCCACCGCGTGTACCGGGCGGAAGACCCCCGCGCCCGCGTCTTGCGGGCCACCGCCAAGCGCTTGGGCGCGCCGCGCTACGAGGTTGCCATGGCCGTCGAGCAGGCCGCGCTGGCCGAACTGCGGGAGCGGCGTCCGGACCGGGCGATCGAGACCAACGTCGAGTTCTGGGCCGCGGTGATCCTCGACTTCGCTCAAGTCCCGGCCCGGATGATGCCGGCGATGTTCACCTGCGGCCGCACCGCGGGGTGGTGTGCGCACATCCTCGAGCAGAAGCGGCTGGGCAAGCTGGTCCGCCCGGCGGCCATCTACGTCGGCCCCGCGCCGCGTAGCCCGCAATCGGTCGAGGGTTGGGCCGACGTCCACCAGGACTAACTGCCCGTTGTCGGTGGCCCGTGATGAGATTTCATCGCGGCTCGAGTCTAAGAGTCGTACAGGTACCGACACCTAGGAGGCCCAGATGGCAATCACCGTCGAACCCGCACTGTCCCCGCACCTTGTCGTCGATGACGCCCCCGCGGCGATCGACTTCTATGTCAAGGCTTTTGGCGCCGAGGAAATCGGCCGAGTGCCCCGCCCTGACGGCAAGTTGATTCATGCCGCCGTGCGCATCAACGGCTTCCTGGTGATGCTCAATGACGACTTTCCGGAGATGTCGGAGGGCAAGTCGATGACCCCGACGTCGCTGGGCGGAAGCCCGGTCACCATCCACCTGACCGTGGACGACGTCGACGCCAAGTTCCAGCGAGCACTGGATGCCGGCGCGACCGTGGTGATGCCGCTCGACGACCAATTCTGGGGCGACCGTTACGGCATGGTCCGCGATCCGTTCGGTCACCAGTGGTCACTCGGTCAGCCCGTCCGCGAGGTCAGCATGGACGAGATCGCCGCCGCGGTGGGCGCGCAGTCCGGCTAAGAAAGATCCACTAAGTCACGGAACCGATCGGCCAGCCGTCGGCGCAGGGGGGGCGCCGGCGCGTTGGCCGCGACCTCGAGCATCTCGCCGATCGAGGTGAACTTGTTGCGTGGCCGATCGCTCAGGTCGCCGCGCGCTACCTCGGCGGCGTCGATGGCGCGCCAGCCGGCGGCATCGACGACGCGGGGCTGACGCTCCCGGACGAGCTTGTCCAAAACCGACGGCTTGGCGATCGGATCGCGGAGCTGGCCGGCGTTGTAATCGTCGACCAGTCGCTGAACCGTCTGCAGCGCACACGATTTATTGGTGCCGATGAACCCTGTCGGCCCGCGCTTGATCCAGCCCGCCACGTAGGCGCCGTCGACAGGCTGGTCGGAGTCCGGATGGATGACACGGCCGCCGTCATTGGGGACCACGCCCGCCTTGTCGTCGAACGGCAGATCTTTGATCGCCTTGCCGTGGTAGCCGATCGAGGTCAACACGAGCCCGGCCTCGATCGTCTGCACTTCGTCGGTACCGGTGACCACGAACTCCATGCCGGTGGCTCGCTGTTGCCCCGAAATACGCTGGGGCGTCAGGTTATAGGCCAGCCGGATCCGCGGCCGGCCGGTGTGCTCCGCCGTCGGCGACGCGACGCCGAGCGTGCTCAGGATCTCCAGCTTCTGCCTCGTCAACGTGTCGGAGACGGTGTCGAGGTCGCTCAAAACCGCTTCACGGTCGGCCGCGGAAAGAACGACTTCAGCGGTCGTCGTCAGCCCGATCAACTCGGGCAGGGTGAACGCTGAATGCTCGGGTCCGCGGCGGGCCGCGACAACCACCTCTCGCACCCGTGACGCGCGCAGCGCGCGCAACGCATGATCGGAGATGTCGGTGTGGGCCAGCTCCTCCGGGTCGGCAGTGAGCACGCGGGCCACGTCGAATGCGACGTTGCCGTTGCCGACGACGATGACCCGCTGGTGGCTGAGATCGACTGGCAGATCAGTGAAATCGGGGTGGCCGTTGATCCACGCCACAAACTCCGTGGCATTGCCGGTTCCGGGCAGATCCATCCCCTCGATGTCGAGCCGGCGATCGTTGGGCGCACCCGATGCGTAGATGACCGCATGGTGATACGCCAGCAAGTCGTCGTGGCTCAGATGCTTGCCGACCTCGACGTTGAGGAAGAACCGGAATTCGCGGCGACGCGTGATCCGGTCAAAGAGCTGGGTGACTCGTTTGGTGGTCTGATGGTCGGGCGCCACCCCGGCACGTACCAATCCATAAGGGGTGGGCAGCTTTTCGAAGACGTTGACCCGCACGCCGTGTTGTGTGAGCAGTTCGTCGGCGGCGTACATCGCGGCCGGACCGGAGCCGACGATGGCCACAGTCAGCGGGCCGCCGTGGTTGCCGTGCACCTCCGGCGCCGGAATGACCGGCGCCAGTTTGGATGTCGGCGGCAGCTTCTCACCGCCCGGGCGGGACGCATGGACCGGTTCATAGAACAGGGCGTTGAGTTCGATGAACGGCAGCTGCTCGGTCGTCAGCCGGGCATCGGGTGCGATCGCACCCACCGGGCAGGCGCTCACACATGCGCCGCAGTCCACGCACGCCACCGGATCGATGTACAGCATCTCGGCGGTGGCAAAGCCCGGCTCGTCCGGTGACGGGTGGATACAGTTCACCGGGCAGGCGTAGACACAGGACCCGTCGCTACAACACGACTGGGTTATGACGTGCGGCATCGGGTCCTACGCAGCGACCGTCAGGTGCTGGCGCTGCGGCTCGCTGCGGTAGCGCGACGGCCTGCCGTCGATCTTGCAGATCCGCCAGATCAACTTGGCCAGCGGGTTCATCAAACCCGTGTCGTGGCAAAGCATCCGGACATCGCCGAACATGTCACGCAGCATCTGCCGTGCCTCGGGTGAACGGAAGAAGATTTCCTTGCGCACCTCGCGCGGAATATCGAATTCCTTCCAGAACGCCCTCGGCGGCACGATGATCGCCGAGCAGAGGATCCGCATGGTGAGCGGCACGTATAGCGACAGCCAGAATCGCTTGCGGCGCGGCAGGTTCGGCACGCGCTTGCGCAGATATTCGTGGGCGAACGAGATGTGGCGAGCCTCCTCGGCCACGTGGATCGCCATCACCCGCTCCATGATCGGGTGCAGTTCCTTGCCCTCACGCAGGACGTTCTTCTGGGTGTGGTCGATCGGCTCTTCGCCGGCGAGGATGCCGAACCAGAACGGGATCGGCAGCGGACCGGCGGCCAGCGGGATGTAGGGCTGGATCCACTTCAGCAGTCGCGGCATGCCGGGAACGTCGGCGCCGATGTGGTTCACCATCTCCTGGAACATCATCGTGTGGTTGCACTCTTCGACCGCCTCGTGCAGGCAGTACCGGTATTCCGGTGAGCCGTTGGGCACCCAGAACGCGTACTCCATCAGGCCGCGGATCAGGATCGACTCGAAGTGCAGCCCCGTCTTGGCCACGTTGGCCTGGCGCCACATGCCGATCTCGATCTGACGCTCCTGCGGCTGCGACTGGTACCAGGGGTGCTTGCCCAGCGGATCGGTCTTGGGGAGGATCCAGCGCGGGTCGTTGTCGGTAACCGCGAACTCCGGCGACTCCCAGTCGATGTCGGTGTACGGGTTGAAGTTGCGACGCACCGACCCCTCGGACAGTGTGTTCAGCATCTCCACGTACTTGACGTCGTCCTGGACATCCATGTTCTTGCGCCAGCGACGCACGAGCTTGGTCCTGGCCCGCTTCTCGGCGGTTCCGGTCTGAGCCATCCTGGGTGCCTCCCCAATGAGGTTTACATTTGGACGTGCTATGTCCAACACAGTACTCAAGGTATCGGGAACTTACTAGCCCCGAAATGCCCAATGTGCTGCAGCCGTGAACATGTGTGCACTGTGACCCTCGTCACAGCGAGCGTGCACGGCCGACCGCCTGATCGTGGCCCCCGGCGGGTCACTAACCTGGTGAATATGGCTGACCAGCTCACGATCCCCGACAACATCAAACCCGGCGATGGCCGCTTCGGGTCCGGCCCCTCGAAAGTCCGGCCCGAACAATTGCAGGCCCTTTCTACCAGCGCCGCCGCGCTTTTCGGCACGTCGCACCGCCAGGCGCCGGTTAAAGACCTGGTCGGCCGGGTGCGCACCGGGCTGCGGGAGCTCTTCTCGGTGCCCGACGGCTACGAGGTGATTCTCGGCAACGGCGGCGCGACGGCGTTCTGGGACGCCGCGGCATTCGGACTGGTCGACAAGCGGTCGCTGCACCTGACCTATGGCGAGTTCAGTTCGAAGTTCGCGTCGTGTGTCGCCAAGAACCCCTTCGTCGGCGACCCGATCATCATCAAGGCCGATCCCGGCAGCGCCCCCGACCCGCAGGGCGACCCGTCGGTGGACGTCATCGCCTGGGCGCACAACGAGACCTCGACCGGTGTCGCGGTGCCGGTGGCCCGGCCGCGTGACGCCGGCGACGCGCTGGTCGTCATCGACGCGACGTCCGGCGCCGGTGGCCTGCCGGTCGAGATCACCGAGACCGACGCCTACTACTTCGCCCCGCAGAAGAACTTCGCCGCCGACGGCGGCCTGTGGCTGGCGATCATGAGCCCGGCGGCACTGGCCCGGATCGAGGCCATCGCGGCGTCGAACCGGTGGGTGCCCGATTTCTTGTCGCTGCCGATCGCGGTGGAGAACAGCCTCAAGAACCAGACCTACAACACCCCGGCCATCGCGACGCTGGTGCTGATGGCCGAGCAGATCGACTGGCTGCTGAGCAACGGTGGGCTGGACTGGGCGGTCAAGCGGACCGCCGACTCCTCGGGCCGGTTGTACAGCTGGGCGCAGGACCGGGCCTTCACCACGCCGTTCGTCGCAGACCCCAAGCTGCGCTCTCAGGTGGTCGGCACGATCGACTTCAACGACGACGTCGACGCCGCAGCGGTGGCCAAGGTGTTGCGCGCCAACGGCATCGTCGATGTCGAGCCCTACCGCAAACTCGGACGCAACCAGCTGCGGGTCGCGATGTTCCCGGCCGTCGAGCCGGACGACGTCAGCGCGCTCACCGAATGCATCGACTGGGTGGTCGAGCGGATTTAGCCCGCTAGCAGAAAAAGCCCAGGTGTTACCGCGTGTCCACGCCGGCCGCGGACGTCCCCTGAGTTACAGTGCGCCGTGACAGGCCTGGCGCGCTGGTCTGCGAGGAGCCTGCGAGGAGACACCATGCGGGAACTCAAGATCGTCGGACTCGATCTCGACGGCAAACACATCATCTGCGAGGGCGAAAACCCCGCCGACAAATACAGCATCCGCGTCGACGACCGATTGCGCGCAGCGGTCCGCGGCGACGGAGCCCGGGTGAATCAAACCCACATCGACATCGAGGTCAGCAGTATGTTGAGTCCCAAGGAGATTCAGGCTCGGATCCGCGCGGGTGCGTCGGTCGAGCAGCTTGCCGAGTCATCCGGGGCGGACATGTCGAGGGTGGAGCGATTCGCCCACCCGGTGCTGCTGGAGCGAGCCCGCGCCGCCGAGCTGGCAACCGCCGCCCATCCCGTTCTCTCCGACGGCCCGGCGGTGCTGACGCTGCTGGAGACGGTCACCTCCGCACTGGTGTCTCGCGGCCTCAACCCGGACGGCACCGACTGGGACGCGTGGCGCAACGAGGACGGTCGCTGGACCGTCCAGCTGGCTTGGAAGGCCGGCCGCTCGGACAACCTCGCCCACTTCCGGTACTGCCCCGGCTCGCATGGCGGCACCGTCACCGCCGTGGACGACGGGGCCAGGGAACTGATCGATCCCGACTTCGACCGTCCGCTGCTGCGGCCGGTGGCCGCCGTCGCCCAATTGGACTTCAACGAGCCCGAGCCCGAGCCCACGCCGACACCCGTCGAGGCGTCTGCCGTCGCAGATGGACCGGAGCCCGAGCCCAAGGCCCAGCAGACCCGGGCCCGTCGCGGCAAGCCGCCGGTGCCGGCATGGGAAGACGTGCTGCTGGGTGTCCGCTCCAGCGGGCAGCGCTAGAGAGCCATCGCGACCAGGGCCAGCCAGGCCACCGCGACACCCACACCTCCGCCGAGCACCAGCCAGCGCACCACCGGCTTGTGCCGCCATCCCCACAGTGTTGGCGCCAGACCGCCTGCCGCAACGACATTCAGCCCGACGGCCAGCAATGGATGCACCCGGATCAAGCCGAGGCTCAGCACCAGGACGGCGACCGCGGTGACCGCGGCGACAAATCCCGCGACGGTCAAACCCGTTGCCCACGGCGTGGATTCGTCGGTCATCAGGCGAGCGTAGCCCGAGCCCGCTCGTAGAACGCCAGCGCCGCGGCGGTCGCGACGTTGAGCGAGTCGGTGCCGCGGGACATCGGGATTCGTACCCGGATGTCGCTGGCCTTCATCGCGGCATAACTCAAGCCGGGCCCCTCGGCGCCGACCAGAATCGCGACCCGTTCGTCGTGTACCGCAGCCATCACCTCCGGCAGCGTTTTCGCGTCCGCGCCCGGCGTCATAGCAAGCAATCGAAAACCGCTCTGCTGCAACGTCTTCAGTTCTTCCGGCCACGTAGTGGCGCGGGCGAACGGGACGAGCAGGGCGTGACCCATCGAGACACGTACGGCGCGCCGGTACAACGGGTCGGCGCAGCCGCTGCCGAACACCACGGCGTCGACGTCGAGACCGGCCGCGTTGCGGAAAATCGAACCCAGGTTCTCGTGGTCGTTGACGCCCTCGAGTACCGCCACGGTCCGGGCGCCGTCGACCACGTCGGCGACAGTGCGCTCGGGTTCCCGTCGGGCCGCGGCGAGCACTCCGCGGTTGAGGTGGAAGCCGACTGCCTCCGCCATCACTTCCGCCGAAACCCGGTAGTAGGGCGCAGGATTGCCGGCCAGGTCCGCCTTGAGTTCGGTGAGCCTACGGTCGGTGCCGAGGAACGCCAGCGGCGTGAACGGCGAGGCCACCATCCGCTGCACGACGAGCACACCCTCGGCGATCACCAGGCCCTTGCCGCTGGGCAGATCCGGTCGGCGATCGATGCTGTTCAGGTCGCGGAAGTTGTCCAGCCGCGCATCATCGGGATCGTCGATGTCAATGACGTTGACAGTCAAGGGCTTTCGTCGACCAATGCGAGTATCAAGTCGGCGGCCACCCGCAGCGTGTCCCGTTCGGAAACCCCGAGCGTCTCCAGTCGCTGGGTGAGCCACTCCTGGCTGGCCTGGCGTTCGGCCTCCATCAGCTCGGCGCCCGCTTCGGATACCGACACCAAAACCTGCCGGCCGTCGTCGGGGTGTGCGACGCGGTCGACGAATCCCAACTCGGCCAGCGACGCGATCACCCGCGTCATGGACGGCGGGCGAACCCGCTCCCTGATCGCCAGGGCGCCCGGCGTCATCGGCCCGAAGTTGGCCAACGTCGCCAGCGCCGACAGCTGCGACAACGACACCGGGGACTGGGGACGGCGAAACCGCAGCTGCCGGGAGAGCCGCATCACGGCCAGCGACAGGTCGCTGGCCAGTCGCCTATCGCCATCGATCACAGCGCGAACGTTACGACAGAACCCCGATGCGTCAACATCGAATCACGCTATCTTGATCACGATGTCCGACGAGCCTGGCGAGACCATCGAACCGCCACCGTTACCTGCTTTCTTGCTGGACCCGCGGCCGGTTATCGCGATCGGCGCGCTGGCCTGGCTGATCGCCACCGTCATCGTCTTCCTCGCACCCACCCTGGCCACCTGGCGCCCGCTGACGCTGGCCGGTCTGGCGGTGGGGGTGCTGGGCACAGCTATCTTCCTGCTCCAGCGCTCGGCCGCCCGTCGGGGCGCGCGCGGCGCCCAGACCGGACTCATCACGAAGCCCACCAGCCAGGAGGTTTGACGTCATGGCCGCACCGCTCTTGCAAGCCCAGGTCGACATCGACGCACCCGTCTCGACGGTCTGGTCTCTGATCAGCGATTTCCGCCGGATGCGGCAGTGGAGTCCGCAGTGTCGGTGGATGCGTCCGCTGGGCCCGGTCCGTCCCGGCACCCGGACCTTCAACGTCAACCGGCGCAACCTGATGGTCTGGCCGACGACATCCACCGTCGTCGAGCTGGTCCCGGAGCAGAAATTGGCGTTCCGGGTGAACATGAACAACACGGTGTGGAGCTATGAGCTCCAGCCGATCCCCGGCGGCACCAGGGTGATCGAGAGCCGGCACGCCGAGAACGGCGTCAAGCCGGTGTCCGGCATGGCTGTCAACGCGCTGATGGGCGGAACCGAAAACTTCGAACGCGAACTCGTCGAGGGAATGAACGCCTCGCTGGCCAAGATCAAGGCCGCAGCAGAGGGTAGCTAGCTGGGCTCGGTCGACGGTTCGGGCTCGTCGGGAGCCTCGGTGACCGGCTCTACCGCGGGCGCCTCGGCAGGCACCTCGACGGGTTTGTCGCTGACATCGAGCACGCCGTCGTCGTAGGGGTCGTAGGCCGGCGACCCGCTGCCCGCGGGCGCGGGAGTGTCGGAATGCGCGCCGCAGCCGTATTCGGAGTCGACGACATGCCCGTCGGCCGACAACTCGTTGCCGCAGACGCCGAACATCGTTCCCAGCGAACCGGCCAGCGGCAGGTAGAAGCCGCAATCGCGGCAAACCCGCTTGGTGGACTGCGCCATCTGCGCGCGGGGGCCGTAGTCGCCGTCGTGCCAGCGCTGCGCGGCGTCGTCGCGGCCCCACGCGCTCATCACCTGCCGACGGCCCAACCCGATTTCGGCGGCGGTCTCGTCGACCTGGGGATCACCCGACGCCAGGAAACCCGGAACCAGGCGCGGGTCGCCCGACGGCGGGGCCAGCAGGTCGCCGGGGCTCAGGTCGCCCGGCCGGACGCGCTGATCCCAGGGCAGCCACTCCGGGGCCAGCAGCGACTCGGGCCCGGGTACCAGCACCACCTCGCTGACCGTTGCGTGGTCGGCGCCGGGGTAACTGGCCACCACGACCGCCCACTGCCAGCCTTGGTAGCCGGGCAGATGAGCAAGGAAACGGTGGGTCGCGCTGGTCGGATCTTCGTAGCCGACACCGAGGTAGTCGCCCACGGTGTCGTCACCGCTGCCTTCGACGATGGCGGCACGCGCCACGTCGACCGCGCCGGTGAGGACCGCCGCCAATTCAGGCGACCACTCGGTCGCAGTCGATGTCACATCGTCCGTAGTTTCCATGTGCCGCCAATTCTGCCGCACAGATGCCATGCCCGGCCACACCGGTCGCCTGCGGACTACGACAGCCGGCATGGGTGAGAATCAATACATGGCTGGACGGCGCGGCGATCACCCGGATGCGAGGCGACCCTCGGCACCGGGCCGACGCGGTCGTGCGGCGCCGGCCGAGCATCCGGGCATGGCCAACTACCCCGCCGACCAGCCGGATTACCGCCGCTCACCGGCCCGGCCGGCGATGCCCAGCGCCAACCGGTACCTGCCGCCGCTGAATCGCGACACCGGGGCCGACCCGCGACGCGAGCCGCCGTCGGGCGGTCCTACCGGCGAACGGATCACCGTCACCCGCGCCGCCGCCCAGCGCAGCCGTGAAATGGGTTCGCGGATGTACGACCTGGTGCAGCGGGCCGCCACCGCCGACGGCGCCGACAAATCCGGGCTGACGGCGCTGACCTGGCCGGTGGTCGCCAACTTCGCCACCGACGCCGCGATGGCGGTCGCGCTGGCCAACACGCTGTTCTTCGCCGCGGCCACCGGGGAGAGCAAGGACCGGGTCGCGCTGTACCTGCTGATCACCATCGCGCCGTTCGCGGTGATCGCGCCGCTGATCGGTCCGGCACTGGATCGGCTGCAGCACGGTCGCCGGGTCGCGCTGGCGGCGTCGTTCGCGCTGCGCACCGCGCTGGCCGTGGTGCTGATCGCCAACTACGACGCCGCAACCGGTGGCTACCAGTCGTGGGTGCTGTATCCGTGCGCGCTGATGATGATGGTGCTGTCGAAGTCGTTCAGCGTGCTGCGCAGCGCGGTCACCCCGCGGGTGATGCCGCCGAGCATCGACTTGGTCCGGGTGAACTCCCGGTTGACCATGTTCGGTCTGCTGGGCGGCACCATCGTCGGCGGCGGCATCGCGGGCGGCATCGAGTACGCCTGCGACCGTCTGCTCCAGTTGCCCGGCGCGCTGTACGTCGTGGTCGCCGTCACCGTGGCGGGCGCCGCGCTGTCCATGCACATCCCACGCTGGGTCGAGGTGACCGCCGGCGAGGTTCCCGCCACCCTGAGCTACCACCAGGGCACGCAGCGCCGGAATTGGCCCGACGAGGTCCGCCGGGCCAGCGGCGCACTTCGACAACCGTTGGGCCGCAACATCATTACCTCGCTATGGGGTAACTGCACGATCAAGGTCATGGTCGGGTTCCTGTTCTTGTATCCGGCCTTCGTGGCCAAGGCGCATCAGGCCAACGGCTGGAAGCAGCTCGCAATGCTGGGCATGATCGGCGCGGCGGCCGCCATCGGCAACTTCGCCGGCAACTTCGCCAGCGCCCGGTTGCGGCTGGGCCGGCCCGCGGTGCTCGTGCTGCGTTGCGCGCTCGCGGTGACCGGCGTCGCGCTGGCGGCGGCGGTGGCCGGCACCCAGCTGATGGTGGTGATCGCGACGCTGGTCACGTCGGGGTCCAGCGCGATCGCCAAGGCCGCACTGGATGCGTCGCTGCAGGACGACCTGCCCGAGGAGTCCCGCGCGTCGGCGTTCGGGCGTTCGGAGTCGACGCTGCAACTCGCGTGGGTGCTCGGCGGTGCGATGGGTGTGCTGCTCTACACCGATCTGTGGATCGGGTTCAGCGTCGTCACGTCCGTGCTGATTCTCGGTCTGGCGCAGACGGTCGTCAGCTTCCACGGTGACTCGCTGATTCCCGGCCTGGGCGGCAACCGCCCGGTGATGGTGGAGCAGGAAGGCAATAGCAAGCGCGACGCCGCAGCGGTGCCCCGAGCGTGAAACGGCTTGTGCTGCTGGCGATTGTGGCGGTTTTGACGGCGGTCGCCGGATTCGGCGCCTGGGCGTTGGTCCGCAAGCCCGGCCCGGTGCGCCCCGAGATCAGCGCCTATTCCAACGGCCACCTGGCCCGGGTCGGCCCATACCGGTACTGCAATGTCATCGACCTCACCGACTGCCAGAACCCGCAGACCGAGGGCGAACTGCGAGTGAATTCCCGCTCCCCCGTTCAGCTTTCGGTGCCAACGACGATCGGGCGGGCGCCCTGGTGGCTACTGACGGTATACGACGACTCCGCCGTTCCCGCGACGACGTTCTACCGGCCCGGCAGCCGGCTGGCGGTCACCATCCCCACCGTCGACTCCCACCACGGGCGGCTGACCGGGATCGCCGTGCAGTTGATGACAGTGTTCGTCGACCCGAACGGCGAGGTGCAGGGCGTCCCGCACGCCGAGTGGTCGGTGCGAACCGTCTGGAGCTAGCGCTCAAGCACCGTGGCCGGCTGGCACCCGCTCGGCCTCACGCGTCGGGCCGGGCGGCGTGCCATCACCGAATGGCTTGCCGCCCAATGCTTCCCGTCCATGAGGTGTCAGCCAGTTGGCCAGCTCCGGCCCCTTGGGCACGATGCCGCTCGGGTTGATGTCCTTGTGCACGATGTAGTAGTGCTGCTTGATCTGGACGAAATCGGTGGTGTCGCCAAAACCCGGCGTTTGGAACAGGTCTCGCGCGTAGGCCCACAGCACCGGCATCTCGGCGAGCTTGCTCCGGTTGCATTTGAAGTGACCGTGATAGACGGCGTCGAAGCGGGCCAGCGTGGTGAACAGCCGGACGTCCGCCTCGGTGATCGTCTCGCCGACCAGGAAGCGTTGTCCCGAAAGTCGATCGCTGACCCAGTCCAGCGCGGCGAACAACCGGTCGTACGCGGCCTCGTACGCCTGCTGCGAGCCGGCGAAGCCGCAGCGGTAGACGCCGTTGTTGATCTCGGTATAGATGCGCTCGGCAACCTCGTCGATCTGGTCGCGCAGCGGCTCGGGGTAGAGCTGCGGAGCGCCGTCGCGATGGAAGGCCGTCCACTCGGTGGACAGATCCAGCGTCATCTGCGGGAAGTCGTTGGTGACGACGGCGCCGGTCGGCACGTCGACGATCGCGGGAACCGTGATGCCCTTCGGGTAGTTGGGGAAGCGGGCGAAATAGGCATCCTGCAGCCGGGGAATCTTGAGCACCGGGTCGACGCCGCCGGGGTCGAGGTCGAACGTCCAGCTTCGCTGGTCATGAGTCGGGCCGCAAAACCCAATGGACAGCACATCTTCCAGCCCCAGCAGCCGCCGGACGATGATTGCGCGGTTGGCCCACGGGCAGGCACGGGCGACGATCAGCCGATACCGGCCCGGCTCCACCGGATAGCCGTCGCGACCGTCGGCGGTGATCCGGGTTTCGATGTACTTGGTGTCGCGGGTGAATTCGCCGGCCTCGGCGATGTAGGAAGCTATCTCGACCTCCGTCAGGTTTGCACCACGGTCAGGAATCGGCGGGCCAGGTCGGACTCGGTCGACGCACCGGCTTCCCAGTGCGCGATCCACGGCCCGGTGCCTTCGGACTGGTCGATTATCCCTTCTTCGGCCCACGTATAGCGACCCTTGAGCACATTGGCGGCCAGCTTCACGTCGACATCGTCGGTGTTGGTCCACAACGCTTCGAACAACGCGTCCACCCGCCGAGTGGCCTGTAAGCAGAACGCCTCGGCCAGCTCGTAGGATTGCTCGCCGCGGGCCCGGTCGGCCGCGCGCTGCGCCTCGGCGCGCACGCACGTTGCCGCGATCGCGAACAATTCGGCGCCGATGTCGACCACCCGGCCGAGGAATCCCTGCTTCTGCTCCAGCGCGGCCTGCCAACGGGCCATCCCGTAGAAGGTGTTGCGGGCCAGCTTGCGCGACGAGCGCTCGACGAAGCGCAGATGCTTGGCCAGGTTGCCGAACTCGTGGTACGCCGTCGGCCGTTGTCCTTCGCCGAATACCAACTGCGGCAACCACTTTGCGTAGAACCCACTCGCGCCGACGGCCGCCTTGGCCTTCTGCCGTAGGTCGGCCTTGGCGTTCGCCAGGTCGCCGGCCGCACTCAGGTGAGCATCCACGGCCTCGCGGGCGATCAGCAGTCGCATGATCTCGCTGGAGCCTTCGAAGATGCGGTTGATCCTGAGGTCGCGGACCACCTGCTCCACCGGCACCGCCCGCTCGCCGCGCGCGGCCAGCGACTCGGCGGTCTCGTAACCGCGCCCGCCGCGGATCTGCAGCAGTTCGTCGCCGATCAGGCAGGCCATCTCGCTCGACCACAGCTTGGCCAGCGCCGCTTCGATCCGGATGTCGTTGCGGCCCTCGTCGGCCATCTGACCGGACAACTCCAACACCGATTCGAGCGCGTAGCTCGTCGCCGCGATGAACGAGATCTTTTCCGCGACGGCCCCGTGCTCGCCGACGGGCTTGCCCCACTGCACCCGTTCGCCCGACCACTCCCGCGCGATCTTCAGCGACCACTTCGCCGCGCCCGCGCAGATCGCCGGAATGGACAGCCGGCCGGCGTTCAGCGTCGTCAACGCGATCTTGAGGCCCTCGCCCTCCTTGCCGATCAGGTTCTCGGCCGGCACCCGGACCTTGTGCAACCGGGTCAGTCCGTTCTCGATGCCGCGGAGCCCCATGAACGAGTTGCGCCGCTCGACGGTGATGCCGGGCGAGTCGGCCTCGACGACGAATGCGCTGATGCCGCCGCGATGTCCGTCGCCTTTGGGCACGGCGGCCATCACCACCAGGAGCTCGGCGACGACGCCGTTGGTCGTCCAGAGCTTCACCCCCTCCAGTTCATAGGCCGCCCCGCCGTCGACCGGGGTCGCCGACGACGCCAGCCGTGCCGGGTCGGAGCCCACGTCCGGTTCGGTGAGCAGGAACGCCGAGATCGCCCCGGCGGCACAGCGCGGCAAGAACTTTCGCTTCTGGTCGTCGTTGCCGGCGAGCTTCAGCGGCTCGGGCACCCCGATCGACTGATGCGCAGATAACAGCGCCCCGAGGCTGGCGTGCACGCTGGACACCATCATCAGCGCCCGGTTGTAGGCGACCTGGGACAGGTTCAGCCCGCCGTACTCCGACGGGATCTTCATGCCGAAGCAGCCGAGGTCGGCAAGGCCCTGGACGTATTCGTCGGGAATCTTCGCGTCGCGCTCGATGACGCTGCCGTCGACGGTGCCCAGGAATTCACGCAGTCGGCCCAGGAATTCCTCGGTCCGGGCCGCCTCGTCGTCGGTCGGCCGTGGGAACGGATGGATCAGGTCCAGCGGAAAGCGGCCGAGGAACAACTCCTTGGCCAACGACGGTTTGTCCCAGCCGCTTTCGCGGGATTCCTCCGCGACGGCTCTGGCTTGTTCTTCGCTGACCTGCACCTGTTGTGCCATGGGGCTTCCCTCACTCGGACCGACTCTGTTTCGGTGGGAGTGTTCCCCGTCATGCGGCGCGGTACACGCGCCGAGGGTCAGGCGTCCAGTTCGCGGGCGACGGCCTTGACCACGTCGGACACCTTGCGGGCGATCTTGCGGTCCGGGTAGCGGCCCTTGCGTAGCTCGGGCTGCACGGTGCCCTCGAGCAGCGTGATCATGTCTTCGACCATGCCGTGCAGCTCGTCAGGGCTGTGCTTGTGCTCGGCCGGACCCTCTCGGCGGGGACGGCTGCTCAGCGTGGGCGGCGGGTCGATCAGCTTCAGGCTGAGCGCCTGTGGCCCTCGCCGCCCCGACGCCAAGCCGAACTCGACCTTCTGCCCGGCCTTGAGGCCTTCGACGCCCGCGGGCAACGCCGAGGAACGGACGTAGACGTCCTCGCCGTCTTCCTGGGATAGGAAGCCGAATCCCTTCTCAGCGTCGTACCACTTCACCTTGCCAGTCGGCACCGGACTCACCTGCTTGTCTTACGGATAGCTACATGGGCCTACACAACGAAGCGCCCCGCCTGCGCAGGACGCGATGACGACCGATCCTACTCGGAACACAGGCGGCTGAGCGTACGAGTTTCTCGCCTAAGCTGGCATCACCGCGGGAGGAGACAATGCGCCTGATTCTGAACGTCATCTGGTTGGTCTTCGGAGGTCTGTGGTTGGCCCTCGGATACCTGCTGGCCGCGCTGATCTGCTTCCTGCTCATCGTGACCATCCCGTTCGGCTTCGCATCGCTGCGCATCGCGTCGTATGCGCTGTGGCCGTTCGGCCGCACGATCGTCGAGAAGCCGGGCGCCGGCACCGGCGCGTTGATCGGCAATGTCATCTGGCTGCTGTTGTGCGGAATTTGGCTCGCAATCGGGCACCTGCTGAGCGCGGCGGCGATGGCGGTGACGATCATCGGGCTGCCGCTGGCGCTGGCCAATCTGAAGCTGATTCCGGTGTCGCTGATGCCTCTGGGCAAGGAGATCGTTCCGGTGGATCACCCGGCGCCGTGGGGCGATGCCGGCTCCCCGCGGCGCTGAAATCCGTGTCGGAAGCCCGATCGCCTGACCTGCGTTTAACCCCACCGCTGTTGTGAAATCAGTCACATAACGGTTTGGTCACGGCGCGGCAACGGCCTGATTGCGAAGCTTCTAACCTGCGTAAACGTCCGGCGCTCCTGGGATTTGTCCGACTCGCGACACGCGAAACGCCGCTTCTCGCAGAAAATGACTCGGCCGCTGACTTTGGCTAGCGTCGTGCGCGGGCCCGCCGAGTTTCCCTGCGCGGTAGGCCTTCTCGCCTATAGCGCCGAGCTCCATCCAATAGGCGAGCAACGCCAACCCGTGGATGGAGGCGGGGGACCCAATGGTCCGCCGAAGGACTTGGAGCCGCGCGCGGCTCCTTGGGGTGAAGCCGGGATGTTTCCCACAGGAGACATAACGGCCGGGCGACCTCTTCCGCCCGAACCCGACAGCTGACCTCGTAGGCGTTTACGAGAGGACCCCTGGTCAATGAGCGGCCGTCACCGTAAACCCACCACGTCCACCGTCGGCGTCGCGAAACTGGCCTTCACCGGCGCAGTCATCGGCGGCGGCGCGGTCCCACTAGCCCTCGCCGGTCACGCGGCCGCGGCTCCCGATAGCGAATGGGATCGCGTCGCGGCCTGCGAGTCGGGCGGGAATTGGGGCATCAACACCGGCAACGGGTACCAGGGCGGGCTGCAGTTCTCGCGAGGCACCTGGGCGGCGCACGGTGGCGGCGAGTACGCCTCGTCGGCCAACCAGGCCACCCGCGATCAGCAGATCGCCGTAGCCGAGCGGGTGCTGGCCACCCAGGGTAAGGGCGCCTGGCCGGTGTGCGGACGGGGCCTGTCGGCCGCGACGCCGCGCAACGTGCTTGCTGACGCGCCGGCGCCCGCACCCGACGCCCCGCCGCCGGCCTTCGACGCTCCCATGCCCCCGCCGCCGGCCGACCCGCCGCCTCCGCCGCCCGCACCGGAGCCACCCCCGCCGCCACCGGCCGAGCCGGTTGCCGTCGACGCGCCGCCTCCGCCACCTCCCGCACCCGAGCCCGAGCCCGCGCCGCCGGTGCAAGCCGAGTCCGTCGCCGTCGACGCTCCAGCGCCCGATGCACCGCCACCCCCGCCGCCCGCTGACCCCGCGCCCGAGCCCGCGCCGCCGGCGCAGGCCGAATCGGTCGCGATGGATGTGCCCGATGCGCCGCAGGACGTGCACCAGGCCAACGCGGTGGGTTCGTGGACGACGGTCCCGCAGGACCCGGCGCCGAGCTACCTCAACGACCTGCTCAAAGCGGTTCAGTCACAGAGCGTGAGCACTAACCCCGCGCTGCAGTCGCTCGCCTGACCGGCGAGCGTGCGGCGGCTGATCCGCCTAGCGGTTGACCTCGGTGACCGGATGCAGGTAGGGCAGTTCGTCGGCCGGCAGCGGGAAGACCAGGTCGCCGAACGGCGACAGTGCGCCGGTCCGGTCGGTTGCCAGTTCACTCACGGCGTGGTCGTCGGGGTTGGTCGTCGGCCATCCGTTGTCGACGTAACGGGTCTTCTGCGCCTTCTTGTCAGCCACGCGGTCCATTCTGACAGGTCGGGTGCGGCAGCGCCCGCCTTGCCCTCCGGCGGCTGGAAAGGGTCACCCGCTCGACTGCTTTACGCTGGTCAGCAATGACCGAACACACCTCGGGCATCCCGCTGGGGTCCTGGCTGGCCGAGTTGCCCGACGACCGGTTGATCCGACTGCTCGAGCTGCGACCCGATCTCGCCCAACCGCCGCCGGGCAGCATCGCCGCGCTGGCCGCCCGCACCCAGGCTCGCCAGTCGCTGAAGGCCGCCACCGACGAGCTGGACTTCCTGCGGCTGGCGGTCATCGACGCGCTGCTGGTGTTGCAGGCGGACACCGCGCCGGTACCGGTCGCCAAGCTGCTCACGCTGATCGGCGACCGGGCCCCCGAAGCCGATGTTCTCGGCGCTCTCGAGGACCTGAAAGAACGTGCGCTGATCTGGGGTGACGTCGATGTGCGGGTGACCTCCGACGCCGGCGGCGGTCTGCCCTGGTACGTCGGGCAGGTGACGCTGGAAGACGCCGGCCAGAGCGCCGAGCAGATCGCCGAGTTGATCGACGGTCTCGACGACCCGCAGCGTGAGCTGCTGGACCGGCTGTTGGAGGGCTCGCCGTTGGGGCGGACCCGCGACGCCGCGCCGGGTGCTCCCGCGGATCGCCCTGTGCCACAGCTGATTGCGATCGGTCTGCTGCGCCGAGTGGACGCGGACACGGTGATCCTGCCCCGGCACGTCGGTCAGGTGATGCGCGGCGAGGAACCCGGGCCGGTGCGCCTTGCCGCCCCCGACCCGGTGGTGTCCACCACGACACCGGCCGACGCGGACGCCGCAGCCGCCGGCGCGATCATCGACCTGCTGCGCGAGCTCGATCTGCTCATCGAATCACTCAGCGCTGCACCGATTTCCGAGCTTCGCAGCGGAGGGCTCGGCGTGCGTGAGGTTCGCCGGCTGGCGAAGGTCACCGGTATCGACGAAGCACGCTTGGGGTTGATCCTGGAACTGGCGGCCGCAGCGGGGCTGATCGCCAGTGGGCTTCCCGATCCGCTACCAAGTGTCGGCGACCCGCCCTACTGGGCACCGACTGTGGCCGCCGACCGCTTCACCGAAGCCCCCATCGCCGAACGCTGGCATCTGGTGGCCACCACCTGGCTCGACTTGGCGGCGCGGCCGGCATTGGTCGGGACCCGTGGACCGGACGCCAAACCCTATGCCGCGCTGTCGGATTCGCTGTACTCGACGGCCGCTCCGCTTGATCGCCGCCTGCTGCTGAGCATGCTGGCCGAATTGCCTCCGGGCGCCGGCGTCAACAAGGACACCGCGTCGGCCGCGTTGATCTGGCGGCGACCGCGGTGGTCGAAGCGGCTACAGCCCGCGCCCGTGGCCGACCTCCTCGAAGAAGCTCGGCAGCTCGGCCTGGTCGGGCGCGGCGCACTCAGCACACCCGGCCGCGTCTTCATCGACGACACCGACGAGGCCCACGCCATCGCCGCGATGGCCCGCGCGCTGCCCGCGCCGATCGATCACTTTCTGGTGCAAGCCGACCTGACCGTGGTGGTGCCCGGCCCGCTGGAACGTCATCTGGCCGAGCAACTGTCGACGGTCGCCGCGGTCGAATCGGCCGGCACAGCAATGGTGTATCGGGTCAGCGAGTCCTCGATCCGGCACGCCCTCGACATCGGCAAGACCGCCGACGAACTGCACACGCTGTTTAACAAGCACTCCAAAACGCCTGTGCCGCAAGGGCTGACGTACCTGATCGACGACGTCGCACGCCGGCACGGTCAGCTGCGGATCGGCATGGCCTCCTCGTTCGTGCGATGCGAGGACCCGACGCTGCTCGCCCAGGCCGCGGCCGCCACCGAACACCTCGGACTGCGGGTGCTGGCGCCGACCGTGGCGATCTCGCAGGCACCCATCAACGAAGTGCTGACCGGGCTGCAGGACGCCGGCTTCGCCCCGGCCGCCGAGGACGCGACCGGAACAATCGTCGACATCAGGACGCGCCGGGCCCGGGTTCCCACCCCGCCGCGCCACCGTTCGCATCGGCCGGTGCAACAACCCAGTAGCGAAACGCTGAGCGCGGTGGTCGCGGTGTTGCGGAAGGTGACCACCGCGCCGTTCGCCCACGTGCGCATCGACCCCGCGGTGGCGATGTCGCTGCTGCAAAAGGCGGCCCGCGAGCGGGACACGGTACTGATCAAGTACGTCGACGCCGCCGGGGTGGCCACTCAGCGGGTAGTGTCGCCGATCGCGGTGCGAGGCGGGCAACTGGTCGCGTTCGATTCGGCGTCCGGCAGCGCCCGTGACTTCACCATTCACCGCATCACGTCGGTGATGACCGCCGACGGTGACGACTGAGCAGCCAATGTCGGAAGCAACCGGATAATGGACCCTTATGACTGACGGACCCCTGATCGTGCAGTCCGACAAGACAGTGCTGCTGGAAGTCGACCACGAGCTCGCCGGTGCGGCGCGCGCGGCCATCGCGCCGTTCGCCGAACTGGAGCGGGCCCCCGAACACGTGCACACCTATCGGATCACTCCGCTGGCCCTGTGGAATGCCCGCGCCGCGGGCCACGACGCCGAGCAGGTCGTCGACGCCCTGGTCAGCTTTTCCCGGTACGCGGTTCCGCAGCCGCTGCTGGTCGACATCGTCGACACGATGGCCCGCTACGGCCGGCTGCAGCTGGTGAAAAGTCCGGTACACGGATTGACCCTGGTGAGTCTGGACCGCGCCGTGCTCGAAGAAGTGTTGCGACACAAGAAGATTGCCCCGATGCTCGGCGCCCGGATCGACGACGACACCGTGGTGGTGCACCCCAGTGAGCGCGGTCGGGTCAAACAGATGCTGCTCAAGATCGGCTGGCCCGCTGAGGATCTGGCCGGCTACGTCGACGGCGAGGCGCATCCGATCGCCCTGCGGCAGGACGGCTGGCAGCTGCGCGACTACCAGGAGATGGCGGCCGACTCATTCTGGGCGGGCGGCTCCGGCGTGGTGGTGCTGCCCTGTGGTGCGGGCAAGACGCTGGTGGGTGCGGCCGCGATGGCGAAGGCCAGCGCGACGACGCTGATCCTGGTCACGAACACCGTCGCGGGACGGCAATGGAAGCGCGAGCTGATCGCGCGAACCTCGTTGACCGAAGAGGAGATTGGCGAGTACTCCGGGGAACGCAAGGAGATCCGGCCGGTCACCATTGCGACCTATCAGGTGATCACCCGCCGCACCAAAGGCGAGTACCGCCACCTCGAGTTGTTCGACAGCCGCGACTGGGGGTTGATCGTCTACGACGAGGTGCACCTGCTGCCGGCGCCGGTGTTCCGGATGACCGCCGATCTGCAGTCGAGGCGGCGGCTCGGGCTCACCGCGACCCTGATCCGCGAGGACGGCCGCGAGGGCGACGTGTTCTCGTTGATCGGCCCGAAGCGTTATGACGCGCCGTGGAAGGACATCGAAGCGCAGGGCTGGATCGCGCCGGCGGAGTGCATCGAGGTGCGGGTCACGATGACCGACAACGAGCGGATGATCTACGCCACCGCCGAACCCGAGGAGCGCTACAAGCTCTGCTCGACCGCGCATTCGAAAATCGCGGTGGTCAAGTCAATTCTGGACAAACATCCCGGCGAGCCGACCCTGGTGATCGGCGCCTACCTGGATCAGCTCGACGAGTTGGGCAGCGTGTTGGGCGCGCCGGTGATCCAGGGCTCGACCAAGACGGCCGAGCGCGAGGAATTGTTCGACGCATTCCGCCGCGGTGACGTGACCACCCTGGTGGTTTCCAAGGTCGCCAACTTCTCCATCGACCTCCCGGAAGCCGCTGTGGCGGTGCAGGTTTCGGGCACGTTCGGTTCTCGGCAGGAAGAAGCGCAACGGCTGGGCCGGCTGCTGCGGCCCAAGGCCGACGGAGGCGGCGCGGTGTTCTACTCCGTGGTCGCCCGCGACAGCCTGGACGCGGAGTACGCCGCGCACCGGCAACGTTTCCTGGCAGAGCAGGGCTACGGCTATGTGATCCGCGACGCCGACGACCTGCTGGGCCCGGCGATCTGACTAGAGCGAGAGGATGGTCGCCGACGCGGTGCCGGGGGCGCCGTAGACCTGGGCCAGGCCGACGCGCGGGTTGCCCGGCACCTGACGGTCGCCGGCTTCGCCACGCAGCTGGCGGACCAGCTCGTGCACCTGCCGCAGGCCGGACGCGCCGATCGGCTCGCCGTTGGCGATCAGCCCGCCGTCGGTGTTGACCGGAATCGAACCGTGGATCTCGGTGGCGCCGTCGGCCAGCAGCTTCTCCTGTTCGCCGTCGGCGCACAGACCCGTCTCGGCCATGTGGATCACCTCGGCACCGGCGTCGGTGTCCTGCAGCTGCGCGACGTCGACGTCTTCGGGTCCGATGCCCGCGGCCTCGTAGGCGGCCTTGGCGGCGTACACCGTCGGTGAGACGTCCTCGTCCAGCGGAGCGAACGTCGCGTGCACCTCGTAGGCGCCGAAGGTCCGGGTGCGAATCTCGCTGGCGCGCACGTACACCGGCTTGTCGGTGAACTTGTGCGCGATGTCCGCCCGACACATGATCACGGCGGCCGCACCCTCGTCGGGCGCGCAGAACATGTACTGCGTCAGCGGATAATTCAGCACGGTCGAGTTGAGGATCTGCTCCTCCGACATCGGCTTGCGGCGGAACGCATTCGGGTTGATCGCGCCGTTACGGAAGTTCTTCGCGGCCACCTTAGCCAAGGTGGCCTGGGAGATGTGGTGATCGTGGAGGTACTTGTTGGCCTTCATCCCGAAGAACTTGGTGGTGACGAACTGACCGTTGTTGGCGTACCACTGCGGCAACGCCAGCTTGGCCGGGTCGTCGGTGAACGCACCACGCGGGTGCTTGTCCAACCCGATCGCGATGCCGATGTCGTACTTCCCCAGCCGAATGGTGTCCGCGGTCTGCTGAATGGCGCTGGCCGCGGTGGCGCACGCATTGAAAACGTTGGTGAACGTGATACCGGTCAACCCGACCAGGCGAGTCACCGCGTCCGGGTTCGACACCTCATGACTGCCGCCGAAGCCGAACTGGATGTCCTTCCAGTCCACCCGGGCATCGGCCAACGCGGATTGGATGGCTTCAGCGCCCATCTGCATTGCGGTCTTGTCGAACCTGCCGAACGGGTGCAGACCGACACCGATGATGGCGACGTCACTGGACATCTCAGACTCCTCTAGACCGGCTGGAACGCGAACGTGACGATCTCGTTGCCGTCAGCGTCGGTGGCGAACGGGATCATCGTCAGCTCGACCTGCTGGCCGAACTTCAGCTTGGCCGGGTCGTTTTCGGTCAACCGGCCCTCGACACGGATGACGTCACCGAGCTGAACCAGGCCCACCCCGAACGGCACGAAGTCGTCACCGGTCGGACCGGCGTAGGGAGCACCCGGCGGGAATCCCTGAGTGGTCCACGCGATCACCGTTCCACTGCGCGGGAGTTTGACCTCGGCCATGGACGCGTGGCTGCACCGCGGGCACAGGTCCTGTGCCGGGAACGTGGTCGCTCTGCACTCGCCGCACTGGCTTCCGATCAACTGCGGATTGTCATCGGGCCAGGTAGAGATGCTGGGATCGATTGCCTTCTGCATCGAGGAATCCTCCGTCAACCGCCGAACTGATAATGCACTCACCGAACGGTACAACAGCGTTCCGCAAAACCGGAAACCGCATTCTCATTCTTGCTCGCGTCAGCGTCTTGCCATCACCTGGAGCCAAACCCTTCAGCCCCGCGACGACCTCTGTCACCGTCAACCCAATGACCGTCACCGGCGCGGCGCCGACAGTCACCCATGTCTGGAACACCCACCGATGGAACATCCTCCGGTGGTCGTCGCCTCCTGCGCTCGTGGTGCTATGGCAACTCCTCAGCGCCAGCGGGCTCATCCCGGGCGATGTGCTGCCGGCACCGCAACTGATCCTGGACGCCGGATGGCAGCTGATCCAGAACGGGAAACTCGTCGAGGCCTTGCAGGTGTCTGGTCTCCGCGTGATCGAGGGCTTGCTGCTCGGTGGATGTGTCGGGGTCGCCCTGGGGGTGGCCGTCGGGTTGTCGCCGTGGGTCGAGGCCACCGTCGACCCGCCGCTGCAGATGCTGCGGGCGCTGCCCCACTTGGGACTGATCCCGCTATTCATCCTCTGGTTCGGCATCGGCGAGCTGGCCAAAGTGAATCTCGTCGCGCTCGGCGTTGCTTTCCCGCTGTACCTCAACACCTTCTCCGCGATCCGGCAGGTCGATCCGAAGCTCCTGGAAACCGCTGACATCCTTGGCTTTTCGCTGTGGCAACGACTGCGCATCATCCTGTTGCCCAGCGCCGCCCCGCAGGTGCTCGTCGGCCTTCGGCAATCGTTGGCCATCGCATGGCTGACGCTGATCGTGGCCGAACAGATCAACGCCGACAAGGGCATTGGCTACCTGATCAACAATGCACGTGACTTCCTGCGCATCGACATCATCATCTTCTGCCTGACGGTCTACGCGCTGCTGGGCATCATCACCGACGCCCTCGTCCGGACACTGGAACATCGAGCCCTGAGGTATCGCACATGACCCTGACATCCGAACGGCGGACCACCGTCGTCGGCCGACTCAGCAACGTCGACAAGTTCTACGGCGGCCGCCGCATTCTCGACGGAATTTCCCTGGAGGTCCGGGGAGGTGAAATCGTCGCGCTGGTCGGCCGCAGCGGGTGCGGCAAGTCGACGATATTGCGGGTTCTCGCAGGGCTTTCCGACGACCACGGGGGCCACCGCGAGGTCACCGGCGCGCCCGCGATCGCATTTCAGGAGCCGCGACTGCTTCCCTGGCGCGACGTGCTGACCAATGTGGTGTACGGGCTCAACCGCACGCCGGTGTCCCGCGATGCGGCCCGGGCTCGCGCTGAGCTGGCACTAGCCGAGATCGGCCTCAGCGACCACGCGCGGGCGTGGCCCCTCACCTTGTCCGGCGGTCAGGCGCAACGGGTTTCGCTGGCCCGCGCGCTGGTCGCGGAGCCGCAGCTGCTGCTGCTCGACGAACCGTTCGGTGCACTGGACGCGCTGACGCGGCTGTCCATGCGCGCGCTGCTACTCGACCTGTGGCGCACCCATGGCTTCGGCGTGCTGCTGGTCACCCACGACGTGGACGAGGCGGTCGACCTCGCCGACCGGGTGCTGGTACTCGAGCACGGGCGGGTCGCGCACTCGCTCACCATCGAATCGCCGCGTCCTTCGGAGCGCTCGGCCCGCCACGACGAATACCGAGCCGAGCTGCTGGACAAGCTCGGCGTTCGACATTGATCAGCAAGCGGCGCTTGGCTTTTCACGTCGGCCTCGTACTCCTGCTCAGCACGACCGGCTGCGTGTCGCGAGCGCTGGGACCGCGGCCCATCGCCGTGCCGGCGACGGTGTCGACGGCAGAATTGTCCGGTGTGACCCTGCGCGTCGGCGACCAGAAGGGCGGCACCCAGGCGCTGCTGCAGGCGGCCAACGCGCTGGACGACCTGCCATATCGCATCTCGTTCTCCACGTTCACCTTTGGCCCGCCGCAGATCGAGGCGCTGAACGCCGGCCGGATCGACTTCGCGGTCACCGGGAACACACCCCCGATCTTCGGCGCCGCGGCCAACTCGAAGACCAGGGTCGTCGCGGTGTGGGACGGCGCGGGCTCCGGTGAGCAGATCCTGGTGCGCACCAACTCGTCGATCGGCGGCGTCCACGATCTGCGCGGCAAGACGATCCTGGTGGCCAAGGGCAGCGCCGCGCACGGCAATGTCCTCGAGCATCTCGCCGACGCGGGCCTTCGGCCGAAAGACGTCAAACTGGTGTTCCTGCAGCCCGCCGACGCGCTGTCGGCGTTCGCGAACGGGCAGGGCGACGCCTGGGTGATCTGGGATCCCTATACGGCGCAAGCCAATTTGACGCTGAAGGTGCGCAGCATCGGGTCGGCCGAGAATGGTTACCAGTTCGGGAGTGCGTCGGTGAAGGCGCTGACCG
Organism: Mycobacterium sp.; assembly: GCA_035606475.1. GTDB lineage: Bacteria > Actinomycetota > Actinomycetes > Mycobacteriales > Mycobacteriaceae > Mycobacterium. The sequence continues at coordinate 3,184 of DATNFI010000119.1, read as the reverse complement.
ATCCGCAACGCAACGCCGCGCTGGCCGACCTGTTGATCCGCTACGACCGGGCGGCGCAGTGGGCGCGCGACCACCCCGACCAGTGGGCCAAGAAGTACGCGGCCGCCGTGGGCCTGACGGTTCCCATCTCCGCACTCGCCCAGAGCAGGCTTCGGCGGCTACCGATCCCGCTCGACGACACGGTGGTGGCCGCCGAGCAGCGACTGGCCGACTTGTTCGCATCCGCGGACCAAATTCCAGAGGCGCCCGACTTCGTCAAATGGGTCGACCGTAGGTTCAACGGTGTGCTGGCAACCGAGCAGCACGAAGTGACGACCACGAGGAGATGACGATGACGGTCACGGTGACACTTGAGCTCCGCTTCAAGCCCGATGAGGTGGCCGCGGGGCGTGAGCTGATGGGCCGGACGCTGGCCGTCACGCGCGCATTCGACGGCAACGTTCGTACGTACACCTTGGTCGACGCGGACGACGAGGCGCACTGGCTGATCTACGAAATCTGGGAGAGCGTCGAGGCCGATGACGCATACCGCGCCTTCCGCGCCGGCGAGGGCAAGGTGACGCAGCTGCCTCCGCTGCTCGCTGCTCCGCCGGTGAAGACGCGCTACGTCGACAGCGACATCTAGCTCAGCGCCGGAATAACCTGCTGCTCAAACAATTCGATGCCGGAGCGGTCGTAGGCGGCCTCGGGGAAGTAGCAGATCGCGTACTCGCATCCGAGGTCGCGCAGCTTCTGCAGCCGCTCGATGACCTGCTCGGGGGTGCCGGTGGCCGAGTCGGGTCCGGTGCTACCGCCGATCATCGCGTCGGCCGCTGATTCAGGCACGTAGTCGGCCAGGCGGTCGCGGACGCGCCGCACGCGATCCTTGACGCCTTGCTCGTCTGCGTCGATGATCGCGTTGACATTGACCGATCGGACGATCGCGTCGAAGTCGGTGCCCACGTCGCGGCAATGGCCGGCCAGCACCTCGGACTTGTGCTTGAAGCCCGCCGGCTCGCCGGTGAAGTTCGTGTACTGCGCATACTTGGCGGCGATACGCAGGGTCTTCTGCTCACCACCACCGGCGATCCACAGCGGAATTCCGTTGTCCTGCAACGGCTTGGGCGCGACGATCGCACCGTCGACCTGATAGTGCTTACCCTCCAACGTCACTTTGCCGTCCCGCCAGGCGTCACGCATGATCTGGACCCCCTCGTCGAGACGTCCCAGTCGCACGCCGGCGGACGGAAAGCCGTACCCGTAGGCCTTCCACTCATGCTCGTACCAGCCGCCGCCGATGCCCATCTGGATGCGTCCGCCCGAGATGATGTCCGCCGTCGCGGCGACTTTGGCGAGGTAGACCGGATTGCGGTAGCTCATCGCCGTGCACATCTGGCCGAGCTTGATCCGCGTCGTGGTGGCCGCATAGGCCGACATCAACGACCACGCTTCGTGGGTCGCCTCGCCGGTTGGCATCGGCACGGTGTGGAAGTGGTCGTACACCCAGACCGAGTCCCACGCGCTGTCGTCAGCGTAGACGGCCAGATCGCGCATCACCGCCCAGTGCTTCTCGACGTCGATACCGACGAGATCCAATCGCCAACCCTGCGGGATAAAGAATCCGAAGCGCATAACTAGGACTGTAACGCGCCCCGTAGGCTGGCCGGATGGACCTCACCGGTATCGGGATTTGGAGCAGCCAACTGCGCTATGGCGACCCGGCCGAATCCGCCGACGCAGCAGCGGAATTGGACGAGCTGGGCTTTCGGGCCCTGTGGATACCGGATGTCGGCGGGCAGGTCTTCGACGCGGTGGGCAACTTGATGGCCGCGACCAAGCAGACCACGATCGCCACCGGGATCCTGAACCTGTGGATGCACACCCCAGGCGATGTCGTCGAGCAGTTCGCCTCGCTGACGGCCGAACACGGCGACCGCTTCCTGCTGGGCATCGGGGTCAGCCACGCGCCGTTGATCGATGCCGGGGAGCCCGGACGATACCGCAAACCGCTGGCCGCGACGGCGTCGTTCCTGGACGAGCTGGACGCGACGCCGCAGCCGGTTCCCGTCCAGCGCCGGGTGCTGGCCGCACTCGGCCCGAAGATGCTCTCGCTGTCCGCGCGCCGCAGCGCCGGCGCGCACCCGTATCTGGTGACTCCCGAGCACACCGCGACGGCCCGCGGAACGCTGGGCGATGGACCGCTGCTGCTGCCCGAGCAGACCGTGATTCTCACCGATAGCGTCGACGAAGCCCGCGCGATCGGAACCGATTGGCTGCGTTCGTATTTGGCGCTGCCGAACTATGCCAACAACCTACTCCGCTCCGGCTTCTCCGAAGAGGACCTTAGCCAGGTGAGCGACCGGCTGTTCAACGCGATCATCGCGTGGGGCAACGAGGATGCCATCCTGCGCCGGGTCTCCGAGCATCGTTCGGCCGGTGCCAACCACGTCTGTATCCAGGTGCTGCTGAGCGATCCGAGGGCCTACCCGCGCGAGCAGTGGCGTCGCATCGCGGCGGCTTTGACCTAGCGAGTCACACCCGTCACTCGCCCGGGCGGTGTCCGATGTGCCCGCCTCACAGCGACAATCGCCGTGATGTCGTACCGGCATGCGACGTTTCGGCAATGAATCTCCGCGGTATCGAATTGCGCTACGTGCTCGCTTTCCATCTGGCGAATCAGGGCCCAGCGACCGTGGCCGAATTGATTGAAGGCCTCCGCCACCATGGTTTTTCCGTTCAAGGCCGGCCCTCGAAAGCAATCTCCGACGCGCTGCGATGGGAGATCGAGCACGGTCGAGTACACCGGCTTGGCCGCGGCAGATACGGCCCCGGCTACATCCCGCGGTCCACCGATCACCGGATCCATCAACGGGTTCTGGCGCTACGGTCAGCCGTTGTCGCTGAGAGGCGGGCACAAAGTGCACTGCCTCCCAAAGCCTTACGCAAGTGACTGATGTGACTTGGCCGACCAGGCCTACATTGGACCCATGGCTTCCAAGCACACACTGTTCCGAATGTTTTACCGCCTCGGGTTCACGCCCTGGGACGGTCATCCGATCGCTGACAACCTTGAGGCCCTCGTCGAGGAGCTGCCGGCCGGCAAAGCCCTCGACCTCGGGTGCGGCACCGGCGACTCGTCCATCTACCTCGCGCAACACGGCTGGACCGTCACCGGCGTCGACTTTGTGCCCCAAGCCCTCGACAA
>DATNFI010000118.1:0-3525 GCA_035606475.1 Mycobacterium sp. | reverse complement strand
CCATGCCCGCGTCCAGTTCGGCCAGCGCTGTTTCCGGTGTGACGCTCAGCAGGCACAGGTCAGCGGGTTTGCCGGTTGCTATTCGACGCGGCCGGGTGGGATGGTCGGGGTGGCCCAGGAACATCGTCAAAGCTGTTCGGGCCGAGACACGTTCGCTTGCACCCAGCACCGCCCCGCTGGGCGTGGCGCGGTGCACGGCGGCGCGCATCGCCGCCCATGGGTCGCCGTCGCCGAATGGCATGTCGGTGGACAGTGCCACGGGCACGCCGGCATCGAGCAGCGAGGCGACCCGCCAGAGTTGGTCGTGCTCGTCGGCCGGCACCTCGTCGAGGTACTGATCGCCGCGCTCGGCGACAAAATTGGGCTGGGTCACCACGGTGATTCCGAGGTCGGCGAGATCGTTCACGCAGTCCGCTGGGACGACGGCGGCGTGCTCGATGCGATCGCCTGGGTAGCAACCGGTTTCGCGCAGCGCAGCGATCGTAACGAGTAGCTGAGCGGCGGTGACGCAGTGGACGGCCACCGGGTGGTCCTCGCCGTGCCGTTCGGTGATCCAGCCGGCCAGCTGCTCGAGGTCCAGGTCGTCGTCGTGCAGGATGCGTTTGCCGGGGGCCAGGCAGTGCACGTGCTGGCGTAGCTCGCCGTGTCGATGCAGCTCCGACAAGCCCACGATGTCGGCGATCGCGAGATCCGGTGTCGCATCGGTGATTCCGGTGACACCGTAGCGGGTGAGCCGCTTACTGAGCTCGGCCAGGCTGGTTTCGCTCCGCCCCACCGCGTCCGCCCACGAGTCGCTGCTGCGTAGGCGGCCGTCGGGGTGATCGCCAAGACCGATGTGCCGCAGGCCCGCCGAGTTGAGTATCCACAGCACTCCACTGCGGTGCTGGATGCGCAGCGGAGTCGCCGGGGCGATGGCGTCGAGGGCGTCGCGGTCCAGGGATCCGGCGACCGAGTCGTGGTAGCCGACGGCGCGGATCCAGCCGTCGTCGCCGGGCTCGGCGCTGGCCAATGCGGCGGCCAATCCGGCGCGGTCGCGGACCTGCGGTGGGCCGACGCGCAGCGAGGTCGCTGCCGCTGCAGCGGAGTACAGGTGCACGTGGTGGTCGTGCAGACCGGGCAGCACGGTTCCGCCCGCCGCGTCCAGCACGTCTTCGCCGGACCGCGGCGCCAGGGTGGCCGCGACGTCGTCGATGCGGTCGCTCAACCGGAGGTCGACCGCCGTCCCGTCGAGCGTTACTGCGCGTTGGATCAACATCTTTCGGCTACCAGACGGTCCACGGTGTCGTTGTCGGCGCCCAAAGCCGATGCCGGTGTCACCGCCGGGGCGTCGGCCGTGGGGGCGGGTGACGGTGGCATCGCCGCATAGCGGGCGGCCACCTGGGCCATCGCCACATCGATGACCTCGCCCCCGCCGCGGCGCAACGACTCCCCGATCGCCCGCGCCGCCTCCAGTCCGCTGAGCGGGTCGGCGATCGCGTCACCGAGGAACACCGGTCCGTCACCGACCAGCCCACCGGCGACCGCGGCGTCGTCGCCGAAGGCGGGCCGGCCCGGCTGGTCGTGATAGCCGTTGATGCGCAACCAGATTCGGCCTGGCGGTCCGGGCACGTTCTCGGTATCGAGTCGACGCCGTCGCAGCGCCGCCGGCCGCGAGCCTTCGATCACGATGTCAGCGACACCGAGCAGTCGTCGGACCGCGTCTGCTTGCATATCGAAGTCGACTGCGTAGCAGAGCTTTCCGGCGTTCATCCAGTCGAAGAACGCCGGCTCACCGCGCCGGGTGCCGTCCGACCGCTTCGGGCTTTCCACCTTGACGACGGTGGCGCCCGAGCGGACCAGAAGCTGCGCACACAGCGGGCCCGCCCACAGCGACGACAAATCGGCCACCAGTAGCCCGTCGGCTCGTCGCGGGCCCGCGGTGGGACCGCACCGCCGGACGATCGGGTCAGCGGCCGACGCTTCACCCAATGCCGCCGCGGCGATGTCGAGTAGCTGAGTGCGTTTGACCACCTCCGACGCCGATCGCGTTGCCGCCCAGCGGGATAACTCGGCCCACGGATCGGCGACCACGTCGACCTCCAGCACCGCGGGCAGCGCGGCGACGTCGTCGTCCCGCGGCAGCGCCACCGCGCACCACCCGTCGGAGGTGGGCAGCAGCCGGGTGGCGCCGCCGGCCGAGATACGGCCGGGCTGGCCGAGTTTCAGCAACGCCGCGCGGCCCGCCAGCACCGTGTCGGCGTCGACCGCCACGCCGAGCAGCTCACCGATATCGGCGGCGACGCGGCGGGCTTCGACCAGCATCAGAATTGCAGCGCGGTGAAACGCCAGTCGAGGACTTGTCGGGTTTCGCCGGGGGTGTCGCTGACGGCGTAGACCACCGACCGCAATCCCAGCACGCCGCCACTGTCGGTCTGCTCGGCCGACTCGATGTGCAGCTCGCTGTACAGGGTGTCGCCCTCGTACACCGGGCCGGTGTGGTCGCAGGACTTCCAGCCCAGCACCGTCGCCAGGTTCGGCAACAGCTTGCTGGCCTGCGCCAGGGCCAATCCGATCGTATGCCCGCCGTAGACCAGCCGGCGTCCGCCGAGTCGTGAATCATGATGGACACCAGCAAGATTCAGGGTCAGACGGGCCAGCTCCGGTGCGCTGGTGACCACGTCGGCGCTGCTGTGCAACACCTGTCCGGCCAGGCTGGTGTCGAAATGCGGGCCGGTGACCCGGCGGCGGAAGACGTCGCCGTTCCAGTCCGCGGCGGCCGAGGGGGGCGTGGCCAGGTCGGCACCGATCGTCGACAGGTCATCGGCATGGTTGGAGCCATCGGGGTCGGCCTCGGCGCTCAGCGGCAGCATCGCGCAGCGGTAGAAGTCCAGGATCAGCCGGTCGGCCTGGTCGATCGTGGTGATCCGCAACGCCATCAACCCGGTGGGCGCCCGGCCCGGCTTGGCGGAGTTTTTCTTCAGCCCGACGATCTCGGTGCGGGTGAACAGCGTGTCGCCGATGGCCGGGAATCGGAAGAATTGCAGGCCGCGATAGAACAGGTTGGCCTTGACGTGCTGGGTGGCCAGCGTCGACTGCCCGATCGCGACGTCGCAGACCAGGCCCGGGTGCGCCAGCGGCGCCGGCAGCCCGGTCACCGCGGCGGACAGCTCGGCGTCGAGCGGCAGCCGCAGCCGGTCGCCGAGGATGCTCTGGTGCACCGCGGCCAGCCCGGGTGTGAGCGTCATCGAGGGCGCGCCGGTGAAGACCTGACCGGTGTGCACCTGGTCGAAGTAGGGGCCGACTGTCATCGTGAGCCGCCTGACCGGCGTGCCACGATTGCGGCATGAACGACGATGAGGCGATGTTGGTCGCGACGGTGCGCGAGTTCGTCGATAAAGAGGTCAGGCCGACGGTGCGCGAAGTCGAGCATGCCAATGAGTATCCCGAAGCGTGGATCGAGCAGATGAAGCGCATCGGGATCTACGGGCTGGCTGTGCCCGAGGAGTACGGCGGCACCCCGGTGTCGATGTGGTGTTATGCGCTGGT
>DATNFI010000117.1:0-18933 GCA_035606475.1 Mycobacterium sp. | reverse complement strand
CGATGACGCGACTCGTCCTCGGGTCGGCGTCCGAAGGTAGGCGGCGCGTACTGCGGCAGGCCGGCGTCGAGCCCCTGGTCGTGGTGTCGGGCGTGGACGAAGACGCGATCATCGCCGCTCTGGCTCCAGATGCCGCTCCGGGCGACGTCGTTCGCAGCCTGGCCGAAGCCAAGGCCGAGCACGTCGCCACCCTGCTCGATGCCGACGTAGCCGCGAATTGTGTTGTCATTGGCTGTGATTCGATGCTCTACCTCGACGGCCGGCTGGTCGGCAAGCCCGCATCCATCGACGCGGCGCGGCGTGAGTGGCGGGCCATGGGCGGCCGGTCGGGTCAGCTGCACACCGGGCATTGCCTGGTCCGGCTGGTCGACGGCATGACCACACGAGCGTCCGAATCGTTCGTCACCACAGTGCATTTCGCGTCACCAGCATCGGCGGACCTGGACGCCTACCTGGACAGCGGCGAATCACTGGGCGTAGCAGGGGCTTTCACCCTCGACGGGCTGGGCGGCTGGTTCGTCGACCGGATCGACGGCGACCCGTCCAACGTCATCGGCCTGAGCCTGCCGCACACCAGGGCGCTGCTGCAGCGGGTCGGCGTGTCGATCGCCGAACTGTGGACGGCCAACCCGGTCGCGTCGATCTCGCGGTGAAAACTGACCACGGATCGACGGGTAGGCTCGGCGGTGTGCCGCTACCCGCAGATCCCAGCCCGACGCTGAGCGCCTACGCCCACCCGGAACGACTGGTCACCGCCGACTGGCTGGCCGGCAATCTGGGCCGGCCCGGACTCGCGATCGTCGAGTCCGATGAAGACGTGCTGCTCTACGACGTCGGCCACATCCCCGGCGCGGTCAAGGTCGACTGGCACACCGACCTCAACGACCCACGGGTGCGCGACTACATCGACGGTAAGCAGTTCGCCGAACTGATGGATCGCAAAGGCATTTCACGCGACGACACCGTGGTGATCTACGGCGACAAGAGCAACTGGTGGGCCGCGTACGCGCTGTGGGTCTTCACCTTGTTCGGCCACCCGGACGTCCGGCTGCTCAACGGCGGACGCGACCTGTGGATGCACGACGGCCGCGACAGCACGCTGGATGTTCCGAACCGGTCGTCGTCGGGCTACCCCGTCGTGCAGCGCAACGACGCACCGATCCGCGCCTACAAGGACGAGGTGCTGGCCGCCTTGGGCAAAGGGCCGCTGATCGACGTTCGCTCGCCCGAGGAATACACCGGCAAGCGCACCCACATGCCGGACTACCCGGAAGAGGGCGCGTTGCGGGCCGGCCACATTCCCTCGGCGCGATCGATCCCCTGGGCCAAGGCCGCTGACGACAGCGGGCGCTTCCGCAGCCGCGACGAACTCGAGAAGCTGTACGGGTTCATCGAGCCGGACGACAAGACGATCGTCTACTGCCGCATCGGCGAGCGGTCCAGCCACACCTGGTTCGTGCTGACGCATCTGCTCGGCATCCCCGGCGTGCGCAACTACGACGGCTCGTGGACCGAATGGGGCAACGCCGTGCGCGTGCCGATCGTCGCCGGCGAAGCACCAGGAGCCGTCCCGACCTGATGAGCATGCCCGCGCCGCTGGCCGAGGTGGTCTCCGACTTCGGCGAAGTCCAAGGCCAGGACAAGCTGAAGCTGCTGCTGGAGTTCGCCGACGATCTGCCGGAGTTGCCCGCCGACCTCGAAGAGGCCGCGATGGAGCCGGTCCCGGAATGCCAATCGCCGCTGTTTCTGCACGTCGACGCCGACGATCCGGACCGGGTGCGGCTGTTCTTCAGTGCGCCGGTCGAAGCCCCCACCACGCGTGGCTTCGCGTCGATCCTGGCCGCCGGTCTCGACGAGCAGTCCGCCGCCGACATCCTGGCGGTGCCGGAGGACTTCTACACCGATCTCGGTCTGGCCGAGTTGATCAGCCCGCTACGGCTGCGCGGAATGTCGGCGATGCTGACCCGAATCAAGCGCCGGCTGCGCGAGTCGGCAGCGAAGTAGACACCGGGTCTTGTCGCTCACGGCGCGCCGCATAAGCTACCCCCGAACCGACTTGTAAGAATTTCTCTTAGACAACACGAAGACGTGCTCATCAGGAGGCGAAGTGGCCAGTCACGCCAGCTCGACGATCTCGAAAGTTCTTGTCGCCAACCGCGGTGAGATCGCGGTGCGGGTCATCCGCGCGGCCAAGGACGCGGGACTGCCCAGCGTGGCGGTGTACGCCGAGCCCGACGCTGACGCGCCCCACGTGAAGCTGGCCGACGAGGCCTTCGCGCTGGGTGGCCAGACCTCGGCGGAGTCCTACCTGGACTTTGCCAAGCTGCTGGACGCCGCCGAGAAGTCCGGCGCCAACGCGATCCACCCCGGCTACGGTTTCCTCTCCGAGAACGCCGACTTCGCCCAGGCCGTCCTCGACGCCGGCCTGATCTGGATCGGGCCGAGCCCGCAGTCGATCCGCGACCTCGGTGACAAGGTCACCGCCCGCCACATCGCCGCCAAGGCGCAGGCGCCGCTGGTGCCCGGCACCCCCGACCCGGTCAAGGACGCCGCCGAGGTGGTGGCCTTCGCCAAGGAGTACGGCGTTCCGGTTGCGATCAAGGCGGCGTTCGGCGGCGGCGGCCGTGGCATGAAGGTGGCCCGCACCATCGAGGAGATCCCCGAGCTGTTCGAGTCGGCGACCCGCGAGGCCGTCGCGGCGTTCGGTCGCGGCGAGTGCTTCGTCGAGCGCTACCTGGACAAGCCGCGCCACGTCGAGGCGCAGGTGATCGCCGACCAGCACGGCAACGTCGTCGTCGCCGGCACCCGCGACTGCTCGCTGCAGCGCCGCTTCCAGAAGCTGGTGGAAGAAGCGCCGGCGCCTTTTCTTACCGACGCGCAGCGCAAGGAGATCCACGAGTCCGCCAAGCGGATCTGCAAGGAAGCCGGCTACTACGGGGCCGGCACCGTCGAATACCTGGTCGGCCAGGACGGGCTGATCTCCTTCCTCGAGGTCAACACGCGTCTGCAGGTCGAACACCCGGTGACCGAGGAGACGGCGGGCATCGACCTGGTGCTGCAGCAGTTCAAGAACGCCAACGGCGACAAGCTGGAACTCACCGAGGACCCGGCGCCCCGCGGACACGCCATCGAGTTCCGGATCAACGGCGAGGACGCCGGCCGCGGCTTCCTGCCGGCCCCCGGCCCAGTCACCCGCTACGACATCCCCACCGGGCCCGGCGTCCGGCTGGACTCCGGCGTCGAGGCCGGCTCGGTGATCGGCGGTCAGTTCGACTCGATGCTGTCCAAGCTCATCGTGTACGGCGCGACGCGTGAAGAGGCGCTGGCGCGGTCGCGCCGGGCGCTGGACGAGTTCCACGTCGAAGGCCTGGCCACCGTCATCCCGTTCCACCGCGCCGTGGTGGCAGACCCGGCGTTCATCGGCGACGGCGACAGCTTCTCGGTGCACACCCGCTGGATCGAGACCGAGTGGGACAACACCATCGAACCGTTCACCGGCGGCGAGCCCATCGACGAGGACGACGCCCTGCCGCGGCAGAAGGTCGTCGTCGAGGTCGGCGGCCGACGCCTCGAGGTGTCGCTGCCCGGCGACCTGGCGCTGGCCGGTGGCGGTGGCGGCGACGGCGGCGTGATCCGCAAGAAGCCCAAGGCCCGCAAGCGCGGGGCCGCCGGTGGCGCCGCGGCGTCCGGCGACGCGGTGACCGCGCCGATGCAGGGCACCGTGGTGAAGGTGGCCGTCGAAGAGGGACAAGAGGTTTCGACCGGCGACCTGGTCGTCGTCCTCGAGGCGATGAAGATGGAAAACCCGGTGACCGCGCACAAGGACGGCGTGATCACCGGGCTGGCCGTCGAAGCCGGTGCCGCGATCACCCAGGGCACGGTCCTCGCCGAGATCAAGTAGCTCGGCTCCGTCGCGCGGTGGATCCGATCGAGATCAACGCCGGGCGGTGGTATCTGCGTGGCCTGCGCGCCGACGAGCGCATCGACGACCGTCCCGCCCTGGCCGAACTCGGCGAGACCGATCCCGACCACGTCGCGCGCAGCACCGCCGAGTGGTCGGCGGACACCCGCTACTCATGGGCGGTGTGCGAGCCCTCGACCGGTGAGCTGTTGGCCGAGGTGACGTTGGATCCGGCGACCGGAGACATCGCCGGCCGAGCGCGCACCGGGCACGACGACGCGGCCGGCGCGGCCGCCGAATCCGTCCGGCGATTCGCCGCCGCAATCGTTGTGCCGGAACATAATTCGCACTGAACGCGGCCACTACACGCCGCTGACCAGGCTTTGGCTCAAAAGGCTGTCAAGTGTTGTCGGCCCACAGTCACCGGAGTACTGTCGAAACCAGGTTGAGTTACCAGCCGCACGGCATAGCGTTAATTGACGCAAGGGGAGCTTGGTTCTCCCAGGCTTTCCTCGCGCGCGGCACAAAATCCGCTTGACGTGATCCACAGAACGCTTACTCGACTGATGGAGTCACACGATGTCTCCTGTATTCCCCAACACCGCCGTGCCGGTTGGTGGAGCCAACGCGGCGCTTCCGCCACCTGCATGGGAAAACCATTCCGCCCGCTTCAGCGCAAGATGGGAAGAGGACCGGGTGGTCATCACCGCTGACGGTGAACTGGACGCATCCAATGCCACCCAGTTCGCCGACTACTTCGATCTCTGCATCACCGATTCCACCCCGCTGGTCGTGGACCTGAGCGGCCTGGAATTCTTTGGCACAGCGGGCTTTTCGGCGCTGCACCTGATCAACGTCAGGTGCGCGGGCGCCAATCTGCGCTGGGCCGTGGTGCCGAGCAAAGCGGTGTCCCGGCTGCTTCGGATCTGCGACCCGGACCACGCGCTGCCGCTGATCGCGTCGGTGCGAGCGATGCCGGACGCCGACGGCCCGGGCGACCGGCTATTCCAGCTCGTCCCGTAGTCGCGACAGCGATTTCGCGAGCAGCCGCGACACGTGCATCTGCGAGATGCCGACCCGCTCGGCGATCTGCGTCTGCGTCATCGACTCAAAGAACCTGAGCACCAACACGGTTCGCTCGCGTTCGGGTAGTCCGTCCAGCAGTGGTCGCAGTGCCTCGCGGTTCTCGATGCGCTCCAATCCGGTGTCGACATCGCCGAGCGTGTCGGCGATGGCGCGGGCTTCGTCGTCGCCGCCACTGCTGCCCCCGCTGTCGATGGACAGCGTGTTGTAGGAGCTGCCCGCGACCAGGCCCTCGACCACCTCGGTGCGGTCCATGTCGAGTTCCTGAGCGAGCTCGGTCGCGGTCGGCGCGCGCCCCAACCGTTGCGACAGGTCGGCGGTCGCGGTGCCGAGTCGCAGGTGCAGCTCTTTCAGCCGTCGCGGGACCTTGACCGACCAGCTGTTGTCACGGAAGTGTCGGCGAACCTCGCCCATGATCGTGGGCACCGCGAAAGAGACGAAATCAGAGCCGGTTTCGACGTCGAAGCGGGCCACCGCGTTGACCAACCCGACCCGGGCGACCTGAACCAGATCGTCGCGCGGTTCGCCGCGGCCTTCGAACCGGCGGGCGATGTGGTCGGCCAGCGGGAGGCAGCGCTCGACGATCTTGTCTCGATGACGCTGGAAGTCCGATGAGTCGGCGTGGAGGGTCGCCAGCTCACGGAACATGTCGGGAACATCAGCGTATTCATTGGGACGCGAAGACCTTGAACCGCCGACAGCTCGCGCTGTCACGTGTGAGAGCCCCGCCGGGTGGTCAGTGCGACACCAAAAACGCCATCTCCGTTCTGATAGGTCTGAACGTCATCGGCCAGCGAGGTCAGCACGTGCCAGCTGAAGCTGCCCGGCGTCACCACGTCTGTGTTGGCACATGCCGTCGAGGCCTCGACCCGCAAGTCGTCGTCATGCGGGTCGATCACAATCTCCAGCGTCGCGCCGGGCACGGCGGAGCGAATCAAGCGGGTACATACTTCGTCGACCGCGAGTCGCAGGTCGGCAACCGCATCGAAATCCAGATCCTCGAAGGCGCCGACCGCACCCACCAGCGTTCGCAGCACAGCCAGGTTCTCCAGCGTCGCCGCCACCCGCAGTTCGATCGCGCGATCGCCGCGTTGCTGATCCCTCGCGGACTTAGCGGCAACGGTCATCGGGCCTCCCAGCATTGTTGGACCGACAGTACCCGCGCGTTCGAGCTGGTTAGTCATGATCGCGCCTGGTGATCCTCGTGATCGCAGTGGGTATGTAAGTCATCGCGTTCGTGATTCTGTCCCCGATGATCCGGTGACGGGTTCACACCAAATACCCACATGCATCAACGAATCAAACCCGTCGCTCCGCGCAGAAGTGTGATCTCGGTCGGGGCAAACCTATCCGGCCAGCGCCGGCACGGCGATCGGGGCGCCGACGGTCAACGTGACGAACGCCAGGACCATCAGCAGCCATCCCATCCCCTGCCAGGCCCACCAGGTTCCCTCGGCACGCCAGACGCGATAGGTGCGGACGAACGCCCACACAGCGGCCGCGAACAGGATCAGCGGTCCACCGAACGCCAGAATGGTCAGCTGAAAAGCGCCGCACGCGGCGGTGTCGACGGACATCGCGCCCGTGCAGGTGCTGTTCCACAACGCGCCGACGACGAGGTAACCGACGCCGGCCGCGGCGGCCAGCACGGCGTACCGGACGGCGCGGCGCACTTCGTCGTCGACGCGCCCGAGGTGATCACCCGTCGAGCGGTGTTGTTGGGTGTGCATGGAGATCCTCTGTCTGTCACGCGCGCCACAGCCGTATACCCGCCGATGCGCCCGTGATAAACGAGGTCGGCCCTGGTCGCCCACCGTCGACGAGCGGGGAGCGCGGCACCGAATCATTGCTGAGCGCTCGAACGAATGGTAGACAAACGACTACGACGTCCCAGCTAGCACCGGATTCGCTGCGGGCAGCGGCGCACACCCAGCCGAAACAAAGTTTGCAGGCCTTCGTGAGCGTTGAGGTCCTGCAGAATGAATCGGCAAGTACAGTCTGCTGTATGCGAACACCAAGGCGCCGGTTGTCACCGGACGATCGCCGCGCTGAGCTGCTCGCTTTGGGTGCGGAAGTCTTCGGTCAACGTCCTTACGACGAGGTCCGCATCGACGAGATCGCCGAGCGGGCCGGCGTATCGCGGGCGTTGATGTACCACTACTTCCCGGACAAGCGGGCATTCTTCGCGGCCGTCGTCAAGGGGCAGGCCGACCAGCTTTTCGAGACCACCAATACGCCTCCGACCCCTGGTCAGAACCTTTTCGAAGAGGTGCGAGGCGGCGTACTGGCCTACATGCAGTATCACCAGGAGCACCCGCACGCGGCCTGGGCGGCGTACGTCGGACTCGGCCGCTCAGACCCGGTCCTACTGGGCATCGACGACGAGGCCAAAGACCGGCAGATGGAACACATCATGAGCCGCATCGTCGAGGTCGACGGATCCGGCGGGCACCTCGAGCCCGACGTCGAGCGCGACCTGCGGATCGTCATCCACGGCTGGCTGGCGCTGACCTTCGAGTTCTGTCGGCAACGCATCATCCACCCGGAAACCGATGCGGGTCGGCTCAGCGATACCTGCGCCCACGCGCTGCTCGACGCGATCATCCGGGTGAATAACATTCCCGAGCAATTGGCCAAGGCGGTCGCGCCCGACCAGCGTTGACCAGTGACGATGCGGCCCTGTCGGACCGCGTTGTCATGATGGCTGGGTGGAGTCCGTGCCTAATGAACCGTCGGCCGCGCTCGCGCGGTTCAGCGCCGTCACCCGCGACTGGTTCGCCGGTACGTTCGCCGCGCCCACGCCGGCGCAGGCCGATGCCTGGACGGCGATCGCCGACGGTCACCACACGCTGGTCATCGCCCCGACCGGGTCGGGTAAGACGCTGGCCGCATTCCTGTGGGCGATCGACGCCCTGGCCGGCGTGCCGCGCGGCGAACGCGAGCCCGGCACGCGGGTGCTCTACATCTCGCCGCTCAAGGCGCTGGCCGTTGACGTCGAGCGCAACCTGCGCACCCCGCTGGCCGGGATGGCCCGCGTCGCCGCGCAAAAGGGCCTACCCGCGCCGGAGGTCACCGTCGGCCTGCGATCCGGCGACACGCCACCGGCTCAGCGCCGGCAGCTGATCAGCAAGCCACCCGACGTGTTGATCACCACGCCCGAGTCGCTGTTTCTGATGCTGACCTCGGCGGCGCGGGAAACCCTGGCCGGTGTGCAGACCGTGATCGTCGACGAGGTGCACGCCATCGCGGGCACCAAACGCGGTGCGCACCTGGCCTTGTCGCTGGAGCGGCTCGACGACATGCTGCCGAAGGCGGCGCAACGGATCGGACTTTCGGCGACCGTGCGCCCACCCGAGGAGGTGGCCCGCTTCCTGTCGGGGTCATCCCCGACGACCATCGTTTCCCCACCCGCGGCAAAGACGTTCGACTTGTCGGTGCAGGTCCCCATCCCCGACATGGCCAACCTGGATAACGGCAGCATCTGGCCGGACGTCGAGGCGCAACTGGTCGACCTGGTCGAGACGCACAATTCGACGATCGTGTTCGCGAACTCGCGGCGGCTGGCCGAGCGATTGACCGCCCGGCTCAACGAGATTCACGCCGAGCGCACTGAGCCGGGCAATCGAACCAGCCCCGCCGAAGCCAACCCGAAGGTCGCCGGGGGCGCCCCGGCCCAGCTGTTGGGCAGCGGCCAAACTTACGGCGCGCAGCCGTTGTTGGCCCGCGCCCACCACGGCTCGGTGAGCAAGGAACAACGCGCGATCGTCGAGGAGGATCTGAAATCCGGCCGGCTGAAGGCGGTAGTGGCGACCTCGAGCCTGGAACTCGGCATCGACATGGGCGCCGTCGACCTCGTCATCCAGGTCGAGTCGCCGCCGTCGGTGGCCTCAGGCCTGCAGCGCATCGGGCGCGCCGGACACCAGGTCGGCGAAATCTCACAGGGCGTGCTGTTCCCCAAGCATCGCACCGATTTGATCGGTTGCGCGGTGACGGTGCAGCGCATGCTCGCCGGTCAGATCGAGACGATGAAGGTGCCCACCAACCCGCTCGACATCCTGGCTCAGCACACCGTGGCAGCCGCGGCGTTGGAGCCGCTGGACGTCGACCGCTGGTTCGACACCGTCCGGCGCAGTGCGCCGTTTGCGACGTTGCCGCACAGCGCATTCGAGGCGACACTGGACCTGTTGTCCGGCAAGTACCCGTCGACCGAGTTCGCCGAATTGCGGCCACGTCTGGTGTATGACCGCGACAATGGCACCGTGACGGCGCGGCCGGGCGCACAGCGGCTCGCGGTAACCTCCGGCGGCGCCATCCCGGATCGCGGACTGTTCACCGTCTACCTGGCCACCGACTCCGAAACCCCTTCTCGGGTCGGCGAACTCGACGAAGAGATGGTTTACGAATCCCGCCCGGGCGACGTTATCGCCCTGGGCGCCACCAGCTGGCGGATCACCGAGATCACCCACGACCGCGTGCTGGTGATCCCGGCGCCGGGCCAGCCGGCCAGGCTGCCGTTCTGGCGCGGCGACGATTCCGGGCGCCCCGCCGAACTCGGCCGCGCGATCGGTGCGTTCACCGGCGAACTGGCCGCCCTCGACCGCGGACCATTCGAAAGCCGTTGCGCCGAGCTCGGATTCAACTCCTACGCCACCGAGAACCTATGGCGCCTGCTGGACGACCAACGTGGCGCCACGAACGTGGTACCCACCGATGCCACGTTGCTGGTCGAACGGTTCCGCGACGAGTTGGGCGACTGGCGGGTGATCCTGCACTCCCCCTACGGATTACGGGTGCACGGCCCACTGGCGCTGGCCGTGAGCCGACGGTTGCGCGACCGCTACGGCATCGACGAGAAGCCCACCGCCTCTGACGACGGCATCGTGGTGCGGCTGCCCGACACGGTTTCCGAATCAGGGGCCGAATCGGCCCCGGGTGCTGAGCTTTTCGTCTTCGACGCCGACGAGATCGACCCGATCGTCACCGCCGAGGTGGGCGGTTCGGCGCTGTTCGCCTCTCGGTTCCGGGAATGTGCGGCGCGGGCATTGTTGCTGCCGCGACGACACCCCGGGAAGCGGTCCCCGCTGTGGCATCAGCGGCAGCGGGCCGCGCAGCTGCTCGATGTGGCCCGCAAGTATCCGGACTTTCCGATCGTGCTGGAGACGGTCCGCGAGTGCCTGCAAGACGTGTATGACGTGCCCACGCTGGCCGGGCTGATGGGCGACATCGCCGCGCGCAAGATCCGCGTCGTCGAGACCGAAACCGCGACGCCGTCCCCGTTCGCGGCCTCGCTGCTGTTCGGCTACGTCGGAGCGTTCATGTACGAGGGCGACAGCCCGCTGGCCGAGCGCCGCGCGGCGGCACTCTCGCTGGACCCCACGCTGCTGGCCGAATTGCTGGGTCGGGTCGAGCTGCGCGAGCTGCTCGACCCGCAGGTCGTCGCCGGCACCGGTCGGCAATTGCAGCACCTGACGTCGGAACGCGCGGCCCGCGACGCCGAGGGGGTAGCCGACCTGTTGCGGCTACTCGGCCCGCTGACCACCGAGGAGGTGGCCGCCCGCGCCGGTGGCGCCGATGTCGGCGGCTGGCTGGAAGCGCTCCACGCCGCCAAGCGCGCGCTGCCGGTGTCGTTCGCGGGACGCAGTTGGTGGGTGGCGATTGAGGACATCGGCCGGCTGCGCGACGGCGTCGGCGTCGCGGTGCCGGTCGGCGTGCCGGCCAGCTTCACCGCGGCGGTCGCCGACCCCCTGGGTGAGCTGCTGAGCCGTTACGGGCGCACCCATGCGCCGTTCACCACCGCGGACGTGGCGGCCCGTTTCGGGCTCGGTCAGCGCGTCGCGGCCGACGTGCTGGGCCGACTGGCCAGCGACGGGAAGCTGGTCCGCGGCGAGTTCTCTACCGATGCGGTCGGCGATGAGTGGTGTGACGCCGAGGTGCTGCGGATTCTGCGGCGTCGATCGCTGGCGGCGCTGCGGGCCCAGGTGGAGCCGGTCAGCACCAGCGCTTACGCGAGATTCCTGCCGGCTTGGCATGGCGTCGGACCCGGCTCGCCACCCAACTCCGGGCTGGACGGCCTGCTGGCGGTCATCGACCAACTCGCGGGCGTCCCCCTGCCGGCGTCGGCGATCGAGTCGCTGGTCCTGGCACCGCGGGTGCGCGACTACTCCCCGGCTCTGCTCGACGAACTGTTGGCGTCCGGAGAGGTGCTGTGGTCGGGCGCGGGATCGATCTCGGGCAGCGACGGCTGGGTCGCGTTCCACACCGCCGACGCGGCGCCGCTCACGCTGGCCGCGGGCTCGGAGATCGACTTCACCGCGGTCCATCGCGCGATCCTGGACATGCTGGCCGGCGGCGGCGCCTTCTTCTTCCGGCAGCTGGGGCAGCTGGAAATCGGCGAAGCGGAGCTCAAAGCCGCTGTGTGGGAGCTGATCTGGGCCGGCTGGGTCACCGGCGACACGTTCGCACCGGTGCGCGCGATGCTGTCCGGGGCGCCGGGCAGCAGACGCTCCGCGCCGGCGCATCGGCCGGGTCGCGGCAAGCGGCCACCGCGACTGAGCCGCTTTCATGTCGCGAACCCGCAGGCGCGGGCCGCCGATCCAACCGTCGCCGGCCGCTGGTCGGCGCTGCCGACCCCCGAGCCCGACTCCACCGCCCGCGCCCACCACCAAGCGGAGTTGCTGTTGACCCGGCACGGAGTACTGACCAAGGGTGCGGTCGCCGCCGAAGGGGTGCCCGGCGGCTTCGCCATGCTCTACAAAGTCCTGACGGCATTCGAGGATGCCGGTCGATGCCAGCGCGGCTACTTCGTGGAGTCGCTCGGCGGCGCCCAGTTCGCGGTGGCGTCCACCGTCGACCGGTTGCGCAGTTACCTCGACGGCGTCGATCCCGAGCGGCCCGAATACCGGGCGGTGGTGCT
Source organism: Mycobacterium sp. (assembly GCA_035606475.1). GTDB lineage: Bacteria > Actinomycetota > Actinomycetes > Mycobacteriales > Mycobacteriaceae > Mycobacterium. The sequence continues at coordinate 7,036 of DATNFI010000117.1, read as the reverse complement.
CGCCGCCGCCGACCCGGCCAACCCCTATGGCGCCGCGCTGCCCTGGCCGTCGCGCTCGACCCAAGACGGCGCCGCCCGGCCGGGCCGCAAAGCCGGCGCGCTCGTCGTACTGGTCGACGGCGAGCTGGTGTGGTTCCTCGAGCGCGGCGGGCGGTCGATGCTGAGTTTCGCCGACGACGGCGCCGAGGCCAACCACGCCGCGGCGGTCGCGCTCGCCGATCTGGTCGGGGCCAGGCAGGTCAGCTCCATCCTGATCGAACGCATCAACGGCGCCTCAGTGCTGTCGTCGGAGGTATCGGCGACGGTGGTGACGGCCCTGGCCGACGCGGGGTTCGCCCGCACACCGCGCGGGCTGCGGCTGCGGTAACCGATGCCGGAGGGTGACACCGTTTTCCGTACCGCAGACAGACTGCGGGCGGCGCTGGTGGGTCACCCGTTGACCCGCTGCGATGTTCGGGTCCCGCGGTACGCCACCGTGGATCTGACCGGTCAGGTGGTCGACGAGGTGCACAGTCGCGGCAAGCATCTGTTCATCCGCGTCGGGCCGGCCAGCATCCACTCGCATCTGAAGATGGACGGCGCGTGGCGAGTCACCTCCAAGAGCGGGCGGCTCGACCATCGGGTTCGAATCATCTTGGAAACCAACGAGATCCGCGCGATTGGCGTCGACCTTGGCGTGCTGGAGATCCTGGAACGCGACCACGACGACGATGTGGTCGACCACCTGGGGCCCGATCTGCTTGGCGCGGACTGGGATGCGGGCGTCGCCGCGGCGAATCTGATCGCGGACCCGGATCGACCGATCGCCGAGGCGCTGCTCGACCAGCGGGTGATGGCCGGCATCGGCAATGTCTTCTGCAACGAATTGTGTTTCGTCAGTGGGCACCTGCCCACTGCGCCGGTCAGTGCGATCACCGACCCGCATCGTTTGGCGGCCCGCGCACGCGACATGTTGTGGGTCAACCGCTTCCGCCAGAATCGCTGCACCACCGGCGACACCCGGCCCGGCCGGCAAGTCTGGGTGTATGGGCGCCGCGGTGAAAGATGCCGCCGTTGCGGCACGCCGATCGCCTATGACGACAGCGGCGAACGGGTGGCGTACTGGTGCCCGGTCTGCCAACGCTGAATGCCCAGAGCATGTCTATTCGGTTAACGCCCACGTTTGCCGATGCTGGCCGCAGCGCGCGCTTCAAAAGTTCGGGCGCGGCATGCAATGATCGCAATGTCAGCCGTGTTGCGTGCTGTCGCATTGCTCGCGGGTTCTGCTCAGCGGACCGGATGAGAAAGGACGACCACCCGAGTGCGCTTGCTCAATCCTGTGCGATCAGTAGTGACCGGCCTGGTCCTCGCGTTGCCGGTCAGCGTTATGCCGATCACGATGCCCAGCGCGCATGCCGACGGCGTCGATGCCAGCTTCTTGAATGCGTTGCAGTCCAAGCAGATCCACTTCGCTTCCGGGCAGGCGGCAGTCGTTGCCGGCCATCAGGTCTGCGATGCGCTCGACGGCGGTAGGGCCTCCAGCGATGTCGCGAACGACGTGATGCAGCAGAGCGGTCTGGACGGCTACCACGCCGGGTTCTTCGTCGGCGTCAGCATCGCCGCGTTCTGCCCGCGGCATACCGGAGCCTGACTGCGGATTTCGCAGCTGTCGCTGGCGCTTTCGCGATACCGCTAAGTGCTCAACCCGCCGACGGCGGCGGTTTCATCACGTCGCCCTTGAGTTCCTTGCCGATTGAAATGTCTTCGTACTTCTGCGCCTTGCGCTTGCGCCAGCCACTGCCCGGCGAGATCGGCGGCGCCATCAGTGGCGGCATCATCGACATACCACCGGCCTCGCCCGCGCCGAGTGGCGTTGCCGCCGAAGCGAGTTGCACCGGCGCCTGCGAGGTCGCCAGCAGCGTCCCGGCTCCCGGCGGAGCCATCAGACCGCCCATCGGCACCGCGACGCCAGTGGCGGCGGCTGCCGACGGTGCCGAGAGCCCGGCAGCGCCCAGCGCGCCCAGCCCCCCTCCGCCGCCCAGTGCTCCCAGAGCACCGGCGGCACCGCCACCCAGGCTGTTCGCGGCCCCGCCCAACGCCTCCTCGCCCTCGGAGACACCCTGGCCGACCTGCGCGCTCACCCCTTGCAGCGCTTGGGCCGACTGGCTCTGCGCCAGGTAGCTGAGCATGTTGATCGGGAAGCCGGACGAAACGAACTGGTTGGCATAGGTATTCGCCAGCCCGATAAATCCGACGTTGGGGTCGAAGGCGGTCGGGAGGGCTTCGGCGGGGCTGGCTGCGGCCGAGCTCGCGAGCGTGGTTGCCGTCGTGGCGCCCGAGTTCGTCGCGGCCGACGACTGCGCCGCGGCCTGCTTGGCCTGCTGCGCGGTCTGTTCGGACGGATTCGTGGTCGACGTGGGTGACGTGAACTGTGGCAACGTCGTGGCCTGCGTCGAAGCGGCCTGATAACGAGTCATCGCCGCCGCGTTGTTGGCCCACATCTCCTGGTAGTTGGCCTCGGTGGCAGCGATGGCGGGCATGTTCCTGCCGAAGGTGTTGGTGGCCAGCAACTTCGCCAGCAGCGTCCGGTTGGCGAGCACCTGTGCCGTCGGAACCACCGACGCGCTCGCGGTGTTGAACGCATTCGCGGCAGCCTGTGCCGATGCGGCGACCTGCTGAGCCTGCTGCGACGTGGTGCGAAGCCAGGTCAGGTATGGGGCCACGGAGGCAAACATCGCCGCCGAGGACGGACCGTGCCAGTTGTCAACCATCGACGACACCGTCGCGGCATAGTTGTCCGCCGCGTCTTCGAGGTCGGCACCGAGCTGACGCCACGCCGCGGCCGCGTCAGCCAGCGACGCGGAGCCTGGTCCCGAATGGATCAGCGCCGAGATGACCTCGGGCGGCAGCGTGGTGAATTCCATGATGCAAAAGATTTACTGCCGTAGGAAAAGGCTTGGAACACCGGGTCGACTACGGCGAAAAATACCCTCAAACATTGCGCTACCTCACCTCAGGAAATCGCGTTGATCGAGTTCAGCAGCCGCGGCTTGAACTCGTCCGGGATCGGAATGTAACCGGCACTCACCAAACCCTTCTGACCTGGGCCGATGGCGCTCTGCAGGAAGGCCCGCACGGCTTGGCCCACCTTCGGGTCGTGATACTTCGAGCAGACGATCTGATAGGTGGCCAACACGATGGGGTAGGCCCCGGGCTGGTTCGGCCGGTAGAACGAGATGGTGTCCAGGGCGAGGTCGTCGCCCTTTTTGATGAACCACGCCGTCGAGAGCGTCTTGCCCACCGACTCGGGGCTGATGCTCACCGGGTCCGGACCGGCCGAGGTGATGACGCTGGCGGTGTTGAGGTGTTCTGACTGCGCAAACGACCATGCGAGGTAGGTAACCGAACCCTCGGTGTTCTTGACCTTGTCGGCGGCGCCGTCATTGCCGACGGCGCCCTCACCGACTCCGCCGTTGAACTTTCGCCCGGCGGGGAACCCCCAGGTTCCCTTCGAGGCCGTGTCGAGATACCGCTGGAAGTTGTCCGTGGTCCCGGACTCGTCGCTGCGGAATATGACGTGGATCGGCTCGTTGGGCAGCTGTACACCGAGATTCTGCAGCGCAATCGCGCCGTCGTTCCACATGTTGATTTGGCCGTTGAAGATCTGCGCCGCCGTCAAACCGTCGAGGTTCAACGACTTGACACCGTTGACGTTGAACGCGATCGCGATCGGGCTGACCACCATCGGCAGGCTCCAGGTGGGCGAACCGCACCGCTGCTGGGCCTTGTCATACTCCTCTTTGGTCAACGTGGAGTCGGACCCGGCGAAATCATTTTTGCTTTCCAGGAACTCGTTGATCCCGGTGGTGGAATCGTCGGCGGTGTATTCCAGGGACTGCCCCGGGCAGGACTGCGCGAAGGCTTTGACGAACTCGGCCATCGCGTTTTTCTGAGCCGTCGAGCCGCTGGCTTTGAGGTCGGACTTGCCGCCGCACGTCACTTTGACCGGTGGCATGCTCGTGGTCGAACTTCCGCCGGCGGCGTTGTTGTGGCTACCGCATGCCGACAGAAGCAGCACACCCGCCACCAGAATGCTCAGTGCGGCGCTAAATCGGTTGAGCTTCAATCGAATTCCTTCAGACGGTCAGCGGAGTCAATCGCACCGGCGATTCGCGCGCACTGCTGTGTCGCTCGCATCCATGGGGCATGGTAACAAGATTCGCACTTCGGTCATTATGCCCAGAGCGTCGACTGTAGGTGCGCAACTCACCATTTCAGCCCCAGTTTCCCGGCCGTTCATGATTCTGACGCGTTGTTCCGGCGTCGGAGCTTTAAGCGGATTCCGCCGACAATGTTCACACATTATTGACGCGCGCCTCCGGCGTCGCCGACCCGGACCGCATATCGTGGAATACCAACGGCTGGCGTCGTGTTACAGCCCAAGTGACGTGTGTCGCATGCCACGAATGACACGGGCTTGATCACAAAAGCCCCAATATCGAGCCAAAGACGGCTCCTCCCTCGTTGGGGTACCGCCCGGGTACCTGACCAAAGGATGGACGACGTGGAAGCACTGCAAGACTTCGTCAGCGCACGCTTCGCTGACCTGACTGCCGGCAGCGGCCTGACCGACTGGGCACGTCAAGCGCTCAACGCGGTCACCTCGGCGGCCTCGTCGGTGCGCCACACCCCCGCCCCCGCGCCTGTCACGTCAGCGCGGCGCGGCCACATCCGGGTCGGCCACGACCTGCCCCGGATCAGCCCCGGCGTCGAGCGCTGCTGATAGCCGGCGTTCGCTGACGAACTCGCGCCGTTCGCCGCTGCGCGGATCCTCGAATTCAATCCGCTGGGCCAGCAGCTGCAATGGCCTGGAGAAATCCTCGGCGGCGACATCGATCACGTCGGGATACAGCGGATCTCCGTCGATCGGGATGCCCAGCGCGGCCATGTGCACCCGCAGCTGGTGAGTCCGGCCGGTCCGCGGCGTCAACCGGTACAACCCGTCGGCCGATATCAACTCCACCAGAGTCATCGCGTTGGGTTCACCGGCTTCTTCAACGGCTTGAAAATTGCCGCGATGCTTGATGATTCGACTGTGCACTTCCCGCGGTAGCACGAGGCCGGGGTTCACTGCGGCCCTCGCCAGATAGGTTTTCCGCACCGCGCCGCGGGCGAACATCGTCTGATAGGCCCCGCGAATCTCGCGGCGCGTGGTGAACAGCAACACCCCGGCCGTCAGCCGGTCCAGCCGGTGGGCCGGGCTCAGCTCGTCGAGCCCGAGTTGTCGGCGAAGTCGCACCAGCGCCGTCTGTGCGACGTGGCGCCCGCGTGGCATGGTCGCCAGGAAATGCGGCTTGTCAGCGACCACGATGTCGTCATCGCAGTACAGCACCGGAATGTCGAACGGCACCACGACCTCGTCGCGCAGTTCGCGATACAGGTAGACGACGGCTCCGGCCGGCAACACGGTGGCGGGATCGAGCGGCGAGCCATCCCGGTCGACCACCTCGCCGGCCACCGCTTTCGCGGCCACCTCAGGGCCGAACCTGCTGGTCAGCTCCTCGCCCAGCGGCCCGCCCCGCACTCGCAGCCGGGCCGGCCCTAACCCATCGCGGGGCGGCAGCGGCGCAGCCCTCAATTTAAGGGCACCGGCTCGAGGATTTCCGCGCGCGCCTCCGGAGCGCTGGCCCGCAGCGCATCGGCGGACTCGTCGTCGGGCTGGGTCTGCGACAGCACCTCGGCCTCGACCCGCGCCGTGTATGTCTGCACCTCACGGTCGACGTCGGCCGCCGTCCAGCCCAGGACGGGCGCGACGATGTCGGCCACCTCGCGGGCGCAGTCGACGCCGCGGTGGGAGTACTCGATGGCGATGCGGGTGCGGCGCGCCAGGATGTCTTCCAGATGCAATGCACCCTCGGCGGCCACGGCGTAGGCCACCTCCACCCGCAGGTACCCCGGGGCGGCGGCGATCGGGGCGAGTAGGTCGCGGCGGTCGGTGGCCAGCGCCAGCACCTCATTCAACAGCGACCCGTAACGGTCCAGCAGGTGACGAACCCGGTACGGGTGCAGCCCCTCCAGCGCGCCGACGTGCTCGGTCTGGTTGATCAGCGCGAAGTAGCCGTCGGCGCCCAACAGGGGCACCTTCTCGGTGATCGACGGCGCGACCCTGGCCGGAATATATTGCGCCGCAGCATCAATCGCGTCCTCACCCATCACCCGGTAGGTGGTGTACTTGCCGCCGGCGATGGCGACGAGTCCCGGTGCGGGCACGGCGACCGCGTGCTCCCGCGACAACTTGGACGTCTCCTCGCTCTCCCCGGCCAGCAACGGACGCAATCCGGCGTAGACGCCGTCGATGTCGTTGTGCGTCAACGGAGTTGCCAGCACGGTGTTGACGGTGCCCAGGATGTAGTCGATGTCGACCTTGGTGGCGGCCGGGTGCGCGAGGTCGAGATTCCAGTCGGTATCGGTGGTTCCGATGATCCAGTGATTGCCCCACGGGATCACGAACATCACCGACTTCTCGGTCCGCAGGATGATCGCCACGTCGCTGACGATGCGGTCGCGCGGCACGACGATGTGCACGCCCTTGGACGCGCGCACCCGAAAACGCCCGCGCTGCTTGGACAATGCCTGGATCTCGTCGGTCCACACGCCGGTCGCGTTGACCACAACGTGGCCGCGGACCTCGGTGATCGCGCCGTCCTCGGAGTCGCGCACCCGCACGCCGGTGACCCGGTCGCCTTCCCGCAGCAGCGATACCACCTGGGTCGACGACCGCACCACGGCGCCGTAGTGTGCGGCGGTCCGCACTACCGTCAGTGTGTGCCGGGCATCGTCGACGACGGTGTCGTAGTAGCGGATACCGCCGATCAGCGCACTGCGCTTCAGACCCGGGGACAACCGTAGCGCGCCGGCACGGGTCAAATGCTTCTGCGCGGGAACGGATTTCGCGCCGCCGAGTTGGTCGTAGAGCATGATGCCCGACGCCACATACGGGCGCTCCCACCACCGCTTGGTCAGCGGGAACAGAAACGGCAAGGGCTTCACCAGATGC
>DATNFI010000116.1:0-5653 GCA_035606475.1 Mycobacterium sp. | reverse complement strand
GGCGGCCGCGGACCAGCTTGCCGGGCCGCGCGTCGGTCGGCACACCGTTCTCGGCGATCACCTCACCGGAGACGATGGTGGCCACGTAGCCGTCGGCGGTCTGATCGAGTCGACGGCCGCCCGCGGGTAGGTCGTGGATGATCACCGGCTTGTGGATCCGCAGCGCCCCGTGGTCGATGACGTTGAGGTCGGCCTTGTAACCCACAGCGATGCGGCCACGGTCGCCGAGACCGGCAACCCGGGCCGGCACCGAAGTGAGTCGGCGCACGGCTTCTGGGACCTCGAAGCGGCCGGACTTGCGGTCGCGGGCCCAGTGCGCCAGAAAGTACGTCGAATAGCTTGCGTCGCAGATCATTCCGTAGTGCGCGCCGCCGTCGCCCAGTCCGAGCACCACGTCGTCGCGGTGCAGCAGCTCGCCGACGGTGTCCAGCGACTGGTTCTCCAAGTTACTGGTCGCGACCAGCAGCATCGCGCGCCCGTCGTCGTCGAGCAGTCGGTCGTAGGCCTCTTCCATGGGATTGACGCCCTTGGCGCGGGCGCGGGCGCCGATGCTATCGGCGGGGTTGGGCTCGTAGATCGGGTTGTCGGTCAGCGGGAAGATCCAGTCCCACATCTGCGCGACGTACAGGATCGGGTGGCCGTGGCCGGGCTTGTCGGCGAGGATGCGGGCGCGGACTTCTGGCTTGCGCATCTCGGCGACGCGCTCGGGCAGCGGCAGGTCCGCGATCTCGCGGTAGCTGGGATACAGCACGAACGGGTTGGCGCTCAACTGCAGTCCGATGATCAGCCCGATCGGGCGCGGCAACAACTGCGCGGTGACTTGTGGGTCGCCCGCCTCCGCCCGCGAATTCGCCTTCTCGATCATCGTGATGGCGTCCGGCCACGTCGGGTCGCCGCTGTTGCCGACGACCAACGTGAACGTCACCGGCAGCCCGACATCCTCGGCCACGTCGAACACCGTCTGCAGCACGGGCTGGTAGCCACCCGCCGGAATGTCGGGCACGAACTGCAGTAGCCCGCCACCGCCGTCGACGACGCCGCGGGCGATCTGCTCGATCTCTTCGCGTGCCGCGTCGTAACTCGGTATCGGAGAACCACTTTCGGTCTTGTGGATGGTCAGCCGCGACGATGCGAAGCCCAGCGCGCCGACTTCGATCGCCTCCTTGGCGAGTTCGCGCATCTTGGCCAAGTCCTCGGCGGTAGCGGCCTCGCGGTTGGCGCCGCGCTGGCCCATCACGTAGACCCGCAGCGGGGAGTGCGGCAGGTAGGCCGCCACGTCGATGTCGCGCTTGCCCGCTTCCAGGGCGTCCAGGTACTGCGGGAAGGTCTCCCAGTTCCAGGGCAGCCCGTCGGTCATCACCACACCGGGAATGTCTTCGACCCCGGCCATCACGTCGACCAGCACGTCGTGGTCCTCCTGCCGGCAGGGCGCGAAGCCCACGCCGCAGTTGCCCATCACCACGGTGGTCACCCCGTGCGCCGACGACGGCGTCAATCGCTCCGACCAGATCGACTGGCCGTCATAGTGCGTGTGCAGATCGACGAAGCCGGGCGTGACCAGCAGCCCGGACGCATCGATCTCGCGCCGAGCGCCGTCGCCGTTCAGGTCGCCGACCGCGGCGATGACGCCGTCGCGCACCGCGACGTCACCGACGAACGGCTCGCCGCCCAGCCCGTCCACGATGGTGCCGTTGCGGATGATCAGGTCGTAGGTCATCTAAAGAATCTACGACCGTGTCGGTGGTAGATGCCAGGATCAGCGCATGATCGATCACTTGGGAATCAACTGTAAGGACTACGCCAAGGCGCAGGAGTTCTACGACCGGGTGCTGGGCGTGCTGGGGTACTCACGGCAACTCGATTTCGGCGAAGCCGTCGGCTACGGGCCGGAGGGCAGCCCGGACTTTTGGATCGCCGAGGGCGCGGGCATGGGGCCCAACCGCGAGACGCATTTCGCGTTCACCGCGGCCGACGATGAGGCGGTGAACGCGTTTCACCAGGCCGCCGTCGAGTTGGGAGCCGAGTCGCTGCATGCGCCCAAACTGTGGCCGGAATACGGCGAGGGCTATTTCGCCGCCTTCGTTCGCGACCCCGACGGCAACAACGTCGAAGCCGTCTGCCACGCGTAGGGTCGCGACTATGTCTGATGACGCCGTTCGAGAGTTGTTGCGCGACGCCTTCACTCGTCTGATCGAGCACGTCGACGAGATCACCGACGGCCTGACCGACGAGCAGGCCAACTACCGGCCGTCGCCGAATGCCAACAGCATCGCCTGGCTGATCTGGCATAGCGCGCGGGTGCAGGACCTGCAGCTTGCCCCGATCGCCGGCGTCGACCAGGTGTGGACGGCCGGTGGCTGGGTGGACCGGTTCGGTCTCGACCTGCCGCGCAACGACTCCGGCTACGGGCATGGCCCGGCCGAGGTCGCCAAGGTTCGGGCGCCGGTCGAGTTGCTGGCCGGGTATTACCACGCTCTGCACGAGATGACGCTGACGTTCGTCGCCGGTGTCACCGCCGCGGACCTGGAGCGCATCGTCGACCGCAACTGGGACCCGCCGGTGACGGCCAGCGCCCGGATCGTCAGCATCATCGACGACTGCGCCCAGCATCTCGGCCAGGCGGCCTATCTGCTGCCGCTCGCGCCCAGCCCGAGCTAGAACTTGACACCTGTCGACAGCTGGCGGCAGGCGTCTACGATGGCGGTATGACCACGATCACACCCGCGACCCCTGCGACGGAATCTGACTTCACCGGCACCGGCACCATCCACAATCCCGCGACCGGCGCGGTCGCCGGACAGGTCCAGTGGACCGACGCCGCCGACGTACCGGCCATTGCTGAGGGGTTGCGCGCCACCCAACGGGAATGGGAACAGCTCGGGGCCGACGGGCGCGCGAAGGTGTTGGCCCGCTTCGCCGTTTGGCTGTCCGAGCATCGCGGCGAGCTGGAAGAGCTGCTGATCAAGGAGACCGGCAAGTCGGCCGTCGATGCGGCACAAGAAGTGCCGTTGGTGATCATGCTGCTGTCGTACTACATCAAGACAATGGCGAAAGCGCTCGAGCCGGAGAAGCGACCGGCGGCGCTGCCGTTCATGGCGATCAAGAAGGTCACCGTCCACTACCGGCCGCGGGCGGTCGTCGGCATCATCGCGCCGTGGAACTACCCGGTCGCCAACGCCTTGATGGACGGCATCGGCGCGTTGGCCGCGGGCTGCGCGGTGCTGTTGAAGCCGTCCGAGCGCACCCCGTTGACCGCCGAGGTGCTGCGGCGCGGCTGGCTGGAATCCGGCGCACCCGATGTGTTCGCGGTGGTCCAGGGTGCCCGGGCGGTGTCCGAGGCCGTCATCGACAACTCGGATTACGTGCAGTTCACCGGCTCGTGTGCCACCGGAAGCAAGGTGATGGAGCGGGCCGCCCGCCGGCTGACGCCGGTCAGCCTCGAACTCGGCGGCAAGGATCCGATGATCGTGCTCGAGGACGCCGATGTCGACCTCGCCGCGCACGCCGCGGTGTGGGGCGCGATGTTCAACGCCGGGCAGACCTGCGTCTCGGTGGAACGGGTCTACGTGCACGAGCAGGTCTACGACCAGTTCGTCGACGCCGTGGTTCGCGACGTGAAGGCGCTGCAGGTCGGTGCCGGCGAGGGCAACAACTTCGGGGCGATGATCGACGAGCAGCAGCTGGCGGTCACCGAACGCCATGTCCGCGAGGCGGTGGCGGCCGGAGCACGTGCGCTGACCGGCGGCCAACGCACCACCACCTCGGGCAGCTTCTATCCGCCCACGGTGCTCGTCGACGTCGACCACTCGATGACCTGCATGACCGAGGAGACCTTCGGCCCCACGCTGCCGATCATGAAGGTCGGCTCGGTCTCCGAAGCGATCCGGCTGGCCAACGACAGCGAATACGGGTTGAGCGCCTCGGTGTTCTCCAAAGACTTCGACCGTGCCAAAGAGGTTGCGCTGCAGCTTGATTGCGGTGCGGTCAACATCAACGACGTGATCACCAACCTGATGTGCACGACGGCACCGATGGGCGGCTGGAAGACGTCGGGCATCGGTGCGCGGTTCGGTGGCGCCGACGGGCTGCGCAAATTCTGTCGTGTCGAGACCGTTGTCACACCGCGCACGAATGTCGGTGCGGGCCAGAACTATTACCACAATTCGCTGAAGGCAATGAAGCGGATGAACAAGATGATGACCAAGCTGGCGTTGTCGCGCCCGCGTCGCGTCGCCAAGTAGTGCGCTTCGCGCTGGCGGCGCTGCTGTGGTTGTGCACCACGGTCGCCTTGGCCGTCGCCGTTCCGACGGTGTGGACTCAGACCCACGTTGTCGACGTCAACGGCTACACGGCGATGGCCCGCAAGGCGGCCGGTGACAAGGCGTTACAGGCCGCCGTCGCGGCCGAACTGGCCACCAGGGCAACGGTTCTGATCAACCAGCACAATGGCCACGTCGATTCGGCGCAGGTCCATAGCGTCGCGGCCGGATACACCGCCGGGCCCGACTTCCCGACGCAGTTCGCCGATGCCAACCGGTTGGCGCACGACTGGATGTTCACCGGCGCCCACACCCAGGCCGAGGGCGACGAGTGGGTGGTCGACCTGGCCGGCATGCTCAAGGACTCCGCGTTCGACACGCTGTTGGCGAACAACAACGTCACGGTGCCCGACACCGTGCGGGTCCCGGTGACAGTGTCGACGCCAAAGGTGTTGCGGCCGGGCGAGTTGCGGCCGCTGGCGACCTGGGGTCTGTGGGCTTCCATCGGGGTGGGGGCGCTGACCGGATTCTTCGCGTTGCTGACCCTGGTCGCCGTGCGGAGTCGCGGACGCGGGCTGGCCGCTCTCGGAGTCGCCGCTCTGGTGGTTGGCGCCGCGGGTTGGGTCGCGATCGAGCTGGCCCGCTACCCGCTCAACGACACGCTGAACAACACCACCGGCGGGATCCGCGGTATCGCCGATGTGATGGTGGGCCACGCCGAGAGCAGCCTGCACGACTGGCTCGACTTCACCTTGGCCGCGGGCGGCGGTCTGGTGCTGCTCGGTGTGTTAGTGGCTGGTCTCGGCGGACTGCGGAAGGGCTGAAAGCTGTTCGCTCAGTGGCGATTCCAGCTTAGGTCAGAGGCAGTTTCGCGAAGATCTTTCCGGTCGGTTGCGGCGACCCGTCGCCGGGTTCGACGGTGAACGCCAGCACGCTGGAATTCTCTAGATCGGTGAACGTGTGCGTGGTCGACGGTGTGATGGCGGCGGCGTTCATCGTGCCTGCCGACTGCGGGCCCTTAGCGCCGACCAGCCACATCTGGTAGACGGACCCCTGCGATGGCGGCGGCACGTTATTCATCAGCAGCACAGCGCCATTCATGTTCCGGGAGAACATCACGGTCGCCGTTCCACCGGCCATCGGGGTGGACGACGTTCGCATGTCTGGGGCCGCCATGATCTGCTCGGCCATCGTCGGCGTATGCGCGGGGCGTAGCGCGATTCCCGCGCCGAAGGCGGCCAACGCCACCACGATCGCGGCGGCGGCCGCCAATATCGCTGTGCGCCAACGTGATCGGACCGCCGTGTTGCGCTGAACGGCAGCCAGCACCTCGGCGCGCAGGCGTTCGGGCGGTTCGGCGGCCGTCGCGGCCGACACGGCGGCCATGGCCTCGC
>DATNFI010000115.1:0-13930 GCA_035606475.1 Mycobacterium sp. | reverse complement strand
GCATCTGAAGGGCACGTCTGGGAGGGGGAGCGCAACTGAGGTGTTGGCGTGGCAACGGTAATCAAGTGAGGAAAGGATTTCAGGGATGAGTTTGTTGGATGCTCACATTCCGCAGTTGGTGGCGTCGCAGTCGGCGTTTGGGGCCAAGGCGGGGTTGATGCGGTCGACGATTGGTCAGGCCGAGCAGGAGGCGATGTCGTCGCAGGCGTTTTTCGCCGGTGATGGTGCGGCGGCGTTTCAGGCGGCACATGCCCGGTTTGTGGCGGCGGCGGCGAAGGTGAATTCGTTGCTGGATATCGCGCAGGCGAATCTGGGTGATGCGGCGGGTACGTATGTGGCCGCGGACAGTGCTGCGGCGAGCAGCTACCCGGGCTTCTGAGTCGATACCGATAAGTCGAAAGGGTTTGTGATGTCGCAGATCATGTACAACTACCCGGCGATGCTTGCGCATTCGGCGGACATGGCCGGCTATGCCGGCACCATCCAGAGCCTGGGCGCCGATATCTCGGCTGAGCAGGCCGCGTTGCAGTCGGCGTGGCAGGGTGACACCGGGATGAGCTACCAGGCCTGGCAAGCACAGTGGAACCAAGCACTGGAGCAGTTGGTGCTGTCCTATCGGGCGATGGCGAGCACGCACGAGAACAACACCACCTCGATGCTGGCCCGTGACTCGGCCGAGGGCGCCAAGTGGGGCGGCTAGGTCGCCAGCGTCGATGACCACCGTGCCCAACGCCGTCGAACTGACCGTCGATCAGGCGTGGTGCATCGCCGAAACCGTTGGAGCGGGAACGTTTCCATGGGTCTTGGCGATCACCACGCCATACACTGATGCCGCCGAACGGGGTGCGTTCCTCGCAACCCAGACCGCCGAACTGGCCCGCATGGGCATGGTGTCGGCCGACGGCGTCATCAATTCGGCGGTCGCAGACTGGATTCGGGTGGTGTGCTTTCCGGAGCGGTGGCTGGACCTGCGCTACGTCGGGTCCGCCGCCGCCTCTGGGGGCGACGATCTGCTGCGCGGCATCATTGCCCGGCGCGGCAACAAAACTGTGGTGGCACTGCGCAATGCGCAGCTGGTCACCTTCACGACGATGGATATTCACGACTCGCGCGCGCTGGTGCCGATCCTCGGTGTCGGTCTGGCGCAGCGCCCGCCGGCGCGGTTCGATGAATTCAGCCTGCCCGCGCAGGTCGGAGCCCGGGCCGATGAGCGGCTGCGCAATGGTGCGCCGCTCACCGAAGTCCTTGACTACCTGGGTATCCCGCAGTCGGCGCGGCCCGTGGTCGAGTCGGTGTTCACCGGGCCGCGCAGCTACGTGGAGATCGTCGCGGGCTGCCACCACGATGGTCGGCACACCAGCAGCGAGGTGGGCATGAGCATCGTCGACACCGAGATGGGCCGGGTCCTGGTCAGCCCGTCGCGTGCGTTCGACGGCGAATGGATCTCCACCTTCGCACCCGGCACGCCATTCGCGGTTGCCGTTGCCGTCGAACAGCTCACCGGCCAACTGCCGGACGGCCACTGGTTTGCGGACAACCGGCTCTTCCGAGACTTCAGCAGCTCCAACCCACAAACTGTCTGATTCACCAAGAGAAAGAGAAGCAATGTTCCGCAGAATCCTGAGGAGTCGGTGATGTCCAGCACTGTCATACCCATCGTGCGGGTCGCCATCCTTGCGGACAGTCGCCTGACCGAAATCGCCCTGCCCGCGGACCTGCCGCTGCGCGAAATCCTGCCGGCTGTCGAACGTTTGGTCGTTCCGGCGGTCGCTGAGGACGCCGCGGGCACCGAACCCGCTACTCCCGCGCGACGCAGCCTCGCGCCGATCGGCGGCGCGCCGTTCAGCCTGGACGCGAGTCTGGGCACCGTCGGTGTCGTCGACGGCGATCTGCTGGCATTGCAGCCGGTGCCGGTCGGGCCGGCCGCGCCAGGCATCGTCGAAGACATCGCCGACGCGGCCGTCATCTTCTCGACGTCGCGGCTGAAGCCCTGGGGTACCGCGCACATCCAACGCGGCGCGATCGCGGCGCTGATCGGATTGATCTGGGCGGCAACCGGTCTGGGCGTCGTCCACCGAGTGGCTACTGGCTCGCCGGTCGGGCCGATCGCGGTGGGTGCCATCGCGCTGCTCTCCGTGGTGGCCGGCCTGATCGCGCGGTCGCCACGGGTCGCCGGGGCCCTGGCCGCCGGCGCCCTGGTGCCGATCGCCGCGGCGCTGGCACTGGCGGTGCCGGGGCACTTCGGCGCGGCGCAGGTGACGCTGGCAGCCGCCGGAGTCGCCGCGTGGTCGTTGATCACGCTGATCCTGCGCGAAAACCACGGCGCCAAAGCCTTCTTCACCGCGACCACGGTGCTGGGCCTGGGCGTCCTGCTGGCCGCCGGCGCAAGCTCGCTGTGGCAGCTGCCATTGGTCACCGTGGGCGCCGGTCTTCTCGTGGTCGCGTTGCTGGTGACCGTCGAAGCCCCCCAGCTGTCTGCGCTGTGGGCACGCTTCCCGCTGCCGGTCATTCCCGCTCCCGGCGACCCGACCCCGTCGGCGCCGTCGTCGCGGGTGCTCGCGGACCTGCCGCGACGGGTGCGGATCAGCGACGCGCACCAGACCGGGTTCATCGCCGGCGCCGTGCTGCTCAGCGTGATCGGGTCGCTGGCCATCGCGTGGCGCCCAGAAACGTTGTCCCCCTGGGGCTGGTACGTGATCGCCGCGACCGCGGCCGCGGCTGCGTTACGGGCCCGGGTGTGGGATTCGGCCGCGTGCAAGGCGTGGCTGTTGGCCCAGCCGTTCCTGGTGGCTATCGGCTTGATCGTGCGCTACACCGCGACGGCGGAGTACCTGACCGCTCTGGTGCTCGCGGCGGTACTCGCGGTCCTGGTGCTGGCATTGGCCGTGGTCGCGCTGAGCCCGACGATCGCGTCGCCGGAGACCTATTCGCTGCCGCTGCGCCGCCTCGTCGGTTTCGTCGCGTCGGGAATCGACGCGTCGCTGATCCCGGTGATCGCCTACCTGGTCGGACTGTTCGAATGGGTGCTCAATCGATGAGCTCTGCTCGCACTCGGCGATTCGGTTGTCTCGCAGCGGCTTTGGTTGCCATGCTGTGGGCCTGCCCGCCTGCGCTGGCGGTCGAGCGGCCTCAGGTCGATCCCGGTGCGCCGCCGCCTCCCGGGGCGCCAGGTCCGGTGGCGCCGATGTCGAAGAGCGGCGAGTGCAGCGCCACCGGCGTCATCTCAGGCACCGACTTTAAAGCGGTACCGCCGAGTCAGCAGATTCTGGATCCGCCTGCGGCATGGCGGTTTTCCCGCGGTGACGGTCAACTCGTCGCCGTTCTGGACACCGGTGTGCGGCCGGGGCCGCGGCTACCCGGCGTACAACCCGGCGGTGACTACGTCGAGTCGACCGACGGGCTCACCGACTGCGACGGGCGTGGCACCGCGGTTGCCGGCCTGATCGCCGGCCAGCCCGGCGACGACGGCTTCGCCGGAATCGCACCGGGCGCCAAAGTGGTGTCGTTGCGGGTGTCCTCGCCGAAGTTCGCGGCTCGTGGTGCGGGCGGCGACCCAAGCCTGGCAAAGGCGGTCGTCGATGTGACCGCGCTCGGCCGCGCGATCGTCCATGCCGCCGATCTCGGAGCCCGGGTGATCACCGTCTCGGGAATCACCTGTGTGCCTGCCGATCGCAACGTCGACCAGGGAGCACTGGGAGCGGCGATCCGATATGCCGCTGTCGACAAAGACGCGGTGATCGTGGCCGCGGCGGGCAACGTCGGTGCCGCCGGCGCGGCCAGCGGAGCCGCGTGCGATTCCAATCCGCTCACCGACCTCAGCCATCCCGGCGACCCCCGTAACTGGGATGGCGTCACATCGGTGTCGGTGCCGTCCTGGTGGCAGCCGTATGTGCTGTCGGTCGGCTCGCTGACGCCCGGCGATCAGCCGTCGAAGTTCACCATGGCCGGTCCGTGGGTGGGTATCGCCGCTCCCGGCGAGGGCATCGTGTCGGTGAGCAATCGCGACGACGGCGGACTCGCCAACGGCCTGCCCAACGAGCATCAACAACTGGTGCCGTTGGCCGGCACGAGCTACGCCGCCGGATATGTTGCCGGTGTCGCGGCGTTGGTCCGCAGCAAGTACCCGGAACTGAACTCCACGCAGGTGATTCAGCGGATCACCGGGTCGGCGCACAATGGGGCCCGGGCGCCGTCGAACGTGATCGGTTCGGGCGCCGTCGATCCGGTGGCCGCCCTTACCTGGCAACTTCCCGCCGCAGCGAACGGCGACAACTCACCCGTCAAACATGTTGCGGCGCCGCCGGAACCCGCGCCGAAGAGCCCGTGGCCCAGGATCGTGGCATTCGGTGGAACGGCCGCTCTGGTATTGGCCGTCGTGGCCGCCGCCGCGATCGCCGCACGCCGACGAAAGGAACCAGCACTGTGAGTGCGCACCAATCCACCACGCCGCCCACCGGACGGATCACGTTAGTGCTGTTGGCCGCCACGGCCGCGGCCCTCGCCTTCCCCTGGCACTCGGTGCGTGAGCGCTGGGTGCTGGGCGTCGCGATTTTCGCGGCGATCGTGCTGCTGGCGCGCTGGCGGGGACTGCCCGTCACCACGATTCTGTACCGCCGGCTGGCGATCCTGCGCCCCAACCGGGGGGCGCGTCGGGCCGAGGAATCGGTCACCGATGTGCGCACCACGGCGCTGCTACGGGTGACGCCGCCGCTGGGCGATGCGGACTCGCTGCCGCTGGCGTTGATCGCGAGCTACGCGCAGCGCTACGGGCTGCGGGCCGACGCCATCCGGGTCACCAGTCGCGACAGCACGTCGGAGGTCGGCACTCGCGAACGCGAAACCTGGATCGGCGTAACGCTCTCCGCCGCAGACAATCTCGCGGCACTGCAGGCCCGTTCGGCGCAGATTCCGCTGCACGAGACCGCCGAGGTCGCAGCGCGCCGGCTCGCGGATCATCTGCGCGAGAGCGGCTGGACCGCTGCCGTCGCGAATCCCGACGACGTTCCGTCGCCGTTCCCGCGACCGGCGAAGGAGACGTGGGTCGGAGTCAGCCAGGGCAGCTCGAATTACGTTGCCGCGTACGGCGTCAAGGTTGACACTGCGCTGCCCAACACGCTCGCGGCGATCTGGTCGTACCCGGTCCGCGAAGTCTGGACGGCCGCCGAGGTGTCCGGTTGCGGCGACGACCAGACCCTCGCGGTCGCCTGCGCATTCCGCACCGACGCCAAGCCGGCCGCGAGCGGGCCACTGCCCGGGCTGATTTCGAAAAACGGCATTCAGCGTGCGGCGCTGACGGCGTTGGACCCGCTGTCGAATCAGCGTCTCGACGGTCACGTCCTGCTTCCCGAATCGCTGCTCCTGGAGCGACTGCGCTGGGCCAGCACCGCCCAGCCGCAGCCGGTCGCATAACTAGCCGAACAGCTTTGCGGCGTTGTCGTGGAACACGCCGCGCAGCCACGCATCGTCGATGCCGGGTAGCTCGATGAGCGGTCGCATCGCGTCGGCGTAGCTGTAGGGGATGTTGGGAAAGTCGCTGCCGAACAGGATGCGATCGCCCAAGTCGCGCAGTCGATTCAGCTGCGATGGCGGGAATGGCGTGAGTTCATCGATGAACGGCGTGAACGCCATGGTGGTGTCGAGACGGACGTCGGCCGAACCTTCGCAGATGTCCATGAAGTCGACATACTCGGGCATGCCCATGTGCGCGACGATCAGCCGCAGCCGCGGGAAACGTTGCAGCAGAAGCCGTATCGGTTCGGGCCCGGTGTGCTCGCCAGCTGCCGGTCCGGACCCGCAGTGAATGACAACCGGTGTCCGAGCATCCTCGATGGCGCCCCAGACCGGGTCGAGGAGCGGGTCGTTGGGTTGGTACCGCCCCACTTGGACGTGCGCCTTGAAGACCTGCGTTCCGGCTTCAATCGCTGATGCGACGTAGTCACCGGCATCCGGCTCGGGGTAAAACGTGGCGGTGGCAAGGCAATCCGGCGTCTCGCGAGCGAATTGCTCGGCCCACTGGTTGAGCCAGGCGGCCATGTCGGGCTTGTGCGGGTAGACCAACGCGGTGAAGCGGCGCACGCCGAACTGCCTCAGCATCTCGACGCGTTCGGACTCCGCGGTTCGATAGATGATGGGCCACTCGCGGCCGACCAGCGGCCCGGCGGAATCGAAGTACTGCCACACCTTGTCCATTACCGATTTCGGCATGAAGTGGGTGTGTACGTCGATCACGCCGGGTAAGCCCAGCGCTGACCACACCTGCCGTACCTCGTGGGCCTCGTCTTCGTCGGCCATGGTCCATCCTCAGCTCGTCCGGCGTGTGGTGGGTAATACCGTTTGTCTATATCAGTCGGCCCGATCGCTGTAGAACAGGAGGACCCCATGTGGGATCCAGAGGTGTATCTCGGCTTCGCCGATCACCGCGCCCGCCCGTTCTACGACCTGCTCGCCCGCGTGGCAGCGAAGGATCCGCGGCGGGTGGTCGACCTTGGCTGCGGCCCGGGTAACCTCACCGCTCAGCTGGCCCGCCGCTGGCCCGACGCCGTCATCGAGGCCATCGATAGCTCGCCGGAGATGGTGGCCGCCGCCCGCGGTCGCGGGGTGGACGCGTCGGTCAGCGACCTGAGAACCTGGACGCCGCAAGCCGATACCGATGTCGTGCTGAGCAATGCCGCCATGCACTGGGTCCCCGAGCACCGCGAATTGTTCGTTCGTTGGACCGGTCAATTGGCCGCCGGGTCGTGGTTGGCGGTTCAGATGCCCGGCAACTTCGAATCTCCGTCGCACGCCGCGGTGCGTGCCGTGGCCCGGCGGGAAGAGTTCGCAAACAAGCTGCGCGACATCCCGTTTCAGGTGGGGCCTGTGGTCGATGAGCCGGCGCAGTACGCCGAGCTGCTGATCGACGCCGGGTGCAGGGTCGACGCCTGGGAGACCACCTACATCCATCAACTCACCGGCAAGCATCCGGTGCTGGACTGGATCAGCGGGACCGCGCTGACGCCGGTCAAAGAACGGCTCAATGAGCAGGACTACCAACACTTTTGCGACGAGCTCATTCCGTTGCTGGCCCAGGCATATCCGCCCCGGTCAGACGGGACCACCTGCTACCCGTTCCGGCGGGTGTTCTTCGTCGCCCAGGTCGGCGGCTGAGCTACTCCGGCAGCCCCAGCCGCCGGGCGTCGTCGCGGTAGCGATCCACCCACTCATCCGAGTGCTCGTCGGCCAGGCGTTCCGGCGGATGCGCCGGAGCCAGTCGGGGATCTTGACCGATCGCCTTCAACACCGTCGCGACGACCGAGGACAAGTTGCGCCACAGCGCCGGATAGGGCACATCGATCGGCTCGATGCCCTCTTCGGCGAACCAGGCGCGCCAGCACTCGTCCTGCTCGCGCAGCATGGCGACGGCGTGGGCAATCGCGCCGGCGTGATAGGTGGCCCGTGAGTCGTGCTCAGGGTGCGGCCGGCCACGCCACATCCGGGTCTGCACGGCCCGCCAGAACGACACCGCCTGCGACACCACGTCCGGACGGTGCACATGCACGTAAACCGGTTCGCTGCCGATGACGTCCCGAATCGCCGCGCGCAGACCGTCACCGGAGCGATCCGGCAGCGACGACGCGCGCTGCTGGAGCAGCGGTGTCTGATTCCACATCAGCTTCCCGCCCCAGACCCCGTTCGGCGTGCGGCCCGAACTGCGGATGTGTTCACGCCAGGCGACCGATGACGCGGTGTCCGGCGTACCGGGGTCCAGCGGGTCGAGCAGGTGCAGGATCGTCTCGTCCTCGGCGTCGGCGAACCACTGGCGTGGCTGCGGGGCCATCCCGGTGGTCGGCAGGTACTGGAAGAACTCCTGCGGCTCGCCCGCGCTGCCGGTGGCCCGCAGCGACTCGGCCAACAACGTGCTGCCACAGCGCTGCGAGGCGAGCACGAGATAGGGCGTCGGATGCGCGGGCACCGAGAGAGCCTAACCGGACACCCGGTGGTCGTGTTTAAGGATCCGTTTGACGGGTTGCGTCGTCGATTCCCCGGTCGGTGGCGATACCGGACCGACTGGTGGGAACCTTCTCGTGGATCTGCAGATACGTTTCGGTGTACCGAGCCGCGATGCGGGTGCCGGCAAAGTCGGACGGTATGACGTCGCCGGTCCGTTGACGCCAATCATGTAGGCGGACAGCAAGATCGGCCGCAATCCGGACGGCGCCGTCGTTGCCCTCGGTGGTCAGCAGGTTCGTGGTTTCGGTGGGGTCGGCGCGCAGGTCGTACAGTTCGCGTTCCGGTCGTGGGGCGGTGACCAGCGCTGCGACGGCGTGCCCGGAGGCGCTTTCCTCGATGTCCCATGGGAGATCCAACAGCGGTCGGCGTGCGTAGTTTTCGATGTAGCTGAAATCCTTCGTCCGGATCGCGCGGATGGGATCGAACGAGTCGTGATAGGTCTTGGTGGTGTAGACGTGGTCGCGCACCGGCTCGGCATGATCCTGGGCAATCAGCGCCTGCGCGTGTGAGATCCCTTCGATGTCGGACGGCTTAGTGATGCCAAGCAGTTCCAGCAGCGTGGGGAGCAGGTCGACACCGCTGAACAGGTCGTCATATACCTTGTGCGGCAAACCCATTCGGGTCGGCGGCCGGACGATCATCGCGATTCCGGTACCCGCCTCGTAGAGTGTCGATTTGGCGCGCGGGAACGCCGCGCCGTGGTCGGTGAGGAAGACCACCCAGGTGCTGGTGTCCAGTCCGGTCTCGGCGAGGGTGTCCAGTATCCGGCCGACGGCCGCGTCCGCGGTGGTGATCGATCCGTAGAATTCAGCCAGATCTTGGCGTACCTCAACGGTATTGGGCAGATAGTCGGGCGTGTCGACAGCGTCGGCGTCGGCCGGCTCGTAACGGTCCCGAGGATAGGGCCGGTGCGTTTCGAAGAATCCGGCCGTCAGCAGAAAGGGTTGCCGAGGGTCGTGGTTGCGCAGCCACCGCTCGGCCTGCTCGACGACGTACTCGCAGTATGAGTTCGAGACGTCGAACTCGTCGAAACCCAGCCGTGCCGGGTGGGACGTCTCGTGTTGCATCCCGAAAAGAGCTGAGTACCAGCCAGATTCAGAGAGAATCTGCGGCAGCGTGCGAACGCCGGGTCGATACTCCCAGCCGTGGTGAGCCAGGCCGACCAGGCCGTTGCTCTGTGGATAGCGACCGGTGAACAGCGATCCGCGCGACGGCGAGCACAGCGGCGCGGTGGCATGCGCCCGGGTGAACAGGATGCCCTCGGCGGCCAGCTGATCGAGCCTGGGGCTCGAAACGTCGGCGTGACCGTAGACACCGAGGTACCGGCCCAGGTCGTGCCAGTGCACCAGCAGCACGTTGTCACGCCGCGTGCCCGGGTTGCGGTTCACCACTGCTGCGGCGGGCCGGGAGGGCCGTACTGCGGCGGCGGGGGCGGCGGCGGCCACGGTCCGCCGCCCGGATAACCGCCGGGCCTCGGGCTGCCCGTCAGATGGGGTGGCAACCCCAACAGCACCCGGAAGGCCGGGACGAACATCAATCCTCCGGTGACCGCGATGACCAGACCTGCAATCAGGTCGTAGGTAATTCTGCTGGTTGCGCCGTAGCGCGCTTCGAGTCCGATCGACAAGACGAGCATGACGATGCCGCCGCCGAGGATGAAGAACTGCCCGGTCTGTCGCTTCACGAAGAGCAGCACCGCGCCGGCGGCGACCGCGAGGCAGGCCGCAATGATCAGGAACAGGCAGACGACCAGCGCCACCGGAACACCAGGAACCATCTTCTCGATTTGCTGCCGGCACATGTTGGCGTACTCGCCGCCGAACCGTTTGCACACGTCCGTGGCGCGCGAGACCGAACTGTTCAGGTTGATCCAGAGCGTCAGAGTGAGGATCGCGCCGAGCAATCCCAGTAACCCGATCGCCGCCAGGCTGATCCAGCCGAAGGTCTGCTGTGACGTCGGGGCCGGCGCGGGTGGACCGTAGCCGCCCCACTGTGGTGGGCCGTATCCGGGTGGGGGCGGTGGCTGGCCGTAATCTCCGTAACCCGCGTTCTCCTGGGGATCCTCAGGTGGGGGTCCCCACTGCGGAGGAGGACCCGGCGGCGGTGGTTGCACCCCGGCATCGTAACCGCCGGCGGGCCGATCACTCCGGATGTGCGATGCGCTATGCGCCGGGTAGGACGATGCGGCGCCGGGCGCGGTATCCAGGTCGAACCGGATAGCCGCCGTGTGCAGCCAGAGAGCGCAGTTGGCGAAGCGCAAAGTCGCGGCCTCGGCCGGACTCAGGGATCACCACGCCGGCCCACAACCCCTCGGCGCCCGGCGTCTCCCAGGCTTCCCGCGCGCACCGCCAGCGAAGCGGGCACGCGCGGCACAGAGCTTTCGCCGCATCGTCCGGGCTGGTGGTCCATCGTTCCGGGTCGGACGTGCAGACCGGGACGAATTCGTCGGAAGCTGCGGTGAGCGATACGACGGTGGCAGTCATAGCTTGTACCCCTCCTGCTGCGACGCATTCGCATCGCTGTCGCTACGACTTTAGGCATTTTCTAGCAGCAGTGCAACAGTTAAAACGAAGCAGCGCTTCGAGAGTTGGCCAGCAGCCGCGAAGCGCACGACGCCGGTGCCATTGACGTGCCTAAACGATCCGCGACGGTGCTATGGTGGGCAGGCTAAGGGTCTGATAAGACCGTCAAAACGTAGCGTCAGGTGCGACAAGTCGACGCCAAAACCGAAGCGTGGCCCAGTCGGTTGTGGCGTCGGCCGTGCAGCAAAGACGTAGCACCGATTCGACAGAGGAGCGTGATGACAACCGGTCAGAGCGGGTCCGCCTCCACGCCCGACTTGGTGGTCCGGATCGGAGCCCAGTCGTATCCGCTGAGCGCGGACAACGGCGTCGCCATCATCGGCAGAGATCCGTCGGCGACGGTGCGTGTCAACGACGGCCGGATCTCGCGCTCACATGTCCGGCTGGAACCGCGCCACGACGGCTGGCAGGTGATCGACACCAGCACCAACGGGATGTTCGTCGACGGAGTGCGGCGCAACTCGGCGCTGATCACCAGTCCGATGACGGTCCATTTGGGCGATGCGGAGGGGATTCCGGTGACGCTCGTGCCCGGCGACCCGCGCGACCAGACCGTGCGGAGCACCGTCGAGCTTGAGACTGACGATGCGGAGGACTGGGACGAGTTGGCCGAGACCGACCCGGACGTGGCCCGGGCCGGTCGCGCGGTCGCCGCCCGTCGCCGCGAACTCGACATCACCCAACGCAGCCTGGCCCGGGACAAGGTCATTAACGCGGGCACCCTGATCGCATTCGAAAAGGGACGCAGCTGGCCGCGTCGCGGAACGCTGGCCAAGCTGGAGGAGGTGCTCAGTTGGCCGGCCGGCACCATCACGCGGATTCGCAACGGCAGCCCGGTCACCCAGGGCAATGACGTCACCGAGGTGCTGACCGATACGGTTCAGGCGCCGCTGATGGCCGAGGCGGTCGAACTGGCCATGCACAGCATCGGCACCGCGATGAACGCGCTACCCGACCCGTCGGATCCGGGCTTCGCCCAGCAGGCCACACCCATCCTGGCCAATCTGCGTCAGCTCGAGACGGTGGCCGCCAACGCCGCGCGCAATGCCCGCGGCACTCCGTCGGTGGTGCTGGCCCTCAGCGCCGTCCGACGGCGCTACAACGAACTGATGCTGCAGGCCGCCAAGTCGCCGACCGCCACCCTGGGTCAGCGGGTCTACGGCGCGCGACACAGTGCGGAACTGAGCGTCGAAGAGGCCGCCAACGCCGCCGGCGTCTCGACGGAGACGCTGCTCGACGCCGAGGCCGAGCGTTCTGTGCCGCCCGATGCCGTCGCGGCGATCAACACGCTCATCGCGCAACTCGCGATGAGCTGAGGTTCACGTCGCGGCGTGCGGCGGCTGCCCCCAGTGGTTCTCCGACACGAACTCGGACAGCGGGCGGCCCAGCGCCCAGCCGTCCAATTCCAGGGAGGGTCGGTCGGGGAAATCGGGCACCGGGCCGAGGCACAGGATCGCGACCGGCTCGGCGTCGGCGGGCATCGACAGCAGCGACGCCAGCTTCGGCGGATCGAACAGCGACACCCAGCCCATTCCGAGGCCCTCGGATCGTGCTGCGAGCCAAAGGTTTTGGATAGCGCACGACACCGATGCCAGGTCCATCTGCGGCATGGTGCGCCGGCCGAACACGTAGCTGTCCCGGCCGTCGGACAGGGCGACGACGAGCAACTCCGCGCAATCGAGGATGCCCTCGACCTTGAGCGCGAGAAATTCCTGCGCCCGCGGGCCCAGCGCGTGGGCGGTCTGCAGGCGCTCCTCGTCGACCAGCGCGTGAATGCGCTGCCGTAATTCGTCGTCGGTGATCCGGATGAATCGCCAAGGCTGCATCAGGCCGACATTGGGGGCGGCGTGGGCCGCCTGCAATAGTCGGGCCAGGACGTCTTCGGAGACCTCGCTGTTCGGGACGAATCGCCGCATGTCGCGCCGCTCGGCGATCACGCGGTAGATCGCCTGCCGCTCCGGCGTGCTGAATGCGTGATCGTCCACAACGCCATCGTAGGAACCGGGCGTGTTAAGGCGGCCAACGGTGCCCATTCGCCTGGAAGGATCAACGCATGAAAATTCCCGAGTCACTGGAGAAATTCCCCACCAATGGCAGTCGGTCCCGCGTGTACGGCGAGCCCTACCGGACGGCGGATGGCGCCACGGTGATCCCCGTTTCCAAGATCCGTGCCGGCTCGTCGACGCCGGTCGGCATATTCGTCATCCAGGACGGCACCACCCGATGGGTGGCCGCGGTTGACGCCGATCGGATAGCGCTGATCGGCGTCATCACCGGGTTGATCGCGGCGGTGCTGGCCAGTCTGGCCGTGCTGCGCCGCCCGCCCTGGCCGGATCTCTCAGCGACGTCAGCGGTCTGGTTGCACCCTAGGGGCGGTAAGTGACGCCGACCGCGCGCAGGACGTACTCCGGCGGCATGTCGAAGGTCAGTGAACGTCGGGGCAGCTTGGCCAGCACCTCGTCGGCAATGTCGAGCTTGTAGTGCAGGGACAGGTGACCGGAGAACGTCTCGTCCAGATCGTCCACATCGGCCTCGACCTGCAGACCGCTCGATGAGATTTCCGCTGTGGCCACGCCGGATTGCGTTGCGTCCCAACGTACATCGACGGTGGGTCCGGCGAGTTTGGGTAACGATGACAGCGTCGCGAGTACGCGCTGCGAGGTGAACGCGACCGACCCGACGTAGCTCGCAACGCTGTGCGCCGACCGCAGGCCCGGGATGGCGCCGCTGAATCGGCGCGTGACGGGGACGAAGTCGGCGAGGTGGATGAGCCCCTCGGCCTCGACGGCGGCGCGCACGTCGGCGGGCAGCTTGCCGATGCCGAAGAGCCTGCGGACTAAGACGGGCATCACTCCAGTATTACCGCGATGGCTGGCCGCGAATCACGGCGTTGATCGGCAGCCGAAACTTGTCGGTGGTGGCTGTGATGATGGCGTTATGTCTTCGATCGCATCTGCTGGGTCCGTGGTGGTGGGCCGTTGCGGGCGTCTTGAGGTGTTGTTCGGGGAGTTGGCGGAGTTGGCGGGTCAGCGTAATGCGATTGATGGGCGCATTGTGGAGATTGTTGCTGAGATGGATCGTGATGAGCTTTGTGGTGCCACGGGTGCGCGGTCGGTGGCGGCGTTGGTGGCTTGGAAGTTGGCCGCGTCCTCGGGGCATGCGCACACGATCACGACGGTGGCGCGCCGGTTGGAGGAGTTCCCCCGCTGCGCCGAAGCCCTGCGGGAGGGCCGGTTGTCGCTGGATCAGCTCGGCGTGATCGCCGCCCGCGCCGGGCAGGGCTCTGATGCCCATTACGCGCAGCTGGCCGCGGTCGCCACGGTCAACCAGCTGCGCACCGCGGTCAACCTGGAGCCGCG
>DATNFI010000114.1:0-9499 GCA_035606475.1 Mycobacterium sp. | reverse complement strand
GACGCTGCCACGGTGCGGCGGACGGTGGCCGGCGCGGAGGTTCTCGTGCACTGCGCGTGGGCGGTCAACGATGCCGCAACCGTCGACGGCACCGCCAACGTGCTCGACGCGATGGCCCGCAGCGGGACCCGTCGCATAGTCTTCGCATCATCGGCTCACGTGTACGGCCCTGGACATGTCAGATCGGAAACCGAACCGCTGCAGCCGGTTTCGGCCTATGGGCGGGAAAAGGCCAGCGCGGAGGAGATGGTTGCGGCGAGCGGCGCGGAATGGGTGACGATCCGAAGTGCGGCGATCCTGGGTCGAAGCGTCGACAACTGGGTGCGCCGCGCCCTGGCCGCCGCGGCCTTTCCCAACGGCAACAGGTCGCTGCAGGCCGTGCACACCGATGACGCGCATCGGGTGTTCGTCCGCGCGGCCCTCGACGCGGGCATCGGCAGCGGAGCGGTGAACCTGGCAGCGCCCGGCGAAGTCACCCTGCGCGAGATCGCCGAGGCGCTGGGACGGCCCACCGTGCCGCGGCTGCTGCGGGTCCTGGGGCCGGCGGCTGAACTCGATCTGCTGCTCAGTGCGCCGTCGATGAATACCGCTCTGCTGCATGAGCGTTGGAACTACACCCCAGCCTGGACCGGACGCGAATGTCTAGACGACACCGCGCTGGCGGTGCGCGGCCGGGTCAGCATCGGCTCGTGGACGACGTCGCTGCCCTGGCGCCTGACCCACGTGCAGGACATCCCCGCGGTCGACATCCCGGCCGCCGACGGGTCCAAGACCGTGCCGGCCGGCCCTGAGGGCGGCAACGGCGAATTCGACACTCCGATTGATCCGCGCTTTCCGACGTTTCTGGCCACCAACTTGTCGGAGGCACTGCCCGGACCGTTCTCGCCGTCGTCGGCGTCGGTGACGGTCAAGGGATTACGCGC
Source organism: Mycobacterium sp. (assembly GCA_035606475.1). Lineage (GTDB taxonomy): Bacteria > Actinomycetota > Actinomycetes > Mycobacteriales > Mycobacteriaceae > Mycobacterium. The sequence continues at coordinate 8,576 of DATNFI010000114.1, read as the reverse complement.
GTCCGGGGCGGTGATCGCCGGGCGTCTGCGACCGGGCGGGTTGATCCAGCGCGAGATGGCCACCCGCACTGTCGGCGTGTTCGCGCATCGCCTCTACGGCGCCATCACGACCGCGCACTACATGGCCGAGGTCGTGCCGTTCGTCAAGCCCGCCACCGTGGTGCGGCAGAGCCAGTACTTCGGTCCCAGCGTCGCATCGATGCCGATCCATGGCGACGAGCTGCCCCGCGAATCAAGGCGCGCCACAGGACCATTGCGCACCATCCGCAATTTGGGCGTGTTCGGCGTCAACCTGGTCGGACTGATCGTCGGCGCGGGGCACGACACCAGCGCCTTCGTCGACGACATCGAACGCCTGGAAGAGGTTGCGAACGGCGACCTTACGACGCTGACCGATCAGCGACTGCAGAGCTTGATCCTGCTGGCCCGCGACTCCGCCGTCGACGGCTGGGTGCTGGCATCCGGGTCCTTCATGTCGTTCGCGGCGCTGAGCGTGATCCTGCGCGGCCTCAACGGCCGCGACATGATCCTCCCGGTCGGCCAGGAACTGGCGAGCGCCGGGCCGCTGAAAGTGGTGTATCGCCTGGCGGATGCGGCCAGGCGCGACCCCAACGTGGCACGCATTCTCGCCGAACCCGGCGACCATCTTGCCGAACTGGCGGCCAACGCTCCGAAGTTCCACCGAACCCTGCTCGCCGAGCTCAACGCCTTCGGACACCGCGGGCCCGCTGAGTTGGAGATGCGGTCGTCCAGCTACGCCGACGACCCGGAATTGCTGCTGCGCATGGTGGCGAAAGCCGTTGACCCGCGGGACCGCTCGGAGGCCAGCCAACAGGTTGTTCCGCTGCGGTCCCGGCCGGTGGCGCGTATCGCCGCCCGTCAGGTCCGTGACCGGGAAGTGCGTCGCGACCGACTGGTGCGCGCAGTGTGGTTGCTGCGCAACCTCCTTCGTGAGCTCGGGCGTCGGCTCACCGAGTCGGGTGCGCTCGAATCCGCCGACGATGTCTACTACCTGCTGGTCGACGAACTCGACGCGCTGCCCGCCGACACCGCCGCCCTGGTGAAGCGTCGTCGCGCAGAGCAGCAGAGGCTGGCCGGCGTGACGCCGCCCGCGATCTTCAGCGGCGGCTGGGAATCCACCAATGTCGCGGCATCGATGCTCACGCCCGGCCACACGCTGACCGGCGCGGGTGTGAGCGCGGGCAAGGTCCGCGGGCGAGTCCGGATCGTGCGGCCGGAGACGATCGATGCCCTGCAGGCCGGCGAGATCCTCGTCGCCGAAGTCACCGACGTCGGCTACACGGCCGCGTTCTCCTATGCCGGCGCCGTGGTCACCGAACTCGGCGGACCGATGTCGCATGCCGCGGTGGTAGCTCGTGAATTCGGCATCCCGTGCGTCGTCGACGTCCATGACGCTACGCGACGCCTGACGCCGGGAGCGCTCATCGAGGTCGACGGCGCGGCCGGGACGATCACGGTCCTCGAACCGGACCTGCCGAGCGTCCCCACCTGACGTTCGCTACCGTCGGAAGATGCACCAACACACCGTCCGCGTGACGACTGCCGCGGGCACCGTCGAAGGTTTCACCCGCGACGGCGTTCACCGTTGGCGATCCATCCCGTACGCCCGTCCGCCGGTGGGTGCACTTCGGTTCCGGGCGCCTGAGCCGGCTCAGCCCTGGCGCGGTGTGCGGTACTGCCACGGCTTCACCAAATGCGCACCGCAGGAGCATCGCTACACCGTTCTCGGTGTCGGCAAATACCAGCCGATGGGGGAGGACTGCCTGAGCCTCAACGTGATCGCGCCGGAAGTGCCGTCGGCCGAGCCGTTGCCGGTGATGGTGTTCATCCACGGCGGCGGATACATCATGGGAAGTTCGGCCACGCCGATCTACGACGGGGTGGCGCTGGCCAAGCGTGGCTGCATCTACGTCTCGGTCAACTATCGGCTCGGCGCGCTGGGCTGCCTGGACCTGTCGTCGCTGTCGACGCCCGACGTCGCCATCGACAGCAACCTGTTTCTGCGCGACCTGATCCTGTCGCTGCGCTGGGTGCACGACAACATCGCCGCGTTCGGCGGCGACCCGGCCAACGTGACGGTGTTCGGTGAGAGCGCGGGCGCGCATGCCGTCGCGGCACTGCTGGCCGCGCCGGACGCCGAAGGCCTATTCGCTCAGGCGATTTCGGAAAGTCCGGCCAGCGGCATGACGCGGTCAACCGACGTCGCCGCGGAGTTCGCGGCGCGGTTCGCCGCGATACTCGGTGCACCCAAGGACGACGCGACCGATGTGCTGATGAAGGCGACGCCCGCCGAACTGGTTGCGGCGCAGAATCGTCTGATCGACGACGGTGTGCGAGACATGTTGGGCGCATTCCCCATTGGGCCCGTCTTCGGCGACGACATGCTGCCGCTGGACCCGGTCGACGCGATGCAGCAGGGCAAGGCGCACCGGGTCCCGCTCATCGTCGGAACCAACGCAGACGAGGGCCGACTGTTCACCCGCTTCCTGCCGCTGTTGCCGACCAACGAGCCGATGGTCGAAGCGCTGCTGGCCGAGGTCGAACCGGCCGAGCGGGCACGCATCACCGATGCTTACCCCGACTACCCCGAGCGGTCGGCGTGCATTCGGCTCGGCGGCGACTTCGCGTTCGGCTCGGCGGCGTGGGGGATGGCCGAAGCCCACGGCAGGCACGCCCCGACCTACCTGTACCGGTACGACTACGCACCGAAGGTGCTGCGCTGGTCGGGGCTGGGGGCAACCCACGCCACCGAACTGCTCGCGGTGTTCGGCACCTACCGCACGAAGCTCGGCGCGCTGCTGACGGCGCCCGTTGATCGGCGGTCGGCGATGCGGGTGACCCGCGAAGTACAAAGGCGCTGGCGGTCATTCAGCCGCACCGGCAACCCGGGCGACGATTGGCCGGCCTACACAGACACCGACCGTGCGGTGATGGTGTTCGACCGTAAGTCCCATCTCGAGTTCGATCCACATCCCGAACGGCGCAGAGCGTGGGAGGGCTTTTCCCTGGCGCGATGACGGCCGATGTGATTACGTGGACGAGCCATGACACCGCACACCGACACCGTCGTCGAACGCCCGGCTGACCTGACCGCTGCCTGGCTGACCGCAGCCGTAGCCGCCGGCACCGTCGACGATTTCACCGCCGAGCGCATCGGCACCGGCCAGATGAGCGAGTGCTACCGGGTGCGGCTCAGTTACGCCGACGCGGGCTCCGATCGGCCGGAGTCGGTGGTGCTCAAAGTCGCCGCCACCGATCCGATGAGCCGACAGACCGGGATGACGCTGGGCCTCTACGAGCGTGAAGTCTCGTTTTACCGCGACATCGCTCCGCGTCTGCATGGTCCCGTTGCGCCGTGCTACCACGCCGCCTTCGACGCGGCGTCCGGAATTTTCGACGTGCTGCTCGGCGACGCCACCCCGGCCGTGGTAGGCGATGAAATCCGCGGCGCCACAACAGCGCAAGCGCGCATCGCCGTCACCGAGTTGGCCCGCCTGCAGGGCCCGCTACTGGGCGACACCACGCTCGCCGACGCCGCATGGCTCAACCGCGACGCGCCGATCAACCAGGCGTTGATCACAGCGTTGTTCGCCGGCTTCATCGACCGCTACGGCGACCGGATCTCTGCGCAGCACCGCATGGTGTGCGAGCGTCTGGTCGGCGGGTTCGACGGCTACCTGGCCGACGAGGCGGCCGGTGACCGCATCCATGGTTTGATCCACGGCGACTATCGGTTGGACAACATGCTGTTCGGTGCCGATGGCGCCGAACGTCCACTGACCGTGGTCGATTGGCAGACGGTCACGTGGGGCCCGGCGATGACCGACCTGGCCTATTTCCTCGGCTGCGCGCTACCGGTCGCGGACCGTCGCGAACACTACGACGCGCTGCTCGACGGCTACCACCGCGCACTCGGTCCGGGCGCTCCGATCAGCCTCGCCGACGTTCGCGACGGCGTGCGCAGGCAGAGCTTCTTCGGGGTGATGATGGCCATCGTGTCGTCGATGTTGGTGGAACGCACCGAACGCGGCGACGAGATGTTCATGACCATGCTGCAACGTCATTGCGAGCATGTCCTCGACACCGACGCGCTGGGGATCCTGCCCGCGCCGGCCGCCGTCGAACCACTCTGCCCGTCGGCCGACGACGAGTCGGCGCACGTTACAACGGATGAGCCGCTGTGGAATGAAAGCTGGTATGCCGACTTCGCCGATGCCGCACAGGGATTCGGTGGCTGGGTGCGTTTGGGCCTGATCCCCAATCAGCAGACAGCCTGGCTGAATGTCCTGCTGTGCGGCCCCGACCTGCCCACGGTCGCGCTCGTCGACTTCGAGGTTCCGCTGCCCACCGACCCGTGGTCGGTGCGCACCAGCGGAATCGGCTTCACCCACGCTGCCGTCGACCCACTGCGCGCCTATCGGGTGGCGGTGCGCGGGCGGGGCCAGTCCTTCCCTGACCCGGCGGCGCTGCTGCGGGCGGAGCAGGGCGCACCGGTCGACGTCGAGCTTGAGCTGGAATGGACCACCGACGGCACGCCCTACCAGTACCGGGTGACCACCCGATACGAAATACCCTGCACGGTAACGGGATCCGTCATCGTCGACGGCCGTCGCTATACCCTTGACGCGGTACCCGGGCAGCGAGACCATTCCTGGGGAGTGCGGGACTGGTGGAGCATGGACTGGCTCTGGAGTGCGCTGCACCTCGACGACGGCACGCACCTGCACGCGGTGGACATCTCGATACCGGGCATTCCGCCGATGAGCGTCGGCTACGTCCAGCGTGAAACGGTCGACGAGTTGCAAAAGATCTCTCGCACCGAGACATTCGACGCGGCCGGATTGCCGGTCGGCGCGACGCTGGCCCTCGAGCCCGGCGATATCACGGCAACGGTTGACGTGCGAGGACACGCGCCACTGCGTCTTGTCGGCAAAGACGGCCGGGTCAGCCAATTCCCGCGGGTCTGGGCCACCGTGAGCACGGCCGACGGGCGGACCGGCGTCGGCTGGCTGGAGTGGAACCGCAACCTGACCACGCCGTGACCGCTGAAAAGCGCTGTCCGCCCGAAGTATCGATTGTGGTGATGGGTGTGTCGGGCTCGGGCAAATCGACCGTCGGCGCCGCGCTGGCCCGTCGCCTCGACGTCGCATTCGCCGATGCCGACACCTTCCATCCGGCGGCCAACATCGCCAAGATGTCCGCGGGCACGCCCCTCGACGACAATGACCGCCGACCCTGGCTGGCAGCCGTCGGGCAGTGGCTGGCGGACCACAGCAGCGGCGTGATGAGTTGCTCGGCGCTCAAACGCCGATACCGCGACCAATTACGTTCGCGCCGAACGGATATCGAGTTCCTGCACCTGACCGGTTCGCCGGAGTTGGTCGCCGGCAGGCAAGCCGGCCGATCGGGTCACTTCATGCCCCCGTCGCTGGTGATATCGCAATTCGACGCGCTGGAACCGCTGGATCCCGACGAACGCGGTATGGCGATCGACGTCGGGCGCAGCGTCGACGCCGTCGTCGAGGCGTTTGTCCGGTATCTGGATCTCAGGCCTTGACCACCTGGGTGCCGCCGGCCAATTCGTCGTGCTTGCCCTGCTTGGTGGGACTGCCGCTGATGGTCACGGCGATGACGATGTAGGCGATGATCGCCAGCAGCGTGCCGAGGTAGGGAATCACCGACAACAGCGTGAACGAGTTGCGCATGGCCGACTGGGTGAAGTTCGGCTTGGGCGCACCCCCGGGACCGTGAACGCGCAAGCCCAGCACTCGTTTGCCCAGACTGGTGCCATGCGTGACTTCGAACAGCACAAAGTAGCCGAACATCAGCGCGCCGGAGAACAGCCCGGTCACCAGCCATGGGTAGTCGTCCTCGAAGACGAACAGGGACAGGACGAACGCGACAACGTTGATCAGCACGCCGTCGATCAAACGCGCACAGAATCGCGCGCCGAGACCGCCGGCTCGGCCACCACCACCTTGCGGTGCATAGCCGTAGGTGGGGTCGAAGTCAGCTGATGTCATGAGGGGCTCCTAGCAGCGGTGGCAGCCAATGTACGCCCGCTAATCAGCTCCGTCGATGGTCTCGATCAGTACCAGCGACGCGCCTTTGCCCGCCCCCGGTGAGCCAGCTCTTCTCCGCGATCTCGGGCCAGTTCGGCCAACTCGCTGCCGCGCTCGTAGGCCCGTTCGCCGAGTTCGCTGCCGCGGTCGCGGGCGATCTCAGCCCATTCGCTGCCCCTGTCGCGGACCGTCTCGGCCAGCTGGGCGCCGTGCTTACGCGCCTGCTTGCGGGCCGCCTCGACGAGCGGTGCGCTGCGCTCGGCGGCGGTGCTGGCCAGTTCGCGGCCGCGCTCGGCGCCGACGTGCAAGCCGTGTGCGATCCGGTCGGCTAGCTCGGAGTCGAGCACCGAGTCGTCGGATCCATCCAGCGGCAACGCTGACGACACGGCCTCCGAAATACGGCCTGCCGCTTGCCTTCCGCGCCAGCCCAACGACGGCTTGCCCGCCGTGTCGGCCGCGGCGATGATCAGCCCACCCAGCAGGCTCAGGTCGGTGAGCAGGTCACGTCGCTTCTGGGCTTTGCGCTCCGGGTCGCTCTCAGTCCAAAACAGGTGCCCGCCAAGGCTTCCCGGTATCACGGTGAACGCTAATGCCGCTGAGGCGACCCGGGGCAGCTTGCCGGTGGCCAGCAATACACCGCCGGCGACCTGAACCGCCCCGTTGATTCTCGCGGCGGTCTCGGGATTTGACGGGACCTTGCTTCCGTACGGCTCCGGTAGTTGGCGCAACGCTGCGACGGTGGGCTCCGTCGCGTCGAGCGAAACCGCGGGATTGCGCAACGTCTCGACACCTTGGCCGATGAAGGCGGCTGACAGCAGCGGACGAGCGATTCGACGGATCAACATGGCAGCGGTGTTCCCGGCTTGTGCGTCGGGCAAACCGGACCGGCAAACCGCCTAAGAGCCCGGCGGGAGGGCCTCACGCCGCACCCACAGCGGCAAGAGCACCCAAAAGCAGAGCTGAGCCACGATCGCGCAGGCCCCGGCGATCACGCCGGCGGTGTGACCTGCCACCGCACCGAAAATGATTATCGTGACGCCGGTCAGCGCCAAGCCCATCAGCAGCAACCCGGCATAGGCGAACCGGTGTGCCGCGGACACCAGGAATTGGGTCCGGTGCCTGCGGAACAGCACGCGGTGCATTCCGACGGGGGCTTCCAAGAGCACTGTGGCGGCGACTGAAGAGCCCACCGTGGCCAGGTAGACGATTCGCATCGCGGAGCTCAAGTTGTCGAAGCGAGGCTGAAACGGCAGCGTCAACAAGAAACCGGTGAGCAGTTGAACCCCGGTCTGGACGACGCGCAATTCTTGTAACAGGCTGAGCCAATTGCGGTCCAACCGTTGGGTTTCGGTCTCGGACCGCGCGGTAGTGTCCCAGGCCTGATCCCGTTCAGGGTGGTCGACGCGGTCCATGGGCGTTGATCATGCCAGCCCGCGTGGTGGTGCTACGGCGTCTCGGCCAAGAGAAGTCGGGCGGATGTCTCGAGCCGGTCGGCGATCTCGGTGTAGGACGCATAGCCCATGCCGGCCCGTACCAAGGCTCCGGCGTACAGCAGTTCGAGCGATTCGACCAGGTCAGGCGTATGCCCGTCGCCCAAGGCGGTGACCAGGCGTTGGTGGATTTCGCGGCCGATGCGCAGCCGCAGGTGCTCGACCTCAGGGTCCTGGCTGAGCAACGCGTTGGTGACCGCACCGGCCAGCGTCGGCTCGTCGGCGACCAGCAGCGCGATCTGGCGCAGCACGGCAATCACCCGCACCGCCGGATCGGGTGAATCCGTTGACGCAACGGGACTGGACGCCAGCCGCCGCCAGAAAACTTCCGCGACGAGGTGTTCCTTCGAGGAGAAGTACGTGTACGCCGTCGCGGCGCCAACGCCGGCTTCTGCCGCGACCATGCGAATCGTCAACCCGGAGAAGCCTTCTCGGCTCAGCACATCGATCGCGGCGATACCAAGCCGGTCAACGGTGTCGGCTTGCTTGGCGGTCAGGCGCCGTCTGGTCGATTCCCGAGCTACCGGGTTGGACACGTGTCCGGACACTACTACACCGACCCGGGCGCGGCAACAGGATGCGTTACCGTTCAGGAGATGACAACCTCCTCAGACCGCGCCGCCTACGACGAGCCGACCAGCCGGTTATTCGCGCTGGCCGACCGGGTCACCGGCTTCATGCCCGCTGACGAAGGCCAGGCGCTGCACGACGTGGCCATGAGCTACCTCGACCACGGCGTCGGCGTGGAAATCGGGACATACTGCGGCAAATCGACGGTGTTGTTGGGCGCGGCGGCCCGGGCGCGCGGCAGCGTTCTCTACACCGTGGATCACCACCACGGCTCGGAGGAGCATCAGCCCGGGTGGGAGTATCACGACAGGTCGCTGGTCGACCCGGTGACCGGACGTTTCGACACCTTGCCCACATTGCGGCACACGCTCGACGAAGCGGGGCTCGACGACAACGTGGTTGCGGTGGTCGGCAAATCGACGGTGGTGGCCCG
>DATNFI010000113.1:0-3894 GCA_035606475.1 Mycobacterium sp. | reverse complement strand
TCCCGGAGGGCGGGAACTTCACCTGGAGGCGGTGGCGCGCTGCCGTCATCCGACTCCGCTCCTCTGGTCGGCTCCGCGAAGCGCGCCGTGCCTGGCGACAGTCGCATACGCTGCCCCCGCGCACCGGCGGCACCGCGGCGGCGCTTTCAGGAGCGCCCAGCGCGCGTGTCCTTGTGCTCACCCACACGGGTTTCTCCCCGGACGGTCGCGCCCGGGCGTGGTGGCGCTTACCCATGAACCGGCGGCTGTTGGTCCGCGCGGCGCTGGTGCCTGCGGCCCAACTTCCCCCGCCCGATCAGCTGGGCCCGTGGCTGCAACAAACCTGGAGCATCATCGACGCCTGGGTGGCCGACCATGCAGCCGCAGAGAGCCTTGTTCAGTAGCAGCCGAAGCCGTGATCGATGCCGTGGTTGTCCAGCCAGGCCCGCTCGCCGCGCGCCGGTGAAAACCGGCATTCCTGCGTCATTACATCCCACCCACATGGCTGGGGCCCACCCGCTTGCGGGGGCAGTATCGGTGCGCCAGAAGACCCGTTCGGTGACGGGCACGCAAAACATTGTCTGCTACCTTGGCCGGATGGATCGGTTCATCGTTCCCGCCGCGGCCAGCATCGTTGTGGGCCTGCTGCTGGGAGCGGCCGCCATTTTCGGTGTGACGCTGATGGTGCAGCAAGACACCAAGGCCCCGCTGCAGCCGGGCGATCCTGCGTCGTCGGTGCTCAACAGGGTCGAGTACGGCGACAGAACCTAATTTGCGGACAGCTTCGCTGTCCTCGGACGGTAATGTGCCGCAGCCGCTCTCGCGGCGCTGGCTGTGGGTGGCCGCGGCGGCGGCGCTGATTCTCACCTTCGCCCAGTCGCCCGGAAAGATTTCGCCCGACACCAAACTCGATCTCACCGCGAACCCGGTGCGGTTTCTCGCCCGTGCGTTCAACTTGTGGAACAGCGAGCTGCCGTTCGGCCAGGCGCAGAACCAGGCGTACGGCTACCTGTTTCCTCACGGAGCGTTCTTCCTCGCCGGTGACGTGCTCGGCCTGCCGGGCTGGGTGACGCAGCGGCTGTGGTGGGCGCTGCTGCTCACCATCGGCTTCTGGGGCCTGTTGCGGGTCGCCGAGGCGTTGGGCATCGGCACCCCGACATCACGTGTCATCGCCGCGGCCGCATTCGCACTGTCCCCGCGGGTGCTGACCACGCTCGGTGCGATCTCGTCGGAGACGCTGCCGATGATGCTGGCGCCGTGGGTGCTGCTGCCCGTCATCCTCGCGCTGCACGGAGCCGCCGGGGCGGCGACATCCAGCTCAAGTCAAGGTTCCGTGCGAATCCTGGCCGCGCGGTCGGCGTTCGCGATCGCGTCGATGGGTGCGGTCAACGCCGTCGCGACCCTGACCGGCTGCCTGGCAGCCGTCATCTGGTGGGCGTCACACCGTCCGAACCGGCTCTGGCTGCGCTTCACCGCATGGTGGCTGTCGTGTGCGGTGCTGGCGGTCCTGTGGTGGGTCGTCGCCTTGTTCATGCTGGGCCGGATCAGCCCGCCGTTCCTCGACTTCATCGAGTCCTCCGGCGTCACCACGCGGTGGATGTCGCTGGCCGAGATGCTGCGCGGCACCGACGCCTGGACTCCCTTCGTCGCGCCGAACGCCACCGCGGGCGCCTCGTTGGTGACGGGGTCGGTCGCGGTGTTGGCGACGACGTTGGTCGCGGCTGCAGGCATCGCCGGGCTGGCGATGCGCACGATGCCAGCCCGTGGCAGGCTCATCGTGATACTGCTGATCGGTGTCGCCCTGCTCGGCGCCGGCTATTCGGGTGGGCTGGGATCGCCTGTCGCTCAGCAGGTTCAGGCGTTCCTCGACGCGGGCGGCACCCCGCTGCGCAACATGCACAAGCTGGAGCCGCTGCTGCGGCTGCCGATGGCACTCGGGCTGGCTCATCTGCTGGGCCGAATCCCGTTGCCCGGCAGCGCACCTCGGCACGAATGGGTGCAGGCGTTCGCCCACCCTGAACGCGACAAGCGGGTGGCGGTCGGGATGGTGGCGCTGGTGGCGTTGGCCGCGGCAACGTCGCTGGCCTGGACTGGCAGGCTGACCCCGCCCGGCGCCTTCGACGCGACCCCGCAGTACTGGCACGATACCGCCGACTGGCTCGACGAACACAACACCGGCGGCCGCGTGCTGGTGGCGCCCGGTGCACCGTTCGCCACCCAGGTGTGGGGCACCAGCCACGACGAACCCCTGCAGGTGCTGGGCGGCAGCCCGTGGGGAGTGCGCGACTCGATTCCGCTGACCCCGCCGGAAACCATCCGCGCTCTCGATTCTGTTCAGCGACTGTTCGCCGCAGGTAGGCCGTCCGCAGGCCTGGCGGATACGCTCGCCCGGCAAGGTATTTCATATGTCGTGGTGCGCAACGACCTCGACCCCGAGTCGTCGCGGTCGGCGCGACCCCTGTTGGTGCACCGGGCCATAGAGGGATCTGGCGGGTTCGTCAAAATGGCGCAGTTCGGCGACCCCGTCGGCCCCGGCACGCTGGCCGGTTTCATCACCGACAGCGGACTGCGGCCGCGCTTTCCTGCGGTGGAGATCTACAAGGTGGACGGGTCGCCGGGGATGCATCCGTACCTGGCCGACGCCGATGCGATGGCGCGCGTCGACGGCGGACCCGAGGCGCTGCTGCGACTCGACGAGCGCCGCCGGCTGCTTGGCCAGCCGCCACTTGGGCCGATGCTGCTGACCGGCGACGCGCAACGGGCCGGCCTGCCCGTGCCCGTCGTCACCGTGACCGACACCCCGCTGGCGCGCGAGACGGATTACGGCCGCGTCGATGATCACTCATCGGCTATTCGGACGCCCGACGATCCGCGGCGCACGTTCAATCGGGTGCCCGACTATCCCGCCGTGGGCGCCGCGATGGTCTACGGGCAATGGAACGGCGGACGCATCTCGGTGTCGAGCTCGGCGTCGGATTCCACGGCGCTGCCCAATGTCGCACCCGCGACCGGGCCGGCGGCGGCGATCGACGCTGATTCGTCGACGAGCTGGGTGTCCAATGCCCTGCAGGCGGCGGTCGGACAGTGGCTGCAGGTCGACTTCGATCATCCCGTCACCAACGCCACCCTCACGATCACGCCCAGCGCGACCGCCGTCGGCGCGCAGGTCCGCCGCGTCGAGGTGTCGACCGTAAACGGCACCAGCACACTGCGGTTCGACCAAGCAGGCAAGCCGCTGACAGTGGCGCTGCCCTATGGCGAGTCACCATGGGTTCGGATCACCGCCGTGGCCACCGACGACGGTTCGGCCGGGGTCCAGTTCGGCATCACCGACTTCAGCGTCACGCAGTACGACGCGAACGGCTTCGCCCATCCCGTCAACCTGCGCCACACGGTGCTGGTGCCCGGACCACCGTCGAATTCGGCTGTCGTGCAATGGGATCTGGGGCCGGAGCTGCTCGGCCGGTCGGGTTGTGCTCAGAGCCCCAACGGCACGAGGTGTGCCGCTTCCATGGCGCTGTCGCCGGAAGAGCCGGTGAACCTGAGCCGCACGTTGACCGTGCCGACACCGACGGAGGTGACGCCAACGGTCTGGGTGCGCGCGCGCCAAGGCCCCAATCTGGCCGACCTGGCGGCGGAGCCAGGCGCGGTCCGCGCGCTCGGCGACGCCGACCCGATCGACGTGCTGGGTTCGGCGTACGCCGCCGCCGACGGCGATCCGGGAACCTCGTGGACCGCGCCGCAGAGCGTCGTGCAGCACAAGATGCCGCCCACCCTCACGCTGAAGTTGCCCGCCCGCAGTGAGGTCGCCGGACTGCGGATCACACCGAGTTCCTCGGTGTTGCCTGCACATCCGACGCTTGTGGCCATCGACCTCGGTGACGGCCCGGAGGTGCGCCGGCTGGCCAGCGACGG
>DATNFI010000112.1:0-2561 GCA_035606475.1 Mycobacterium sp. | reverse complement strand
CACGCCCAACATCCTGATCGACGACGGCAACCTGTCCGGTCTCAATCCGTTCAACAAGGTCATCACCCCGAACCTGTTCCCGGGTGTGTCGATCAGCGCCGATCTGGGTAACGGCCCGGGCATCCAGGAAGTGGCCACGTTCTCGGTCGACGTCACCGGCCCGCACGGCAAGGTGGCGGTGTCCAACGCGCACGGCACCGTGACCGGTGCGGCCGGTGGTGTGCTGCTGCGTCCGTTCGCCCGCCTGATCTCCAAGGCCGGCGACAGCGTCACCACCTACGGCGACCCCTGGAACATGAACTGAGTTCGCAGGTTTCGGCGCTGCTGGCTGAGCCGGTCGAGGTCCACTGCGCCTGGCTGGCATCGCCAGCCTTCTGTGCGGGCGTGCAGAAGAGTCCCAGACTGCCCTCAGCGTGCTATCAACGCCGCGGCGCGACACTGCGTTCATGCTCGCCATCACACGTGTCGATCGCCCCGGATCGATGCTGCATGGCTCCGCCGGGCGCACCGATCTGCGCTGAACACACCGAAGCCCCGACCCTCGCGCTCTACCACTCGCTGCGATGCCTCGTCGACGAGTGACAGGTGTCGGGATGCGCGAACGAGATCACGCTCCCAGGCTGCCGGACACCCGACTGTTTGGTCGGCGCCCAGCCAGGCGCGGTGAGAACTACAGCTCGCACAGCACCGTCAGCGGAGAGCGTCGCGCAAGGCGAATCGTCACGCCCGACACCGCGCTGATCGCAACGATCAGCACGGCGGCGATGGCAGCGAGGTAGGTCCATGGCGTCGACAGCGCTGTCGGCGGTGGGTCGAAAATCCCGGTGAGCACGCGCACCAGCATCTGCGACAGGGCCGCGCCGAGGATGGCCCCGGCGCCAAGGCCGCACGCGACGAGGATGGCGGTTTCGGCCAGTACGAACGACCGCAGGTGGCGACGGGTCGCGCCGAGCGCGTGGGCAATGACGAAGCTGCGCCGCCGCTCGGTGAGTCCCAGCGCGAGAACCAGGGCTCCTGACGCGGCAGCCAGGACGAGTCCGAACCCCAGCTCGATTCGGGTGAGACCGGCAAGGTTGACCGCGGTCAGGCTCGATCCGACGGTGCCGCGGGTGGCGGCGATATCGGTGACCGTCGCGGTAGTCCCGACCGCAGTTTGGATCCGGGCAGCGACTGCGGTGGTGTCGCGGCCGCCGGTGTCGATCAGGAAAGCCCCGACGGCGTCGCTGCCGGTGCGTTGGGCGATGTAGCCGGCGTTGGCGACGAAGAAGCTGTCTTTGGGTGCGGTCGGGAATTCGGTGACGACCCCGATGTAGTGGAATCCGACAGTGGTGAGTTGGTGGGTGCGCGCGTCCTGGAGACGCAGGTTGATGGCGTCGCCGGGAACCAGTTGGAAGTCGTTGACTGTTTCGGCGCTGACCAACACCGAGTCGGGCCGCGCAGCCAGCTCGTGCATCAACTGCTGCGCAGTGCCGCCCTGAAAGTAGTTGTCGCGCAACGCGGTGACAGTGGTGATGCTGGCCGGGTCAACGCCGTAGAGGTCCTGCAGGTCGGCTCCGATGTAGGCGAAACGGTGCTGGAGCGGTTCGACCGTACGGACTCCCGGTATTGCGGCGATTTTCGTGCCCGCGTCTGGCGGCACGGCGCTGCCCGGAGGTTCGGCGACGGTAACGTCGGCACCGTTGGTGAGTTGCGCGTCGACTTCGGCCTGGGCCTGGTAGGTGGCGTTGAACGTCGCGGTGGACGCCGCGAAGGCCAGCGCGAGCGCCAAGAGCACGATCGCTCTGGCCAGTGGCGCCCGCTGCCGTGACAGCGAATGCGCGACGACCCTCGACGACGACCTCGCCAGTGGTCGCAGCGCGCGGGCGACGAGCGGCCAGCCGCGGCCCAGAAGCAGGTCGGCCAGCCGCCACACCAGCAACGCGGCGCCGGTCCACAACAGGGCCGGGGCAACGAACGCCCAGTAGGATACCGAGATCGTCGGGACACCTTCGGGCGCGAGCACGATCTGGTAGCCACCGCGCCCGGCCAGCCAGAACAGCGTGCCGGAGGCGGCCAGAACCGCGACGTCAAGACCGAAGCGTGTCCAGCGTGGCGGCCGGGTCCGGCGCACGTGGGCGCGGGCTGCGGTGACGGTGGCGTCACGCAGGTCACGCCACGCCGGTGCGAGCACCGTTGCGGCCGCGACCGCCAGTCCGGCGGCGGCTGAGGCGGCCGCCCACCCGATGGCGGTAAGGGGGTCGGCACCGAGGCTGGGCGATCCGAATGCGGCCAGGCCTACCAGGCAGGCGGCACCCAGGCCGACGGCGCTGCCGATGGTCCCGACGACGAGTGCCTCGGCCGCCGCCAGGCGAATCAGTTGCGATTGGGAGGCGCCGCGGGCGCGCAGCAGCGCCTGGTCGTGTCGTCGACGGTCTGCGCCTGCGGTGACGACGGTGGCGGTGAGCAGGGCGGCGAGGACGGCGGCGGGCAGGCCGAGGAACAAGAACAGCACCCGGGCGTAGGCGGCGTCGCTGCGCGCGGCGCCGAGGGCGGCGCCGAGGTTGTCACCGACGCGTGCGCCG
>DATNFI010000111.1:0-12635 GCA_035606475.1 Mycobacterium sp. | reverse complement strand
CCGCCGGTGGGCAGGAATCCGTGCGCCGGATCCTCGGCGTAGACCCGTGCCTCAATCGCGTGACCCCGCAACGCAATATCGTCCTGAGCGACGGTGAGCGTCTCCCCCGCCGCGATCCGGACCTGCCACTCGACCAGATCCCATCCGGTCACCAACTCGGTGACCGGATGCTCGACCTGCAGCCGGGTGTTCATCTCCATGAAGAAGAACTCGTCGGGACGATCGGCGGAGACGATGAACTCCACCGTGCCCGCGCCGGTGTAATCCACGCTGCGGGCGGTGTCACACGCGGCCGCGCCGATCCGGGCCCGGGTCTGGGCGTCGAGCAGCGGTGACGGCGCCTCCTCGATCACCTTTTGATGCCGGCGCTGCAGGCTGCATTCGCGCTCGCCGAAGTGCACCACGTTGCCGTGGGCGTCGGCCATCACCTGCACCTCGATGTGCCTGGGACGCAGCACAAATCGTTCCAGGAACAGCGTGTCGTCCCCGAATGCGGCGGCCGATTCTCGACGAGCGCTGACCAGCGCGGCCGGCAGGTCGGCCGGCCGCTCGACCATCCGCATGCCCTTACCACCCCCACCGGCGGACGGTTTGACCAGAACCGGGTAGCCGATCTCGTCGGCGGCCGCGATCAGGTCCTGGTCGCTGAGGCCGGGCCGCGCGATACCGGGAACCACCGGCACCCCGAACGCCGACACCGTGGCCTTCGCCGTGATCTTGTCGCCCATCGTCTGGATGGCGTTCACCGGCGGCCCGATGAACGCGATCCCGGCCTTCTCCAGCGCCGCCGCGAAATCGGCGTTCTCCGAGAGGAATCCGTAGCCGGGATGCACGGCTTGAGCCCCGGTGCGCACGGCCGCGTCGACGATCGCGGCGACATTGAGGTAGCTGTCGCGTGCTGCCGCCGGGCCGATCGCGATCGCGACATCCGCCTCGGCCACGTGCCGCGCGTTCGCGTCGGCATCGCTATAAACGGCGACCGATCGAATGCCCATCGCCGTGAGCGTGCGGATCACCCGCACGGCGATCTCACCGCGGTTGGCCACCAGAACGGTGTGGAATCCCATCGTCATCACATCCGGAAGACGCCGTAGGAGACGGGGTCGACCGGCGCGGTCGATGTCACCGAAAGCGCAAGCCCGACAACCGTTCTCGTGTCCGCGGGATCGATCACCCCGTCGTCCCAGAGCCGGGCCGTCGAGTAGTACGGGTTGCCCTGGTGCTCGTACTGGGCGCGAATCGGGGCCTTCAACGCTTCCTCCTCCTCGGCCGTCATCCCTCCGCGCACGGTCGCCAGCACCGAGGCCGCCTGCTCACCGCCCATGACGGAAATCCGGGCGTTGGGCCACATCCAAAGGAAGCGCGGTGAATACGCCCGCCCGCACATCGAGTAGTTGCCCGCGCCGTAAGACCCACCGATCACCACGGTGAGCTTGGGCACCCGCGCGCACGCCACCGCGGTCACCATCTTCGCGCCGTGTTTGGCGATGCCACCGGCCTCGTATTCGCGGCCGACCATGAAACCGGAGATGTTTTGCAGGAACAGCAGCGGGACCATCCGCTTGTCGCACAGTTCGATGAAATGCGCTCCCTTGACCGCTGATTCGGAGAACAGCACGCCGTTGTTGGCCACGATGCCGACCGGGTGGCCGTGGATGTGAGCGAACCCGGTGACCAGCGTGCTGCCGTATTCGGCTTTGAACTCCACGAATTCGCCGCCGTCGACGAGCCGGTCGATGACGGTGTGTACGTCGTACGGGATCCTGGGGTCGACCGGGACCACGTCGTACAACTCGGATTGATCGGCGATCGGATCCACCGCCGGCCGCACGTCCCAGATCCGTGGTTCGCGCGGGCCCAGCGTCGACACGATGCGCCGGACGATCCGCAAGGCGTCACGGTCGTCGTGGGCGAGATGATCGGTGACGCCGGAGATCTTCGAATGCAGGTCTCCGCCGCCGAGATCCTCGGCCGAAACGACCTCGCCGGTGGCGGCTTTCACCAGCGGCGGTCCGCCGAGAAAGATGGTGCCCTGGTTGCGCACGATCACGGCTTCATCGCTCATCGCCGGGACATAGGCGCCACCCGCCGTGCACGACCCCAACACCGCGGCAATCTGCGGGATGCCCTGCGCGCTGAGATTGGCTTGGTTGTAGAAGATCCGGCCGAAATGCTCGCGATCCGGGAACACCTCGTCCTGGCGCGGCAGGAAGGCGCCGCCGGAGTCGACCAGATAAATGCAGGGCAGTCGATTCTGCGCCGCGATCTCCTGTGCGCGCAGATGCTTCTTGACTGTAATCGGGTAGTAGGTACCACCTTTGACCGTCGCGTCGTTGGCCACGATCATGCATTCACGGCCGGAGATCCGGCCGATTCCGGTGATGATGCCGGCGCCGGGGCACTCGTCGTCGTACATCCCGTCGGCGGCCAGTGGCGCGAGTTCGAGCAGCGGGCTACCTGGATCGAGCAACCCGTCGACGCGGTCGCGTGGCAACAGCTTGCCGCGATCGACGTGACGGGCGCGCGAACGTTCCGAACCACCCAACGCAGCGGTCGCCAGCTTGCCGCGCAACTGCTCGACAAGCGCGGTGTGCGCGTTGCGGTTTTCCGCCGGTGAGGTCATCGATTACACGCCAATTTCGGTTAATGGTCACTAACTCGTGCTATGTTAGTGGCCATTAACCGAACTGTCCAGGGAGGCGGAATGGCAGCGACCGCTCCGGCCGACCACGGTGACGCCACCCCGGCGCCGAACCCCCGCAGCCGACGCAAGTCGGACCGCCGCCAGCAATTGCTGGCCGCCGCGGAGCGACTGTTCGCCGAGCGTGGCTTCCTTGCGGTGCGCCTCGAAGACATCGGCGCCGCAGCCGGAGTCAGCGGGCCGGCGATCTACCGGCACTTCCCCAACAAGGAGTCGCTGCTGGTCGAGTTACTCGTCGGCATCAGCACCCGACTGCTCGCCGGCGCACGAGAAGTCCAGTCGCGAGAGGCCGACGCGGCAGCGGCGCTGGACGGCCTGATCGACTTTCACCTCGACTTCGCGCTCGGTGAGCCGGACCTCATCCGGATCCAGGACCGCGACCTCACCTATCTGCCGGACGCCGCGGAACGCCAAGTGCGACGGGCTCAGCGTCAGTACGTCGAGGTCTGGGTGGGGGTGCTGCGCCAGGTCCATCCCGGCCTTGCCGAGACCGACGCCCGCCTGATGTCGCATGCCGTGTTCGGACTGCTGAACTCCACCCCGCACAGCCTCAAGCCCGACGGCACCGCACGGTCGCATGCGGTGATGCGGGCGATGACGGTCGCCGCGTTGACCGTCGGCGCTTCGCCGGTTTGACGAGCAATTCCTGTGTTCATTAGACATTTCGTCACCGACGGTTGCGCTGCAGGTACCCTGCACAAATGAGGTGGGTATGAGCGATCGACGTCATCCCGGATACTCCCGTTCAATCCAAGAGCGGACCGAGCAAACGCAACGAGCGGACCAGCCGTACGGGCCCTACACCGACCCCGCCTATAGCGGCCAGCCGTCTTATCCGCCGCCTTACTATCCCGGCACGTCGTACGACCCCAACTCGGCAAACCCCACCGACCAGCTGCCGCAGTATTGGCTGCGGGGTCAGCCGCCGCCGAATCAGCCGCAACAAGTGCCCGAGCCCGGCAAGCCCAAAGCGCCGCGCTGGCTGTGGATCGCCGCGGCCGCGGCGGTGGTGCTGGTGACCGCGTTGGTCATCGCCTTGGTGATCGCCAACGGCACGGCGCGAAAGCAGACCGCCGTGCCTGCACTGCCGTCGACGCCGAGCTCGCAAAAACCCATCCCGGTGGTGCCCCGTTCGCCCTCCCATTCAGCACAGGCGCCCGCCCCGGCGACCACCGAACCCGGCGAGCCCGCCGAACCGGGCGCGATGCAGACCGTGGTCTACAACGTCACCGGCGACGGCCGGGCGATCAGCATCACCTACGTGGACAACGACGGGATGATGCAGACCGAGTTCAACGTCGCGTTGCCGTGGAGCAAAGAGGTCAGCTTGCCCGAGTCCGGCAGCAAGACGCCCAACGTGACGATCGTCAACATCGGCCATGACGTCACGTGCACGGTGACGGTGGACGGTGTTGAGATCAATCAGCGCAGCGGCGCCGGGCTGACGATCTGCACCGGAAACGCCTGACCCCTCAGTCCGCGGTCGCAAACCGGTGCGGGACCCGCACCATCACCAGGCCCACCAGCCCGACCATCATGACCAGGCACAGCCCACCCATTCCGGCGCGCACCGCCCCGAACACGTCGACGAAAACCGAGAACAGCCACGGCCCCACAAACGAGACCGCACGTCCGGTCATGGTGTAGAGGCCGAAGGCCACGCCTTCCTTGCCGTCGCTGGACATCCGCAGCAACAAGGTCCGCGCCGACGCCTGCGCCGGCCCGATGAACAGGCACAACAGCAGCCCGGTGGCCCAGAACGCGCGCGGCCCCGACATCGCCATCATGGCCAACGCAGCGACGATGATGGACGCCAGCGACCCGAGGATGACCGGTTTGGAGCCGATCCAGTCGTCGAGGAAGCCACCGAAGACGGCGCCCACCGCCGCCACCACGCTGGCGGCCACGCCGAAGATCAGCACGTCATCCGGTGCAATCCCGTAGGCGTTGACCCCGAGCACCCCGCCGAAGGTGAACACACCGGCCAGGCCGTCCCGAAAGATCGCCGAAGACAACAGGTAATAGACCAGGTTGCGGTCGCGGTGCCACTCCCCGACCAGGTCCTGCCAGAGCTTGCGGTAGCCGCCCAGTGCGCTGTGCGTGGGGCGGGCTTCATTCGACGACGGCAGGCTGTGCGCGGTGAGCAGCAGCGGCGTCGCGAACGTCACGAACCACCCGGCGGCCACCAGCATCGCGATCCGGACGTTCATCCCGTCGCCGACCGGCAGGTGCAGGAATCCGCGGGTGGGGCCCTTGCCGTCGATGCAGCCGAAATAGACGACCAGCAACAGCCCGACGCTGCCGACGAACGCGGCCGCCAGGCCGAAGCCGGAGATCCGCCCGGAATTCTGCGGCGTAGTGAGTTGGCGCAGCATCGCGTTGTACGGGACGCTGGCCAGGTCGCCACACGCCGCGGCCACCGCGAGCAACGCCAAACCCGCCCACAGATACTCGGGGCGCTCGCGGATCAGGCTCATTGCGCTGACCAACCCGACCACCAGCCCGGTCAACATGGTCAGGGTGAGACGCCGCCGCCGAGGGTCCTCGACCCAGACTCCGATGACCGGCGCCAGCACCGCGATGGTGAGCCCGGCGATCGCCAGGGCCCGGCCCAGCCAGCTCGCCGGCGGGGTTCCACCGTGCAGACCCTTGCCGACGGCACCGGTCAAATACACCGAGAACACGAACGTGACCACGACGGCGCTGACGCCCGCCGAGCCGGTGTCCCAAAGCGCCCACGCCACGGCTTGAGACCGCTTGGTGCCGTGCGAAACGTGACTGCTGGATTCAGGCATCGTTGGTCTGTCTACCATTGGCGCATGCCGGTACCCGCCCCCAGTCCCGACGCTCGCGCAGTTGTCACCGGAGCTTCACAAAACATTGGCGCCGCACTGGCCACCGAATTGGCCGCTCGCGGCCACAGTTTGATCATCACGGCGCGGCGCGAAGATCTGCTCAATGCGTTGGCCGGCACCCTGAGCGAAAAGTTCGGCGTCACCGTCGAAGTGCGCCCTGCCGACCTCTCCGACCCCGCCGACCGCGCCAAGCTCATCGACGAGCTGGCGACCCGGGACATCTCGATCCTGTGCGCCAATGCCGGAACGGCCACGTTCGGGCCGGTTTCCACACTCGACCCCGAAGTCGAGCGTGCGCAGGTTCAGCTGAATGCTGTCGCGGTGCACGACATGGTGTTGGCGGTGCTGCCGGGAATGCTCGCGCGCAAGGCCGGCGGCATCTTGATTTCCGGTTCGGCTGCGGGCAATTCACCGATCCCCTACAACGCGACCTACGCCGCGACGAAAGCGTTCGCGAACACCTTCAGCGAGTCGCTGCGTGGTGAGTTGCGCAAAACCGGTGTGCACGTGACGGTTTTGGCCCCCGGCCCGGTGCGCTCGGAGTTGCCGGGCCCGGCCGACGCATCGATCGTCGAGAAGCTGGTGCCCAACTTTTTGTGGATCTCCACCGAATACACCGCGAAGAAATCACTGGATGCATTGGCGCGCAACAAGATGCGCATCGTACCCGGAGTGACGTCCAAGGCGATGTCGGCGGCCAGCCAGTATTCACCGCGCGCGATCGTTGCGCCGATTGTCGGACGCTTCTACAAGAAGATGGGCGGCGGCTAACCTACCGCCGACGCTTGCTGCCGCCGCCGAACATGTTGCGAATCAGCTCGGTTCCCAGCGCCTTGAGGAAAGTCTGGAAGCCACGGCTGTTCACGAATCGGCTGAACCAGCCGGGCTTCTTCGCGGCCTCGGGCGCGTTCTTTCCCGTTGGGGCCGGCTGATTCGCCTGGGCTTCAGCCTTTTTGGCTTGCAGCTTCTCGTACGCCGATTCGCGGTCCACGGTCTTGCCGTATTTCTGTTCCAGCGGACTTGATTTCGCCGCGGAGCTGATCGCATCGTTGCCGACGGCCGCCATCAACGAGCGCGGTGGCCGCAGCCGAGTCCACGCAACAGGTGTCGGCGCGCCCCGCTCCGACAACACGGTGACGATCGCCTCGCCGATGCCGAGCGATGTCAGCGCCGAAGCGAGGTCGTAGACATCGGTTTTCGGATAGGTGCGCACGGTTTTGGTCAGCGCTTGCTGGTCGTCGGGAGTGAATGCGCGCAGCGCATGCTGGATTCGCGCACCCAACTGAGACAGCACCGAGTTGGGTATGTCGGTTGGCAGTTGGGTGCAGAAGAACACGCCCACCCCGCGGGAGCGGATTAGCTTGACGGTCTGCTCGACCTGGTCCAGAAATGCTTTCGATGCGTCGGCGAACAGCAGGTGGGCTTCGTCGAAGAAGAACACCAGCTTGGGCTTGTCGACGTCACCGACTTCGGGCAGCGACTTGAACAGCGTCGACAGCACCCACATCAAGAAGGTGGAGAACAGCACCGGTCGGGTGGCCTGGTCGCCGAGCTCGATCAGCGAAATCCGGCCGTGGCCGCCATCGACCGTCAAGAGGTCGTTCGGGTCCAGTTCCGGCTCACCGAAAAATGTGTCCCCGCCTTCACCTTCCAGATTGACCAGCGCCCGCAGGATCACCCCAGCGGTCTGCGCTGACACACCGCCCAGCGTTTTCAGTTCGGCCTTGCCCGCGTCGCTCGTCAGGTAGCCGATAACCTCGCGTAGGTCCGCTAGATTGAGCAGTTCGAGTTTTTGGTCATTCGCCCACTTGAAAATCAGGCCCAGGGTCGACTCTTGAGTAGCGTTGAGGCCCAACACCTTTGACAGCAGAATGGGGCCGAAGCTGGCGATCGTCGCACGCACCGGCACACCGATTCCCTTGGTGCCCAGTGAAAGAAACTCCACCGGAAAGCCGCTCGGCTGCCAGTCATCACCGATTTCCTTGGCGCGCGCGCTGATCTTGTCGCTGCTCTCTCCGGGTCGCGACAGGCCGGACAGGTCGCCTTTCACGTCGGCCATCAGCACCGGAACGCCCGCCGCCGAAAGCTGCTCGGCGATCACCTGCAGCGTCTTCGTCTTGCCGGTGCCGGTCGCGCCGGCCACCAGGCCGTGTCGGTTGACGGTTGCCAGCGGGATTCGGATCTGCGCAGCCGGGTCCGTCTTGCCGTCGACGACGACTGTGCCGAGTTCCAGAGCCTGCCCCCCGACGGCGTAACCGGCCGCGATCTGCTGTGCGGGGGCTGCTGATTCAGCGCTCATTAGACCCTTGCCTCTCCCGGAGTTGCGGTGGTCGAAGATCACGCACGACCTTACTGGCTGTCGCGCTCGGGCGGGGTAGCTGCAGCCCCGCCAGCCCACTTTGCTTAATGTGAACGCTGTGCGGGACGAACTGGTGTGGATCGACTGCGAGATGACCGGCCTGGATCTGGCCTCGGACAGGTTGATCGAAATCGCCGTCCTGGTGACCGATAGCGATTTGAATATCCTCGGCGACGGCCTTGACATGGTGATCCACGCCGATGATGCCGACCTGAACTCGATGGTCGACGTCGTCGCCGAGATGCACGCTCGCTCGGGGCTCATCGAAGAGGTGCGGGCGTCCACCGTGGATCTCGCCACCGCCGAGGCCGCCGTGCTCGACTACGTCCGTCAACACGTCAAGCAGGCCAAAACGGCGCCGCTGGCGGGCAACTCGATCGCCACCGACCGCGGCTTCATCGCTCGCGACATGCCGACTCTGGACACGTTTCTGCACTACCGGATGATCGATGTGAGCTCGATCAAAGAGCTCTGCCGCCGCTGGTATCCGCGGATCTACTACGGCCAGCCGTCCAAGGGCCTCGCGCACCGCGCGCTGGCCGATATCCACGAATCCATCCGCGAGTTGAAGTACTACCGGGGCACCGCATTCGTGCCGCCGCCCGGGCCCACGACCAGCGAGATCTCCGCCGTGGCCGACGAGCTCGGGGTTGACTCGGCCGCGCCGGAGGAAACGGATTCGGCCGCCGAGGACCCGAGCCGCTAAGATCGACGACGCTGCTTCTCGCGGGGCGGCAATGGTGGCTGTAGTTCAGTTGGTAGAGCGTCAGGTTGTGATCCTGAATGTCGCGGGTTCGAGTCCCGTCAGTCACCCCACATGGGCGCCATGCGCTCGGCGTTGAGTGCTACCGCTGGGCGCGCAGGGCGGCTCTGCGCATCTCGAGTTCGAATCCGCCGGCCTCGGCCGCGTAGCTGACGGCGCCGGCGGCGGCACCGACCACTTGCCACAGCACGACGCCGCCTATTGCGGCCAGACGGCTGCGCTGGGCCGCCGCCTCCGGCTGGTTGTGAGTTTCACTCATACCAACAAGGTTACGAGCGCAACCACTCGCCTGCGTGGATGAGTGATCGAGTCGGCGTGTTAAACGTCCAGGCGCTTAACTGAGCCCGAATAAGGTTGCCGGATAACGACTGTGCCGTTGCGAGCCAGTGTCACGTCTTGGCGTTGCCGGCGTGCCACTGATCCCACGGGATGTTCCAGTCGCCGAGGCCTTCGGTGCCCGACAGTGGTGGTCCGAGGGTGTTGAGCACCTCGACCACGTCACCGCGCTTGGTGTGTTCGAAGAACCATTGCGCGTTGCTCGGGCTCACGTTGAGGCAGCCGTGGCTGGTGTTGGTGTGCCCCTGGGCACCCACCGACCATGGGGCCGAGTGCACGAAGACACCGCTGTAGGACATCTGGGTGGCGAAATCCACCTCGGTGCGATATCCGTTGGGCGAGTTGACCGGTACTCCGTAGGTCGACGAATCCATGATCATGTGCGCGAATCGCACACCCAGAATGTAGGTTCCGCTCGCCGTAGGGGTGCTGTCCTTGCCCATCGACGTCGGCATTGTCTTGACGACCTCGCCGTTGACGCGGACGGTCACCATTTTGGTGTTGTCGTCGGCCGTCGCGATGACCTCGTCGCCGATGGTGAAGTGGGTGTGCGCGTTGTCCTGGCCGAACACGCCGTCACCGAGGTCGACCCCGTAGGTGTTCACCGCGACATCGACATTGGTTCCCGGCTTCCAGAAATGCTCAGGGCGCCAACGAACTTCGCGATTATTCAGCCAGTAGAAGGCACCCTCGACGGGCGGATCCGTGGTCACGCGGATCGCCTTCTCGGCGGCTTGGCGGTTCGCGATGTTCTCGTCGAACTGAACCGCGACCGTCTCGCCGACGCCGACGACCTCACCGTCGATCGGCCTGGGATACGGCATCGCCAGGTTGTGCGGCGAATGGGTTTGAAATGACAGCTGGCGAGTCGCCATGCCGCCCAGACCGCGTGCCTTGGCGGTGAGCGTGTAAAGCCGGTTGTAGCCCAACTTTTCGGTGGTCGACCAGTGCACGCCGTCGGGGCTGAGCTGGCCCACGACGGACCCACCGTTTTCGTTGACCATTGCCACCGAGGCCAGCACGCCATCGTCCGCGCTCACCGTCACCGGGCTGTCGACCGCGACGCCGACCGCGCCGTCGGTGACCGACGTGGTGAGTTTGGGAACGAGCAGGTCGCTGAACGGCGTGGCCTTGTCCATGATGGCCTTGGGCTCCGGAGCCCTGCCATTGCCGCTGCACGCTCCGGCGCCGAACACGGCGAGCGGCACCATCAGCGCAGCCAGCCACCGCCGGCTTCCGTGCTGAAGCCTATTGAAGCGACCTGCCACCTGCGCGTTTCCCCTCGAGACAAGCAACCGTATGTTACTGCGGAGTATTCTAGGACGTGGACGACTGTCACGGTCATCACCGATCAATCCCACGCGCGACGATTTCGTCCGTCGACGGAATGACTGTTATTGTCTCAAACGCGGTCCAGCAGGACGCACGCGCCGTTAGCTCAGTTGGTAGAGCAGCTGACTCTTAATCAGCGGGTCCGGGGTTCGAAACCCTGACGGCGCACTCGGTGACTTGTATTGCCTCGGTTGACGCGAGCCCGCTTACGTACACAGCACGGGGGCGTCGCAAACGTTTCCAGGACAGTAGATCCGGTGCGCCGCGTTGACCATGGTGGCGGCTTCCCGCCCCGTGACACCTTGCGCGCCGAGGCGCGCTTCGAGGTCGTTTGCAATCTGCTGGGGGGTCCAGGCCCAGGTGAGGTTGGAGCAGACGTCGTGTGCCTCTTGAATGAGCCCCACCTCCGTGCCGGGTGTCCACGTAAGGCCGACGCCCCGCAACGCGGCCAGGTAGGCATCGTCTTGCGGGCTGGCATTCGCGACCCCTGCGCTACTTAGCAACGCGGCGCCGGCCATCGTGAAAACGGCGAGCGCAGTTAGTGAGCGGTGCGTAGTCATCGGCTTCTCTTCCCCTCATCGGTGTTGAACTCGGGGCCTTGTCGGAAACCGGCCCTCTCACTCTCTCGGCGACGGGCCCTGTTTCGTTACCGCCTGTACACCCGCAAGTCACCCAACGGTAGACGTGCCGACTGGAATCGGGCCGCTCGGCCCCGTCATCGCGGCGAGGCCGGCGCCGGTAGCAGCCGAGAAGCGGTTCGGCCTGCACGACGAGGCAGCGAGGCCGGCTATTCGGGAGCCGGTTGCCTCAACGCAGGTGCTGCGGCATCGCTTCGGCCCACTCGATATGGCCCTCGAAGCCAAGCGCTTTCGCCATGTCGCGGTAGCCATCCCGTAAGCGCGCGTAGGACGCGGCATCTCCGTGGGCCCGCGCCAGCAGAGCCCGCAGCCGCATCAGCCAGATATCGCGCACCGCGAAGCCGCCGTCGGTCGCGGCCGCCAGTCGCTCGATCGGGGCCTGCGCCAATCGCGTGATCGCGGATTCGGCTTCAACCAAGTCACTTTCGGCCCCACGATCGAGCAGCGTCTCCACCAGCACACCGGTCGCCGGAATGGCCCACCCGAGCAGCCGTCCCTCGGGGAACTGGCCGTCTGCGGCCGCGCGCAGCAGCGGTATGGCGCCGTCGCGGTCTCCGCGTTGAGCCTTCTCACGAGCCAGGCAGACCTCGACGATAGGTAACTCGGCCAGGAAGAACCCCCGACGCACAAACACTTCACGGACCTCGGTCAGGACTTGCTGTCCCCGCTCGCGCTCGGCGTTGGTCTGGCGGTGCACCAGCGCAATGCCCAGCGTCATCCGCGAGATGGCGACCGCGACATCGTCACCCGATTGCTCGGCAATTCGCAGGGCATCCTCGATCTCACCCATCGCGCGATCGTCGGGTCTCAGCATGCCCGGCGGTATTGCCGCGGAGTAGGCGTAGGTGACAACCGTGGCGTAGGACATCGGATCGGTGCTGCGGGCCATGGCGAGGCCCTGCCGCAGGTCGTCGCGCCAACCCGGAAGTCCCAGGCAATACCTGGCCGTTGCCCGCGTCGTGAAGGCGAGCGCTAACGGCGAGCCGATGATGAAGTTGCCTTTTGCGGGATCACCGTCGGCCACGTCGATCACCAGCTGCGACCACCGCAGCGCGTCGGGCCACTCGGCGCTTTTAGCTCTGGCGTAGATCGACGCGAGGGCCAGGCCCACCGTCAAATTCGGGTCCTCGATCGACTCGATCAGGGCCATCGCCTCCGATGCCAGCTCCGACGCTTCCCGCAGCCGGGCCTGATGCAATTGGTCCATCACTCGCCCCGACATGGCGATGGCCAGCGAGGCCTTGTCCCCGGACGCAGCGCACAATTCACGCAGTTCTTCAAAGCGGGCGCCCGTGTCGTGTTCGTGGACGCGCCAGGCGATGCCGCACAACATGGTGCGAGGAGCAATGCGCATGGCCGCCCGGTCGGGGTCATCGGCGGGAAGGGCGTCGGCGATCGTCCGCGCGCGCTCCCAACTGCGCCAAGCCGCGGCGATATCTCGGTTGGTCGCCCAGGTTGCGGCCCGCACTTGCCAGCGGTAGGCGGCGTGCCCGTCGCCTGCCGCCTCGAGGTGCTCGGCGATCAGGGCGGCATTTTCATCGCCCGACGACTGGTTACGTGCCGCGATTGCGTCCGCGGCGCGTCGATGCAGGTCGGCGCGATCCGATTCGACCTGCAATTCGTAGGCCACCGCACGGATCGACGGATGGTG
>DATNFI010000110.1:0-15689 GCA_035606475.1 Mycobacterium sp. | reverse complement strand
CGCGATCAGCTGTTGCGCCCCAGCATCGTCACGTACCCTGAGCACAGGATTCCCGCTGCGCCGGTGGGGTATACGGGGGTGGAACCCCTTGGGGGCGGACACCCGGGAGAGTCGACCGGGAAGGGGCTGGGGAGAGGAGCGGAGATGAACGACGGCTCATCGGACAGCGCCTCGGTAAAAGCTGTTTCCGACTTGCCCTCGTCGCCGACTGGACCGCCTGGCTCGGCCGAATCTGACTTTCCGGCTCCTCCGCGGACAGCTGCGCCGCCCGCATCGTCGCCGGTGGCCGACGACTTCCATCCCGACGTGCCCACCGACCTCCAAGTCGGCACGGTTGCCGCACCGGGTGACGCCGCCCCCGCCAACGGCGAATCGTCCGACACCGATCTCGAGACCACTGCCTTCGACGCCGGCGCCCCGCTGCCGGATGACGCCGAGTCGGCGGCGCCGCCCGATGAGCAACACCTGGTGCCGGGCGCCAGCATCGCCCGCGGTCGATACCGGTTGCTGGTCTTCCACGGCGGCGCGCCGCACCTGCAGTTCTGGCAGGCGCTGGACACCGCGCTGAACCGGCAGGTGGCGCTGACCTTCGTGGATCCCGACGGCGCTCTGCCCGACGAGCAGATCCGCGAGATCCTGGCTCGCACCATGAAGCTGAGCCGCATCGACAAGCTGGGGATCGCCCGCATCCTCGACGTGGTCCACACCGGCACCGGCGGACTCGTCGTCAGCGAATGGGTCCGGGGCGGCTCGTTGCAGGAGGTTGCCGACACCTCACCGTCGGCCGCGGGCGCATCGCGCGCGATGCAGACGCTGGCCGCTGCGGCTGAGGCCGCGCACCACGCCGGCGTCGTCCTGTCGATCGACCATCCCGGCCGGGTGCGGGTCAGCATCGAGGGTGACGTGGTGCTGGCCTTCCCGGCGACGATGCCCACCATCAGCCCGGAGGACGACATCCGCGGCATCGGCGCCGCGTTGTATGCCCTGCTGGTCAACCGATGGCCGCTGCCGGAGTCCGGTGAGCCCAGCGGAATGGCCCCGGCGCCACGCGATTCGGCCGGCCGTGCCCTGGACCCCAGTTCGATCGACGAAGACATCCCCTTCCAGATCTCCGCTGCCGCCACCCACTCGATCCAACTCGACGGCGGGATACGCAGCGCGGCAACGCTTTTGAACCTCCTACAGCAAGCCACCGTGGTCGCGGACCGGACCGAACTGCTCGCCCCGATCAAGGAGGACGCGCCGCCGCCGGCGCCCGAGCGGCCCGAGCGCAGCCGCCCCGCGGAGACGGACGAGGCGCAGGCACGAGCGCGTCGGCGTCGGGCCGTCACCATCGGTGTCGGGGCCGGAGCCGCGGTGATCGTGGTCGCGTTGCTGGTGCTGGCCTCGGTGCTGAGCAAGATGTTCAGCGACGTCGGCAGCCTCGACAAAGACCAGCTGGGCCTCAACGGGCCGTCGACCAGCTCGAGCTCCGGTGTGGCCGCGGGCAGCCTCGTCAAGCCGGTCGCCGCGACGGTGTACTCCCCCGGCGGCGAAGCCGACAACCCCGCCTCGGCCGCGCTCGCGATCGACGGCAGCCCGGGCACCGCGTGGGAGACCGATACCTACCACGACCCGGTGCCGTTCCCGGGCTTCAAGAGCGGCGTCGGCCTGATGCTGCAGCTGCCCCAACCCACCGTGGTCGGGGCGGTCAACGTCGACTTGGCCGGCAACGGGACCAAGATCCAGATCCGCTCGTCGTCGACGGCCACGCCGGGCAAGCTCGAGGACACCGCGGTACTGAGCCAGCCGATGCCAATGCACCCGGGGCACAACACCATTCAGGTCAACGCGTCGTCGCCGACTAAGTATGTGCTGGTATGGATTTCGACGCTCGGCACCGAGAACGGGGTCAGCCGCGCCAGCCTCTCCGAAGTCACCGTCCAAGCCAAGTCCTGACAGGGAACCCCAAGTGAAGTGCCCGCGTGCGGGCGATTGATTACTGTCCGGCGGGTGGGCCCCACGAAGGTTCGGCATCGACGTCCCGGACAACGCAGCGACGCTGAACTGCTGGCGGCGCACGTCGCCGGAGACCGCTTCGCGTTCGAGGAACTCTTCTACCGCCACCATCGGCAACTGCATCGTGTCGCGCGGCTGACCAGTCGTTGCACCGAGGACGCCGAAGATGCGCTGCAGGACGCGATGGCGTCGGCGCACCGCTGCGCCGGCTCGTTTCGCCACGATGCCGCGGTGAGCAGCTGGCTGCATCGCATCGTCGTCAACGCCTGCCTGGATCGCCTGCGCCGCAACAAAACTCACGCGACCACCGTCCTCGACGACGTCTACCCGGTACCTGATCGAACCGCGCAGGTCGAGACCGCGATCGCGGTGCAGCGGGCGCTGTTGCGGCTGCCCGTCGAGCAGCGCGCGGCGGTAGTCGCCGTCGACATGCACGGTTATTCGGTCGCCGACACCGCGCGTCTGCTGGGCGTCGCCGAGGGGACGGTGAAGAGTCGCTGTGCACGCGCCCGGGCCCGCCTGGCCGCGATCCTCGGCTACCTGCACACCGAGAGCCCTCGACCGGCCGGCTAGCCGCGCCGTCGCCCGATGCCGGACACTGGAGCGGATGGACGGAGTTGAGCCGGACGAGGGTGGCGATCCGCCGCTGACCGCAGAAGTCCTCGCCGACCTGCAGGCCGGGTTGCTCGACGACGACACTGCGGCGCGGCTGCGCAAACGAGTCCGCACCGACCCCGACGCCCAGCAGACGCTGCAGGCGTTGAACCGGGTGCGGCGCGAGGTCGCCGCACTGGGCTCCGACGAGTCGTCGGCGCCGCCGGTCGATCCCGCGGTTGTCGACGGCATTGCGGCCAACTTGCGCGCCGCGCATTCGGTGCAGCGCGGGCGCCTCCCCCGCCCGGCGCGAATGACGGTGGCGGCGGTGGGCCTGGCCGCGGTGGCCGTCGCGGCCTGGCTGGGGACCCGGGCGCTGATCACACCGCCAGAGCCGATGCCGAGCCGGCCCACCACCATCGAACACATCACCGTGACCCGCCCGCCCCCGGCGATTCCGCTTTCGGACCAGCAGATCCTTGATTTGCTGGATCGCGAGCCGGACCTCGGGCCGCTGTCCGACCCCCGCCGCCGCGCCTCCTGCCTGGCCGGATTGGGGTATCCGGCGAACACCCGCGTGCTCGGCGCGCGCCCGATCGAGATCGTCGGCCACCCGGCCGTTCTGCTGGTGCTGGCCGGCGATACACCGGACGCGTTCGCGGCGCTCGCGGTGGCGCCGACCTGCAGCTCGGCCAACACCGGCCTGTCGGCTGACAGGACTGTGCACCGTCCGTAAAGTTCGCGGGAACAGCACCGCCTACCCTGGCGTTCCAGTGCACGAGTTCCACATATGGGAAAGGCTGGAATGAGTTCCTCAACCGTTCATGACGTCATTGTCATCGGATCCGGACCCGCCGGTTACACCGCGGCGCTTTACGCCGCCCGTGCACAATTGGCGCCGGTGGTCTTCGAGGGCACCTCGTTCGGTGGTGCCCTGATGACGACGACCGAGGTGGAGAACTACCCCGGGTTCCGGGAGGGCATCCAGGGCCCCGCGTTGATGGACGAGATGCGCGAGCAGGCGCTGCGGTTCGGTGCCGACCTGCGCATGGAAGACGTCGAGTCGGTGTCGCTGGGCGGCCCGGTGAAAACCGTCACCACGTCCGAAGGCGAGACGCTGCGAGCCCACGCCGTGATTCTGGCCATGGGTGCCGCGGCCCGCTACCTGCACGTGCCCGGTGAGCAGGAGTTGCTCGGCCGCGGCGTGAGCTCGTGCGCCACCTGCGACGGCTTCTTCTTCAAGGACCAGGACATCGCCGTGATCGGCGGCGGTGACTCGGCGATGGAAGAGGCCACCTTCCTGACGAAGTTCGCCCGCAGCGTCACGCTGGTACACCGCCGCGAGGAGTTCCGCGCCTCGAAAATCATGCTCGATCGGGCCCGCGCGAACGACAAGATCACCTTCGTGACCAACAGCGCGGTCGTCTCCGTCGAGGGCGAGAACACCGTGACCGGCCTGAAACTGCGCGACACCGTGACCGGCAAGGAATCGACCCTGCCGGTGACCGGGGTGTTCGTCGCCATCGGCCACGACCCCCGGTCGGAGCTGGTGCGCGGCCAGGTCGACCTCGACGAGGACGGCTATGTGCTGGTCCAGGGTCGCACCACCTACACCTCGGTCGCCGGTGTGTTTGCCGCCGGCGACTTGGTCGACCACACCTACCGGCAGGCGGTCACCGCCGCCGGCACCGGCTGTTCGGCCGCCATCGACGCCGAGCGCTGGCTGGCCGAACACGCGAAGCCGGGCGAACGCACCCAGACCAAACCCGCCGGCGAACCGGCGACAGCGACCCTCTGATTGGAGTACCTGCAATGACACAAACCGATTCCGCCGGGGCGCCCGTGGATGTATCCGACGCGTCATTCAACAGCGACGTGCTGTCCAGCAAAACGCCTGTGCTGGTTGACTTTTGGGCTACGTGGTGCGGTCCGTGCAAGATGGTCGCGCCGGTACTCGCAGAGATCGCCGCGGATGCCGGCGATCAGCTGACCGTCGCCAAGCTCGACGTCGACGCGAACCCCGAGACCGCCCGCAACTTCGACGTGGTTTCGATCCCGACGCTGATCTTGTTCAAGGACGGCGAGCCGGTCAAACGCATCGTCGGCGCCAAGGGTAAAGCGGCGCTGCTGCGTGAGCTTTCCGACGCCGTTCCGGGCCTCGCCTAGTTCGCTAAAAGTCGCCGCGCTCTGCCTGGCGTTTTCCCTAAATCGCTGGGGTCTGAGACAATACCGCCAAGCCTGTCAATAAACGGCAGGGCTGCTCACACGGCTCACCGGAGGCCTTGCAATGTCGAGACCGCACGGCGGCGACGGCGATCAGCTGCGCCGCGGTGACCGTAGCGCTGCGGTCACCGAGATCCGCGCGTCGCTGGTCGCGCTCGGCCACTTGGACGGCGACGACACCGACCTCAGCACCGGGCGCCACGTCGCGGTCGATGTCTTCGACGACACGCTCGACCACGCGGTTCGCGCATTTCAGCAGCATCGTGGACTTCTTGTCGACGGCATTGTCGGCGAAGCCACCAACCGCGCCCTGCGCGAAGCGTCGTACCGATTGGGCGCCCGTACCCTGCACCACCAGTTCGGTGCGCCGATGTACGGCGACGACGTCGCGACGCTGCAAGCCCGGCTGCAGGATCTCGGCTTCTACACCGGTCTCGTCGACGGGTACTTCGGCTTGCAGACCCACAACGGTCTGATGTCCTACCAACGCGAGTACGGACTGTATGCCGACGGCATCTGCGGCCCAGAAACGTTGCGCTCCTTGTATTTTCTGAGTTCACGCGTGACGGGCGGCTCGCTGCACGCGATCCGCGAAGAGGAACTGGTGCGCCGATCCGGACCCCGGCTGTCGGGCAAGCGGATCATCATCGACCCGGGCCGCGGCGGCAACGACCACGGTCTGATCGCACACGGGCCGGCCGGGCCGATCAGTGAAGCAGATATCTTGTGGGACTTGGCAAGTCGGCTCGAAGGCCGGATGACCGCGATCGGCATGGAGACGTTCCTGTCCCGGCCTACCAACCGCAGCCCATCCGACCACGAGCGTGCCGCGACGGCCAACGCCGTCGGCGCCGACCTGATGATCAGCCTGCGCTGTGAGACCCAAGCCAGCCCATCGGCCGGTGGGGTCGCCTCGTTCCACTTCGGCAACTCGCATGGTTCAGTGTCGACCATCGGCCGTAATCTCGCCGACTTCATTCAGCGAGAAGTGGTGGCGCGCACCGGTTTACGGGATTGCCGCACCCACGGCCGCACCTGGGATCTGCTGCGGCTGACCCGGATGCCGACCGTGCAGGTCGACGTCGGCTACATCTCCAACCCGCGCGATCGCGCGATGCTGACCACCACGCAGGCCCGCGACGCGATCGCCGAGGGGATCCTGGCGGCGGTCAAGCGGCTCTACCTGCTCGGCAAGAACGACCGGCCCACCGGCACCTTCACGTTCGCCGAGCTGCTCGCCCACGAGTTGGCCGTGGAGCAGGCCGGTCGCGCCAGCGGCTCCTAGCCCGACGACGCCGCCGGCGCTCCGGCGGCCACCGGCTGTTGCAGCGACGCGCTCTCCAGCAGCCTTTCCAGCGCGGCCTCGACGTCGGCTTTCCAGCCCAGGCCCTTGTCCAGCTCGAGCCGCAGCCGCGGGAAATACGGATGTGCCGCCACCACAACGAATCCCACGTCGAGCAAGAACTCGGCGTCGATCACGCACTGCTCGGCCGAGCAATCCCCCAGCACTTCGAGCACCGGCATCAGCTCGGGGTCGACGTTCTGCAGACTGGCCAACTCCGCAACCTTGTCGGTACGGCCGAATGCTTCCAGCGCTCGCACACCGCGGCGGACCAATTCGTCGACCACTCGTGCGACGAGGCTGTAGGGCAGCTCGTCAGCGGCCGGGCCCGGCTCGACCCGCATCGAGGTCAACAACACGGCGTCGGGTGACACCGGCGCAGTGGGAAATCGGTGGGCGCGCGGCACGGTTCGCGGCGGAGCATAGAAGGCGTAGCCCAGGCAGGCCGACTCCCCCTCGTCGCAATCGGCCGGCGCCGCGGTGGCGACCTGTCCGCACGATCCCCACTCCAGCATGACCATCGACAGCCACGCTTCCTTTTCGAATTCCGGGTCGGCGAGCTGATCTTGCTGACCGAGCGTCGCGGGATCGACTTCCCAGAAGACGCAGCGGCGCGCGTGCTTTGGAAGCTGATCGAAAGCTTCGAGGCGCAGCGGCGCGATTCGAGCAGACACTAGACTCCTGGGCCTCCGTGGGGGGCGGCCATTGGTGGCCCGTCTTCCCCGCAGCCGAGCGTACCCCGCTGCCGACGGCCGCGATACCCGCGCGAACCCGCCTCCGGCTGGCCGAACCGCGGCCGGCGGACGATTTCGGACGCGCCCCCGGCCCCCGCGCCGCCCGGCCGAACGCTCGGCGCGAAATCGCCTCGCGGACAACCTGATTCGACAGTTTTCAGCATTTCAGCACGGCCTGATCCGGCGCAATGTCACAGTGACGTAACGGGCTGGTGTAGCCGGTCAGCTTTTCGACGAGTTCATCAAGTCGACAATGCGCTGCAAATCGTCCACCGAGCCGAACTCGACCACGATCTTGCCTTTGCGCTTGCCCAGGCTGACCGTGACGCGGGTATCGAACGAACTCGAGAGCTGCTCGGCGATATCTTGCAGCCCGGGCATCTGGATCGGCTTGCGTTTCGGCGCCGACGGCTTGCTGGGCTCGCTGCGGTTCGCGATGGTGACCGCCTCTTCGGTCGCCCGGACCGACAATCCTTCGGCGACAATCCGCGCGGCAAGTGCCTCTTGCGCTTCCGCTCCGGCCTCAAGCGACAGCAACGCCCGCGCATGACCGGCCGACAGTACACCCGCGGCCACCCGGCGCTGGACAGCGATCGGCAACCGCAGCAACCGGATCATGTTGGAGATCAGTGGGCGGGACCGACCGATCCGGGCGGCCAATTCGTCGTGGGTGACGTCGAATTCGTCGAGCAGCTGTTGGTAGGCAGCCGCCTCTTCCAACGGGTTCAACTGCGCCCGGTGGATATTTTCCAGGAGGGCGTCGCGCAGCAGGTTGTTCTCCGCGGTCTCGCGGACGATCGCCGGAATGGCTGTCATGCCGGCCGACTGGGCCGCGCGCCACCGCCGCTCCCCCATGACGAGTTGGTAGCGAGGAGCCGCCGTCGGACCGAGGTCGCGGACCACGATCGGCTGCATGAGGCCGAATTCGCGGATCGAGTGCACGAGTTCGGACAGTGCCTCTTCATCGAAGACCTGGCGTGGCTGGCGCGGATTCGGCTCGATGTGGGCCGGGTCGATTTCGCGGTATACCGCGCCGATGTCGGACACCGGCGCCGCGGGCGGGCCGCCCATCAGAACGTCGGCGGCCGCGGCTCCCATCCCCGGCCCGCCGATGCGCCCCGGGTCGGTCTCTTCGTCGACCGGCCCGGTGGGGATCAGCGATGCGAGACCTCGCCCGAGGCCACCCTTCTTACGCGTCGGTTGGCTCATCGGCGGTCCCCTCCATCGGTAGCTGTCAGGCCACGCTCCGCGAGCTCGCGGCTGGCGTCGAGGTAACTCATCGCGCCGCGTGAACCGGGATCGTAGTCAATGATCGTCATGCTGTAGCCCGGCGCTTCGGAGACTTTGACGCTGCGCGGAATCACCGTCTTCAACACCTTGGAACCAAAGAAGCGGCGGACTTCGTCGGCCACCTGGTCGGCCAACTTCGTTCGCCCGTCGTACATGGTGAGGATCACGGTGCTGACCTCCAATCCGGGGTTCAGGTGAGCCTTCACCAGATTGATGTTGTTCATCAGCTGCGACACCCCTTCCAGCGCGTAGTACTCGCACTGGATCGGGATCAGCACCTCCGGCGCCGCCACCAACGCGTTGATCGTCAGCAGGCCGAGCGATGGCGGGCAGTCGATGAATACGTAATCGAAGGGCGCTTCTGGATCGAGCCCGTCGAGCTCGGCGAGCGCCGTGCGCAACCGATTCTCGCGGGCCACCATGCTGACCAATTCGATCTCGGCGCCGGCCAAGTCGATGGTGGACGGCACGCAGAAAAGCCGATCGCTGTGCGGGCTCTGCCGCATGGCTTCCTTCAGCGGTATCTCGCCGATGAGAACCTCGTACGACGACGGGGTTCCGGAGTGCCGTTCGGAGATGCCCAGGGCGGTGCTTGCGTTGCCCTGAGGATCGAGATCGATGACGAGGGTTCGGAGTCCCTGGACGGCCAGCGCGGCCGCGAGATTCACCGCGGTCGTCGTCTTCCCGACGCCGCCCTTCTGATTGGCGATCGTGAAGAGGCGGCGGTGCGGGGGCCGGCTCAATGGTTGGTAGGCCTTGGAAAGCACTTGCATCGCCCGCTCGGCGGCGGCCCCGATTGGGGTTTCCAAGTCCGATGTTTCACGTGAAACACTGACACCGCCGGCGGGGCCGAGGGGGTCGTACGGCGCGGTCATTGGCTCTCCCTGTTCGATCGTCGGCGCGGTGCATTTCGGATCGATTCCGGCTTCGCCCGACGTGCCACCACCACCGTTGTCGGCGGGGATAGAAGGCTCACGCCACATTCCACCACCCTGGCATCGACGGCGCCTAACTTGGTCAGCACACGCCGGTGCTCCCGCAGCTCATCGGGCGCGCGCTCGCCCTTGATGGCCAGCAGCCGCCCGCCCTGGCGTAGCAACGGCAGGCTCCAGCGGGCGAGCTTGTCCAGCGAGGCTACCGCCCGCGACGTGACGGCGTCAGCTCCGCCGGCCGTTCTGCGGACCTCGGAATCCTCGGCCCGGCCGCGGACCACTTCGACATCGAGGCCGAGTTCGTCGATCACCATGCCGAGGAATTCGGTGCGCCGTAACAGCGACTCGACCAGCACGACGCGCAGACCGGGTTTCGCGATCGCCATCGGCAGGCCCGGCAGGCCGGCCCCGCTGCCGATGTCGACGATCCGCTCTCCTGCCTCGACCAGCTCGGCGGCGGCCGCGCAATTCAGCAGATGCCGATCCCAGATTCGATCGACTTCGCGGGGGCCCAGCAGCCCCCACTCCACGCCGGCCGTCGCGAGCAGTTCCGCGTAGCGCTCGGCGAGAGCCAACCGGTCGCCGAAGATCGTGGACGCGGCGTCCGGCGTCGACTCCAGCGGTGTCCCGGGGTCGCGGGAGTCGACATGTTTCACGTGAAACATTCCTCCCGTCCGTACTCGCCGTCGAGGCGCGCTCGAACTACATCGGTGTAACTAGCCGCTTCGGTCAGTCGACCAGAACGACGACGCGGCGCCCTGGCTCGACGCCTTCGCTCTCGCTGTGCACCCCGCTGACCGCGGCGACGGCGTCATGAACGATCTTCCGCTCAAACGGCGTCATCGGCGCGAGTTCTTCACGCTCACCGCTTTCGAGTACACGCTTGGCCACCTCGTCCCCCAGCGCGGCCAGCTCCTCGCGGCGCCGGCGACGCCAGCTCGCGATGTCGAGCATCAGCCGGCTACGGACTCCGGTCTTCTGATGCACGGCCAGCCTGGTCAACTCCTGGAGGGCGTCGAGCACCTCGCCCTTGCGGCCGACCAACTTGGTCAGGTCGTCGCTGCCGTCGATGCTGACGATTGCGCGGCTGCCTTCGACGTCGAGGTCGATGTCGCCATCGAAGTCGAGGAGGTCGAGCAGTTCCTCCAAATAGTCGCCGGCGATTTCGCCCTCGGCGACGAGTCGCTCTTCCTGGTCGCCCTCCCCGTCGCCCTCGGCCGGACCGGACCCGTTGTCGGCGTCCTCCAACTCGTCGTGGGCCGGCTCGTCATGCACGTCCTGTCCGCTTGTCACTGCTTCGGTGTCGGTCATCTCTTGCCTGCTTCCCTTCCCGTGTCCCGGGCCTCGCCCGGTGAAGTCTGGTGTCCGGTTCGATCACCGGACACGGTGTTTCAGCGTCCGCGCTTCTTCGGCTTGGCCCCCGGGCGCGGTGCGCGGTTGGCGGTATCGGGCCCCGGCGTCTCGGCGGCAGGAGGGCCGTCGCCGTTGCCGCTCGCCTTGCCCGTGGATCGTTTCGGCTTCGCCCCGGGCGCCGGCGCGTTGGCCGCCCGGCGTTCGATTGCCTCGCGCTTCTTTTCTTCTTCTTCCCGTTCGATCATCCCGAACACGTAGTGCTGCTGACCGAAGGTCCAGATGTTGTTCGCGAACCAGTAGAAGATGATCGCCAGGGGCAGGAACGGTCCACCGACGACGACCCCCAGCGGGAAGACGTAGAGCGCGAGCTTGTTCATCATCGCGGTCTGCGGATTGGCCGCGGCCTCCACACTCTGCCGGGCCACCGACGCGCGGCTGTTGAAGTAGGTGGCGATGCCGGCCAGGATCATCACCGGCACGCCGACCGCCGCGACCGCGGGCCGGCTGAAGTCGAATCCCTGGAACGCCTCGAGGCTCGCGCCGCGCTGCGTCATGCTGGCGCCGAGCGGGGCGCCGAAGAGGTTGGCATCCAGGAAATGGCCGACGTCCTGCGCGCTGAAGACGTAGTTGCCCAACGAGCGGTTGCGCTCGGGTGACAGCCCCAACTGGCCGATCCCGGTCGTGGTCCGGTTGAAGCAGCGCAACACGTGATACAGCCCAAGGAACACCGGCACCTGCGCCAGCATCGGCAGGCAACCCAGGATCGGGTTGAACCCGTGCTCCTTCTGCAGCTTCTGCATCTCGAGCGCCATCCGCTGGCGGTCCTTGCCGTACTTCTTCTGCAGCGCCTTGATCTGGGGCTGCAACTCCTGCATCTGCCGCGTCGTGCGGATCTGCCGGACGAAGGGGTTGATCAAGATCGCACGGAGCGTGAAGACCAGGAACATCACCGACAGCGTCCACGACAGGAAACTCGTCGGGCCCAGCCCCGGCACGGCCGAGAACGCCTTGTACCAAAGCCACATGATCGCCGACACCGGGTAATAGAAGTAGTCCAGGCTGAACGGATCAAACGACAACAGAATCACTCTTCCCTAGCGTCGCTGGGGTATCCCAGTCTTGGACCCCGGCTCCACGGCGCTCGGGTATCGGATCCCATCCTCCCCGATGCCACGGCCCGCACTTCGCCAGGCGGATGGCCGCCAGCCAACTACCGCGTGCCAACCCGAATTCCGTCAGCGCGTCGACCGCGTACTGACTACACGTCGGGGTGAAGCGGCACGTCGGCAAACGCAGCGGCGATACCATGTGCCGGTACAGCTGGATCACGAAGATGGCGCCGCGTATGACCGCGGACTCGGCGCCGCGCATCCGTGACGTTATGACATTCACCGTTTCGGTCCCACCGATTGGATGCGCCGCAATCCGGCGCGCAATTCCTCGGCCAGTCGGGCCGAGACGACCTCGCGACTACTCGGCAGCGCGCGGATCACGATGTGCTCAGAGTTGTTGAGGCCGGCCAGCACGTCGCGTGCTACATGGCGCAGCCGACGAGACAGCCCGTGTCGTTGCACGGCCGACCCGACCGATCGCGAGACGATCAGTCCGAGTTTGGGATCGCCGGTTGCACGCCGCATGTAGATGACCATGTCCGGTTGGACGGCTTTTTTTCCGCACCTGACCGTTGCATCGAAATCGGTCGACCGCGTCATGCGGTTTCGCGCGGAAAGCACCGCCGTTACACCGGGATGAGAAATCAAGCAGTCAGCGAGCGACGGCCCTTGCTACGCCGGCTCGAGACGATGGCCCGGCCGGCGCGGGTCCGCATGCGCAGCCGGAAACCGTGCACACGGGCACGGCGCCGGTTGTTCGGCTGAAAGGTCCGCTTGCCCTTTGCCACGACTCTCTCCTTGCTGCATCTGGCATCGCGCCCGACCCGGTCCCCCGTGCCGGTGGGTCATACAGGTACCCACGACGCCTCGATAGGCTTTGTGTCTTGCTGGTAGCCGGCGCGCGCTGGCGGGCTCATTGTCCGAATCGCAGCCGTATCGCCTACTTTCGGGCGACTGTATGAGGGTACTGACCGGCGTTCGCCCGGTCAAACCACACTGAAACCGCCGCTGAACCCCGGCCCGATCCTTCACTGCCGTCACACCCGCCCCCCGGCGGCGAGCAATCTTCCACAACCCATTCAAATGTTGCAGAACGGTTGGCCGGGAGCGACGAAAACTGTTAGCTTCGGTCGGTGCTGTTTCACACTGAAACGGCGCTAGACAACGAAGCAAGGATGGCAGATCGGCCTCCTAGCCAGCTGAGTTTTACTGGCCGTCTCGAGCGCCGATCCCGCGAGCTGTCAGGGGTGAGTGGCTGCTCGCTGGTCGCTGTCCTGTCCACACCTGTGGATAACGATGTGGACAGTTCGTTGTCGGAACCATCAGCAGAGCTTTTACTTCATTTCAGGGGGACCCGTCGTTGACCGAGGACCCCGGATCAAGCTTCGCGA
Source organism: Mycobacterium sp. (assembly GCA_035606475.1). GTDB lineage: Bacteria > Actinomycetota > Actinomycetes > Mycobacteriales > Mycobacteriaceae > Mycobacterium. The sequence goes on along the minus strand of DATNFI010000110.1, from coordinate 2,720 downwards.
CGGTCTGGAGCGCGGTCGTCTCGGAACTCAATGGTGAGCTTTCCACCGACGACAGCGCCCTCAACGGCGAACCGTACGTCTCGCCGCTGACACCGCAGCAACGAGCGTGGCTCAACCTGGTGCAGCCGCTGACGATCGTCGAAGGTTTCGCACTACTCTCCGTGCCGAGCAGTTTTGTGCAGAACGAAATCGAACGCCACCTACGCACCCAGATCACCGATGCACTCAGCCGCCGGCTCGGCCAGCAGATCGAGCTCGGCGTCCGCATCTCTCCCCTGGCTTCCGATGAACCCGACGACCGGGCCAATACCGCATTCGACGATGCCCTCGACGACCTCGATGAGATCGACGAAGACGGCGAGGCGCTCGCCAGCGCACACCAGAGCTGGCCGTCGTATTTCTCCGAACGGCCACACAGCCAGGCCGCCGACGCCGCAGCGGGCCTCAGCTTGAATCGGCGCTACACCTTCGACAGCTTCGTCATCGGTGCGTCGAACCGGTTCGCCCACGCGGCGGCGCTGGCCATCGCCGAAGCACCGGCCCGGGCCTACAATCCCCTCTTCATCTGGGGCGAATCCGGCCTGGGCAAGACCCACTTGCTGCACGCCGCCGGCAACTACGCCCAGCGGCTCTTCCCCGGGATGCGGGTCAAATACGTCTCCACCGAGGAATTCACCAACGACTTCATCAACTCGTTGCGTGACGACCGCAAAGTGGCCTTCAAGCGCAGCTACCGCGACGTCGACGTGCTCCTGGTCGACGACATCCAGTTCATCGAAGGCAAGGAAGGCATCCAGGAAGAGTTCTTCCACACCTTCAACACGCTGCACAATGCCAACAAGCAGATCGTCATCTCCTCCGATCGGCCGCCGAAACAGCTTGCGACACTTGAAGATCGGCTACGAACGCGGTTCGAGTGGGGCCTGATCACCGACGTTCAGCCGCCGGAGTTGGAGACCCGTATCGCCATCTTGCGCAAGAAGGCGCAGATGGAGCGGCTCAATGTGCCCGACGATGTGCTCGAGCTGATCGCCAGCAGCATCGAACGCAACATCCGCGAGCTCGAGGGCGCGCTGATTCGCGTCACCGCGTTCGCCTCGCTGAACAAAGCGCCGATCGACAAGTCCCTCGCCGAAATCGTGCTACGCGATCTGATCGCCGACGCGAGCACAATGCAGATCAGCGCCGCGACGATCATGGCCGCCACGGCCGAGTACTTCGACACCACGGTCGAAGAACTGCGCGGCCCGGGCAAGACCCGAGCGCTGGCACAGTCACGGCAGATCGCCATGTATCTGTGCCGTGAGCTGACCGACTTGTCGCTGCCGAAGATCGGGCAGGCGTTCGGCCGTGACCACACCACAGTGATGTACGCGCAGAAGAAAATCCTGTCCGAGATGGCCGAGCGTCGGGAAGTCTTCGATCACGTCAAAGAGCTCACCACTCGGATTCGTCAGCGTTCGAAGCGCTGATCGTCACCGCACCACAGTGCCGAGTGGCCAGTAACCACACCCGTTTTCGGGTTTTGCCGCCCACAACCGACATTTCGTCACGTGGAATTTCAAAAAACTTCTGCCTCGCCGCTACCACCAGTCACAGCAGCAGACTGTGCATACCCCTGTGCGCAAGCTGCTCATACTTGCCCCCTGAACGCCCGGTCCCTCCACAACCCCGGCCGCTCCCCAACCGCTGCACACGAACCACACAATCCGTCCTCGTGTCATGCACAACCCGGCCGGCATCCTCAGCTGCACAGACACCATGCTGTCCACAATCTGCACAGGCCTTATTACTGTTATTGAAATCTCTATCTAGTTTCTTCTTCAGAAAAGGATGTTGGGGACGAGCCGTTCCACACCCCGGATCACTGCGTCGAAAGACCGCCGTGGCACTGCTTCCGATTAGCTTTCAAGATGGCCTCCGACGCTCTACGGTTGTGGTTCGACAGCCGGTTCGGTCGTCGGAATGAATACGGGCACGGGCGTCTGTCAGCGGGGATCACGAGGGGCCGAGCCGCTGAAGTTAGCCTTGCTGTTCGAGGTGATTGAAGGGACGCAATGGACGTGGCGACGACCGCCGTCGGCCTGACCGACTTGAAATTCCGCCTGGTGCGGGATGACTTCGCTGACGCAGTGGCGTGGGTGGCGCGAACGCTGCCGTCCCGGCCGACGGTGCCGGTGCTGGCCGGCGTGCTGCTGACCGGCTCTGACGAGGGTTTGACGATCTCCGGATTCGACTACGAAGTGTCCGCCGAGGTCCGTCTTGCAGCCGAAATAGCTTCTCCCGGAACGGCTTTGGTGTCGGGACGGCTGCTGTCTGATATTACCCGGGCGCTGCCGAACAAACCGGTGGACGTGCAGGTCGAGGGCACCAGGGTTTCGCTGGCTTGCGGAAGTGCAAAATTCTCGCTGCCGACGATGGCCGTGGAGGATTATCCAACGCTGCCGACACTGCCGGATGAGACCGGCGCGCTGTCGGCCGAGGTGTTCGCCGAGGCGATCGGCCAGGTGGCTGTCGCCGCCGGCCGCGATGACACGCTGCCGATGCTGACCGGCATCAGGGTCGAAATCTCCGGTCAGTCAGTGGTTTTGGCTGCCACTGACCGCTTCCGGCTGGCTGTTCGTGAGCTGACTTGGTCGGCCGCGACACCCGATGTCGAGGCCGCGGTGTTAGTGCCGGCCAAGACGCTGTCCGAGGCCGCCAAGAGCGGAACCGACGGC
>DATNFI010000109.1:0-3331 GCA_035606475.1 Mycobacterium sp. | reverse complement strand
CCACCACCGCGCCGGCGTTCATCGCGCCGCCCGCCGTCATCGCACCGCCTCCGCCGCCGGCCGCACCGCCGGTGGCTCCTCCCCCACGCGTGGCCACCACCACGGCGGCGCCGAAGACGACCGTGACACCGACGACCAAAGCCGCGCCGACCACCACCGCGAGGGCCGAGACGACGGCGCCCCAGACCACCGTGGCGAAGCCGAACCCGGCAACCACGACGCGGCCGACCGGCCTGGACACCCGGCCTGCGATCGGGATGCCCTGCGGCCCCGAGGGTTCCGCTGCCATCTCCAACTCGGGCGGTCCGGTGACGTGCGTCGGCACGCCGGGTGGATCCGCCTGGGAACCGCCCGGCGGCGGATGAGCAGCGGGTCAGCTCTCGGCCGACAGCACCTCGATCAGCGTCTCGGCGACATCACGACCGTCGCTGGATAACCCGGTAATGTTGTCCTGAAGCAGCTTTCGCGCCCGCGGTCGATTACCGGAGGCGAGCAGGGGGCGCACCTGATCGACGAGCTCCGCGTTGTCGGCAGTGGACGCCAGCACGTCGATCAGCTCCCAGTCCCGATACAGCGCCAGTGATCGCTCGTAGAACGCGAAACCGCTGACCGGTTCGCCACGCATGGTTCCGTGGTAGCGATACGGGCCTTCCATGTATTCGATCGGCAGCCCGTGCGCCGGCGCCGGCACCAGCGGCTCACCGGTCAGGTCCAATTCCAGTGCGGCGCTGCGCAACCGATGCAGGTCGGGCATGAATCGGTCCGGCGCCGGCGGCCGAACCAGCGGCCGAACCGAGTTGGGCCACCGCACGTAGCTGCTGACCGTCACCTCGATGTCTTCGGCACATTCCGGGGCCTTCGACGGGTCGGGATAGCTCACCGTCGCACCCGTAAACGGTTGCAGCGCATTGCCGTCCGTTCGGTCGAACTGGTGCCAGATGCTCATGTCGATGCCGTTGTCCAGGTTGATCGTGCGCCATTCGTGCGACCTGGCCCGCGGGTCCCCTTCGGTTCCGCCGCCGCCGGCGTACTTTGGGAACCACTGCCGGTCGACGTGTCCCGTAGTGCCGCTGACCTCTTCGCGTTGCTCACCCCAGCGCAGCGTCCCGTTCATGACCATGCCGGTCTGGAAGTACGAGTAAGTGTCGGGCTGGCCGAAGCAGGTGATTACGCCGTGGTAGGTGTCCGCACCGACGGGTACCGGCGCGCGGGTCGGTGTCACATCCAGGTCCAGTTCCATCGGCTGGCCAGCGTGATCGATGCCGCGCAGGCTGACCCGGTAGGTGTAGGGCAGCAGCTCGCCGTCGCCGTCCCGGCAGGCGGTCCACGCCACCGGGCCGGCGCCGCTGTCATAACGGATGTCGAGGTAGCCCGCGGCCATCGTCATCTTCGGTTGGGCCCCCGGTTGCATGTTTTTCGGCGGCATGTCGTAGTCGGTGTAGGTGCCGTATTCGCCGGTGTCGCAATCGAATAGCGCCATCGTGTAGAAGTCGGCGACGATGGTGCCGCCGGGGCGGTTCTTGTTGAAGATGGTCAGGTACGCGAATTTGCGGCCGGTGGCACTGGTCAGTTCGCCGGCGATGAACCAGGTGTCAGACTCCTGGTCGTCGTGCAGGCCTTCGGCTTCCGGGAAGTCCAGCGCACGGTCGTTGTCCACTAAGCGGAATGGATACTTGCGCCAGTCAGTGTTCATCTCACGCCTCTGGGTTGGGATCGATACCAGACTTCGCGGCTTTTTTGCTATGTTAGCATCAATAGCGAAGTTGCCATCGCCTTGTCAAAGGTCGTGCCCCATGCCGGAAACCCGTGACCACCGTTGCTACGACCAGCTTTTCATCGGAGGGCGATGGCGTGATCCGTCCACCGATCAGCGGCTGACGGTCATCTCCCCGCACACCGAAAAGTCGATCGGCCACGTTCCCGCGGCGACTCCCGCGGACGTCGACGACGCGGTCGCGGCCGCCCGGCACGCCTTCGACCACGGTCCGTGGCCGCGGCTGGATCCGCAGGAACGCATGCGCAAGGTCGAGCAACTCGCGACCATCTACGGCGGCCACCTCGACGAGATGGCAGACCTGATCACCGACGAGATGGGCTCCCCGCGCAGCTTCAGCCGACTGGGCCAGGCCGCCGCGGCGGTGTCGATGATTCATCTCACCCTCGGGGTGGCCCGCGACTTCCCCTGGACCGAGCGGCGCCACGGTGTGCTCGGCGAAGTGCACCTGCACCGGGCCCCGGTTGGCGTGGTCGCTGCGATCGTGCCGTGGAATGTGCCGCAGTTCCTGATCATGCCCAAGCTGATCCCGGCGCTGATCGCCGGTTGCCCAGTCATCGTGAAGCCCGCGCCCGAAACGCCTTTCGACGCTTTGTGGTTGGCCGAGATGATCGAGCAGCTCGACCTGCCCGAAGGTGTGGTGTCGGTGCTGCCCGGCGGCACCGACGTCGGCGAGGCGCTGGTGCGCCATCCCGGTGTGGACAAGGTCTCGTTCACCGGATCGAGCGCGGTCGGACGCCGCATCGCCGCGCTGTGCGGCGAACAACTCAAGCGGGTGAGCCTGGAACTGGGCGGCAAGTCGGCGGCGATCATTCTCGACGACGCCGATATCGGCAAGACGGTCCGGGAGCTGAAGTCCGCGAGCCTGATGAACAATGGGCAGGCCTGCGTCGCGCAGACCCGCATCCTGGTCAGTGAGCGGCGACGCGACGAGGTGGTAGACGCGCTCGCCGAGATGATGTCGGGCCTGCAGGTCGGCGACCCGACCGACGAGGCCACCGATGTCGGTCCCCTGGTCGCTCAGCGTCAGCAGGCGCGGGTGCAGGACTTCATCCGCTCCGGCGTCAAGGAGGGCGCCCGAATGGTCCTCGGTGGCGAGGACGCGCCACACGGTCAGGGTTGGTACGTGCGGCCGACGTTGTTCACCGACGTCACCAACGACATGCGGATCGCGCGCGAGGAGATCTTCGGCCCGGTGCTCAGCGTGCTGACCTACCGCGACGAAGCCGACGCCGTCCGGATCGCCAACGACAGCGACTACGGGCTGGCCGGGTCGGTGTGGACCGCCGACATCGCGCACGGCCTCGAGGTCGCCGCCAGTGTGCGGGCCGGTACCTACGGCATCAACATGTACACGCTCGACATCGGTAGCCCGTTCGGCGGTTTCAAGCAGTCCGGCATCGGTCGTGAGTTCGGGCCTGAGGGTCTGCACGAGTACGTCGAGTTGCAGTCGGTGATCAGCAAAGGGGCAATGCCGCCGCTATCCGACTGACCTATCCGGCTGCGCGGCTCGGCCGATCTTGAAGTACCGGTGCTGCGGCGGACAGGATGTCGTCG